>CAVGLH010000307.1:0-2023 GCA_963630065.1 Bacteroides fragilis | reverse complement strand
TTGCAGTCCACCTTGGTGTAGGGGTGGTAGCCGTTCATGCGCTGCTGCCAGCGCACGCTCCAGGAGGCGCAGAGCTTCTTCCATATCTGATGGTCGAGGCCGAGCACGGCCTTGTGCTTCAAGTACTCCAGGGCGTAGAGCGACTTCAGGATGGTGGCATCCGTCTTGTGGTCCTGGTAGATGTAGGCATAGCCGAGCTTGACGCGAGTGATGAAGCAATGCGGTATCAGCTCCTGCATGTAGATGGTGGCATCGAGGTTGTAGCCCATGTTGTTGAGCTTGCCGATGTTCATCACATGATATTTACTGTCCTGCTGCTCTGTCGCCGAGGTCTGTACCCAGTCGATCATATCCGTGCCGTGGGCATAGAAACCGCTCAGCACGGCGGAGAAGCCGGGACGGCGATACTGCGTGCCTACCTTGAAGGTGGAGTTCTTCTCGGGGTTCAAGGTGTTGTCGCCCTGCTGCACCACATTACTTATATACAGGTCGGTGTAGGTGGGCATACGGAGAGCCTTGTTCCAGGAGGCGTACACCTTCCAGTTGTCGTTCGGGCGATAGCTTACGTCCACGCCGGGATAGAAGCGGAAGTCGTTGTCGAGACCCGTGTTCTTGTTGGCGAGTACGCCGGCAGAGAGAGTAAAGCCTCCGAAGATGAAGTTGTGCTCCAGCATGATGTTGGTATTGGTGCGCTCACCCTTGTGGTCGTACTTTCGGTCGGAGCCGGAAATGTCCTTGTAGTCGTTCTCTGCAAGAGCCAGACCGAGGGCTGTGGAGTAGATGCGCTCCTTGCTGATGTCGAAGCCCACGGCCGTCTTGCCCAGGAACCAAGAGAGGTTGGCGTTCAGTCCGCCGCCCCAGATGTCGAGGTCATGGTAGTTCTCGCCAGCCTTGGCACCTTCCTGTCCGCGGATTAACTGGTAGTGGTCCTTGAACTTGTTATAATGCAGGGTGGGGGAAACCTCCCAAGTCTTCGCCTGGTCGTGGAGGCTCAGGTTGAGGGAGACGATGCCGTGCTTGGTCTTCTCGTATTGGTTGTTGTACTTGGCGGAATAAAAAGTGTTCGCCCCATAGCTCTGCGTGGCGACGCCCGCTTGCACCCCGATGTCAAAGCGATGGTCGTAAGAGAAAGCGAAGTTGCCGTAGCCTTGTCCCTTCTCGAAGTCGCTGTTCTCCGTACCTCCGTCCGTTCGCTTATAGCCTCCGCTCACGGAGTAGGAGTGGCTCCACTTGCCTGTCTCGAAAGCTGTCTGCAATCGTCCTTGCGCCCCAAAGCTGCCGAAGGAACCTCCCTCCACGTTGGCTTGCACACGGGAGTCCTGCGCCTTCTTGGTCACGATGTTGATGGCACCGTTGAAGGCGGACGTTCCGAAGAGTCGCGAAGCTGCCCCTTCAAGCACTTCGATGTGGTCGATGTCGGCGAGGGCCATGGGGAAGTCGGAGGCGTTGTGCCCCGTCTGCGGGTTGGAGATGTTGACCCCATTCAGGAGAATGGTAATCTGGTCGAAGGTTCCACCGTTGATGGAGATGTCCGTCTGAACACCAAAGCCACCGCGCTGACGGACATCCACGCCCGTGGCTAATTTCAATACATCGTTGATGGTCTGCGCCGCCGCACGATGAATGTCGTCGCGGGTAATGACAGACACAATCTTGGGCGACTGTTCCACAGTCATCGGCGCACGCGAGCCGGTCACGCTCACCGCATCCAGCTCATAGGCCTTTCCGCCCTTGTAGAGGGTGGAGTCTGCCTTCATGCCCTCGGTGCTGATGCCCTCTGCCTTGGCGTGGCTCAATGTGGCTACGCTCAGGGCACCCACGAGCACCTCTCTTCCCAATACGGAGAAGAGCGCATAATGCTTGTTGGAGAAGCGGTTGAACCAGAGGCTGCTGCGCTTGTTGAAAATTGTTTTGTACATTAAAATGTTATTAAAATGATTGATAAACGAAGCCGCTCGGCACTCCTTGCCAAGGGTTTCGGGGTGCAAAGGTACTGCAAATCGAAGACAATACAAAATAAATT
>CAVGLH010000306.1:0-2093 GCA_963630065.1 Bacteroides fragilis | reverse complement strand
GCAAAGGTACAAACTTTTGGAGAGCGAGACAAGGTATAAATGCGGAGACGCTTACTGCTATTTCTGTCGAAAAGTTGAAAAAAGGTGTCGGATAGGCCCAAAAAGGTGGCAGATAGGCCAAAAAGGGTGGCAGATAGTGAATAATATATTTCATCTGCAACCAACGTAACATATTGATGTGTAGGTGCTTAAGTTGCTTTTGGTGACAGATGGCAGTTTTTTTTAAGAAAAACTTTTGGCTCTTCTCAAATTTTAGTACATTTATGTATCTAAGTTTGAGGAGACCTTCAATTCCAAGAGGTGGATGCCAGCCCTTCCGCCCATAATTCTTTTAGCATTTTTGAATACTCCAAAGAGTTCTTGCACAGAATTCGTTTGGTGACCGCCTCCATATTGTCATACACCCAACGCTGTTCCTCATTGAGCAGGCTTTCATAGGACGTATCTCTTAATTTTCCCATCTTCGTCCCACTGAATCCTGTTTTCTCATGGATTTCCTTCAGCGACAGTCCCTGCCTGGCATAAAGCTGCATGAAGAGACACCATTCTGCCATTTTCTGTGTTCTCCGGGCATCCTTGCACATAGCATCCACAACGGAATATATGTTGGAATAAAGCCATTTTTTATCTATTTGAGGGATTCTGGGGCCAATCATCCCTTTGGAGAGCAACTTCTTTCTCACTTGCAGGAACCTTAGCTGCAACTGTGGAAACACGGCACTCGTTAAGTTTTCGATGACATGAAACTTGTCTGCTATGACCGTTGCGGAAGGCGCACCTTGCCTTATGGCCTTGATAAAGCATTTTCCCCTGTCACGAGTGACACTCTTCACGTTATGGTACCGCTCCAATACGTTTGCAACGACTTTTGAGTCCCTGGAGTCTATCAGCTCCAATATCTTGTTGGTATCGTGGTCTACGATGACGCTGCCATAAGAATGCCCTTTCCGTTTGGCGAAGTCATCTATACCTATGTTTACAGCGGTTTTGGCCGGAGACTTTCTCGTCTTTACCAGGTGATTTATGCAAGTATTTGGACAACAGGGGATTCCTGTTCTGCGCAACATGCTTGAGGTTGAAACGGAAGACATGCGCAGATGCAAGCGATTCATCAAGTCTATACAGTTGATGCTGTATGGTACTCCCCTTTTTAAGACAGTTATAAAAAATGCCGAGACATCTTTTGAGACGTCTCGGCATTTATAATTATCTTGCTGACATTTATTTCACGCTCCACTCAAACAAACCGCAGGAGTGGGTCTCGGGCTGCTTCAGCTCCAGCTTCACGGCCTTGGTCTTCACGGGGTCGAAGTTCACGTTGCAGGCGGTGCCCTTCAGGGTGGGGTAGCCGTCGGCACCTGTCACTTCCTTCCAGTTGCCGGCTTCGTCCTGGTAGTAGAGCTTCCAGCTGTCTGGCACCTTGCAACCGCCCCATGGCTGGTCGTCGTACCAATATACGGTGCTGGTCTTGATCTCCTTGGCCTCGGGGAAGGTGTAGGTGATCCACTCCGTGGTGTTCTTCTTGGGCCACCAGTGGCAGTAAGGGATGCTGCGGTCGTTCTCGTCGGCAGGAACAAGACCGTCGGTGATGCTGCTCTTGGCAGGAACGGGGGAGGAGAACTCCACCTTGGCCTGGGAGGCAAGGGTGGCGGGGGCTGACGGCTTGGCGGCCTTCACGTCCTGCGGCAACCATACCTTCATATTGCCGTTGCCACGATGAGCCCATGCGAAGTAGGGGATGAGCTTCAGGGTCTCGTCCTTGGTGGTGAGCTTGCCGCTCTTGTCGTAGGCGAGGGTCTGCACATTCTCGGTGAGTGTGTTCATCTCCTGACCCTTGTAGAGTGTCAATACATTCTTGTATTTGGGGTCGATGAAACCATCGTAGGAAAGTTTGCCCTCGGTGAACTGAGGCTCGCGGTTCTCCAGGATGTTCATGATGTCGAAACCCTTGTTGTCGGGCCACTCGGCACAGTAAACGATAGGACCGCGCTCCACGCTGATGCAGCCGCGGTCGGCCTCCACCTTGTTGTTGGCACGAACGGTGCGTGCCTCCATGTCGAAGTGAACGCGAACCACGTCGCCCTTCTTCCACT
>CAVGLH010000305.1:0-2103 GCA_963630065.1 Bacteroides fragilis | reverse complement strand
TTTTTTATCGTCACATAATTCAAAAATCTGCAATATTTTCAGAGCTTCTCAACAAGGACAAGGCAAAGAGAGGCAAGATGGTGACATGTCTGACGGCATCGTTGTCCTCCTTGTCGATATAATCGAATTCCCCGAAGTTTTCGAGCGAACAGCGGTAGGCTTCTTGCAGCTTTTTCTCCCTCATGAATAGCCACAGGCTCTTCATGCCGCCTTGTGTGCCCGATTTTATTTCTATAGGGGTTATCTTCATGTTGTGAATTTCGAGATAATCTATTTCGGCGACGCTTTTGCCCTTTTTCTCCCAGTAAAACATCTTTTGGCGTTGGATGCAAGGTTTATAGCGCATGAGCTCAAGACCAGCAACCATTTCTGTGAGCCCTCCTTTGTTGACAAGTTCCTGGGGAGTGCCGGCTGTAATGAGTTCTATCAGTTGTTGGGCAAGGTTGCCTTCTAGCTGAAGTACTGCCAACAGCAAGCCGGGGTCTAGGAAGAGAATCTTCATGCTTCGCTCGTCAGCTTCCGCATCCAGCGGAATGCCATTTCCTGAAGTTGATACGATGGGGGTGACGATTCCTGCAAGTGTCAATAAGCGGATGGCCTCTCTGATTTGCGAACTTTGATAGTCTTCCGAAATCTGCTTGTAGGTCAATTTCTCACCAACTTGATGGCAGACACCACGCATGGTTGTGCGGAGTAAGTCAGGATTGGCTCTCTTTTTATACTTTCCGAAATCGTCCTCGTAGGTGAGGATGATGTCTTCCTGTATGTTTCTGCACCGGTTGAAATCGTGCGTTTTTATCCAGGCCAGTACAGCTTCTGGCATTCCGCCCACAAGCAGATAAGTACGGAAGTACTCTACAAGCTTGTCATGAAATGGCTGTTCCAGAGGATGGCTACTGTTTGCTTCGTTTCGTATAGAAATGAGCGAGTCCTCTTGGTTGGCAATCAGGAATTCATCAAATGTCATAGGATACATAAAGAGTGAATGGATTCTTCCTACACCAAATGTTGGAAGCTTCTGGAGGGTGAATTCCAGGAGTGAACCTGCAGCGATGACATGTAACTCGGGATAGTCTTCCTTGAAGAATCGTAGTGCCATGATAGCTTCGGGGCATTCTTGTATCTCGTCGAGGAAAAGTAGGGTTTTGCCTTCTTCTACGGGCACGTTGATGTAGCTGCTGATTTTTTGAGCAATCAGATGGACATCTATGTCTCCTTGGAAGAATGTCTTCACAGCTTTGTTCTTTTCAAAGTTGACTTCTGCGAAGTATTTGAATTGCTTTCCGAAATGCCTTACAGCCGAAGATTTTCCTACCTGTCTGGCACCTCGAAGCAACAGCGGCTTTCGCATGGATTCTTCTTTCCATGCGAAGAGTTGTTTGTCGATATTTCTATGAATGTATTCTTCCATAATTGTAAGTGTTTGAATTCCAAACGCAAAGGTAGTGAAAATATTGAAATCCGAGAAATAATTCAGCTTAAAATACTCAAATCCGAGAAATAATAGGTGCTAAAATACTCAATTCTGAGATATATCCACTTCCTCCACATACTTCACGAGCGAGTCTTTGCCATTCAAAAGGTAGAAGTCCACCTTCACCACGTGGTCGATGTCGGCATTGCCCTTCACCTTCACGTGCCTGGTCTTACTATATGATAAGGTGTCGCGGCGGGAAGGGTAGGAGACGAGCTGGATTCTGTCCTTGGTGGAGCCGCTGCCTACATAATACATCCCCACACTGTCTATGATGGCTTTTTGGGCAGAGGTGTTCTTGCTCAGCTTCTTGCCGTGGGCGGTGGTCGTGTCCTCTGGGTAGAACACGCTGGCGGCTACGGTGTCGCCGTCGTCTTGGTTGGGGGCAAACTTGCAACTGGTGGTTGTCGTAACGGTTGATGTGGCGAAAAGAATGGCCACGAAATATAATAGTTTCTTCATTTTTCTTTGTTCGTTTCTTATTATAATTATTCAAGTTTCTGATGTAGGGAAGTTAGAGAAGTTAAAGAAGTTAGAGAGAAGTTAAGGGACATTAGCCTTTCTCTCTTGAGGGCGAATACTCAGCAATAAGACTGTTGTCCCTTAACTTCCCAAGCTCTCGCAGAGAG
>CAVGLH010000304.1:0-2120 GCA_963630065.1 Bacteroides fragilis | reverse complement strand
GTATGGGTAACTGTAGGAGGTACAGCGCCCTCGCTGTACCAATCCAAAGTAACACGCCCTCTCTGTACCAAGTTGTTTTTTATCGTCACTAAAAAATAAATCTCGCTAAAATCATAATTTGTAGGTATTGCCCCTTTTCTGGAAAATCCTTAACTTTGCACCCCGAAAAAAAGATTATAGATGAAGAAGATTTTTACTTGGAAGAAATATCACCGTTGGGCGGGACTGGTGCTGTCGGTCTTTATGCTGGTGTTTTGTGTGTCGGGTATCCTCTTGAACCATCGCGCTCTCTTGAGAAATTGCGAGGTGAGCAGATGGTGGCTGCCGTCGAGCTATCATATCTCCAACTTCAACAATGGTGTCGTTCGGGGCACAGTCTCCATTGGTGGCGACTCGGTGCTGGTGTATGGAGTTGCCGGCGTTTGGCTCACCGACCGCCAGGCCGGGCACTGGACGCAGTGCAATGCCGGACTGCCCGAAGGCGCCGACAACCGCAACGTGCGCAGCATCGTGAAGACCAGGGACGGAAACGTCTGGATGGCCACCCAGTATGACGTGTACCGATGGAACGGAAAGGAATGGAAGAACATCCCGTTGGCAGGCAATGACACCCGAATCACAGACATCGCCCTGAACAAGGACAGCTCGAAGGTGGTGATTTTGTCTCGTGACGCGGTGTTCTTTCCCGACAAGCAGGTGTTGAAGGCTCCCGATGGCTATACGCCCAAGACTACGCTCTTCCGCACGGTGTGGAAGTTGCATAGCGGCGAATTCTTCGGTTTGCCGGGCAAGCTGGTGGTGGATGCCGTCGCCCTAGTGCTCGTCGTGCTTTCCATCACCGGCATCATCCTCTTCATCCTTCCTTACGGCATCCGCCGCCAGAAGCGGAAGGGGGCCAGGGAGGTGATGAAGAAGATGGGCAGGCAGATGGTATGGAACCAGAAGTGGCACAACCGCACGGGCTATTTCACCATCGTCCTGACGCTTTGGCTCTCGGCCACGGGCATGTGCCTCAGGCCGCCCCTCATGGTGCCGCTCGTGCTGGTGAATACCGACCAGAAGGTGGAAGACGGCAACGTGTGGAAAGACAAGCTGAGAGCCATCCGATGGGATGCGGCTGAAGGGTGCTGGCTCCTCTCCACCTCCGACGGATTCGCCAGGGTGGACGAGAACTTCAATACAGCCCCCGTGTTCTTCGACAAGGAGAGGACATCGGCCGTCAGCCCGATGGGCATCAACGTGTTCGAGAGAAAAAGCCAAGGCGAATGGCTGGTGGGCTCCTTCAGCGGCATGTTCCGCTGGAATCCGCAGACGGGAAAGGTCGTGGACTACTTCACGGGCAAGCCGAGCGTGCAGAAGTCGATGCGCCCCATCTCCAATTCCACGGTGACTGGATATTCCGAGGATCTTCTGGGTGGCAAGCCCATCGTCTTCGAATACGCCAGGGGCGCAGAGGGGCTCAGCATGCCCGAAGAGATGGAGAATGCAAAAATGTCGCTCTGGAACCTGGCCCTCGAACTGCACACGGGGCGTTGCTATTCGCCGTTTCTCGGGCCTCTCTCCGACCTCTTCGTCTTCTTCTCCGGTCTCCTCATCACGCTGATACTCCTCTCGGGCTACATCATCCTGAGGAGGCAGAAAAGAAAGAAAAAGCGACTGTCGTGAGATGCACTTTCACGATGTTCCTTTCATTATTTCTGGGTAAAGAGAGGGAGAATGAAGGGAAAATCATACCTACTACTAGGTAGTGAAAACGTAAAAATCATCACTTGTTGGTATTGCCTGTTTTCTAAATAAGCCTTATCTTTGCACCCCCGAAACAAAGATTAGTATGAAAATAGGATTAGGAAAGACAAAAAAAATTAAGAAAAAGTACATATTCCTGGCGTTGCTCGCCGTGATTGTGCTGGGAGGATTGGCGAAGGCTTACACCGCCTGGGTGGGAACCACCCGCATCGCCTTCCTCAACTATCAGGCCATTGCCCTTGGACAGATTTCCAATGCCAACGACAATGGAATGATCAAACTTAGTGAGATTACCACCGACGACTTCGACCACCTCGAAGACTACGACATGATTCTCGTGAACGGTATGGGACTGCGCATCGACGAGGCGCAGC
>CAVGLH010000303.1:0-2132 GCA_963630065.1 Bacteroides fragilis | reverse complement strand
AATCGTGACGGAACTGTCGGGACATTGGCTCAAAATCTTGCGGTAGAGCTTGGCGGCATCGGGCAGCTCAGCAATTTGCGCATTGGAGAGGGTGCGTTTGAACACTGGTTCGTCGGTATATGTTTCCGGCTCTGCCATTTTGCCATAGTCAATCCACACCTTGGGATTTTCTGCGCCGTCGTGTACCATACCGATAGGGATGTAGGGGTGTCCGTAATAAGTGTTCATAATGTCGGCAAACTTCGGGTTCATATCACCCATTCGGTCCACCATGATTGCTTTCAAATCAATCACCCCCTGGTTCATCAGATTGTAGAGGGCTACCATCGTCACAACATCATCCGTAGAGGAAGTGATGTCGGTGTCAAGAATTACTGTTTTAGCGACAGGCTGTGGCTCAGGTGAGTCTGGCGTACCGTCGTCGTCTTTGCTACAAGATGTGACAAGTCCGATGGTCAAAGCCAAGACCATCCATCCTAAGGTCGTTTTGATTCTTTTCATAGAGATCCTAATTTTATGTTATATGTATATTTCCGCCGCAAAGTTACACTTTTTTATTTGATTGTCACACAAAAAAAACAAATTTATTGGCAATATGAACAAAAAGTATTACCTTTGCAAAAAATTTAACAATAATATAAACATTTTAGAGATTATGAAGAAGATTACATCACTTTTCGTTGCCCTCATGGCAACAGCCTGTGCCTTCGCACAGCCCGAGGCAGGCACATTCTCCATCACACCAAAGGTTGGTATAAACGTTACAAACGTAACCAACAGCGCTTATGACCAACCCTATAAATTCACCGTTTCTGACTATAACATCACGGCAGAAGGAAAGGAAAGCGTAGGCTTTGTAGCAGGAGCTGAGGCAGGCTACCAGGTAAGCAAGGCATTTGCAGTAACCGCTGGTCTGCTCTATTCACAGCAGGGAAGCAAAAGAAGTGGTTACATACATAGCGAAGATGTAAGCATCGATGATAAAAGCAAGTTAGCACTTTCCTACCTCAACATCCCTATCCTTGCCAACGTGTATCTTTTCAAGGGCTTTGCCATCAAGGCAGGAATTCAGCCTGGCATACTGCTCTCGGCAAAGAGCAAATTTGATGTCACAGCCAGTGGGTATGCAGTCAAAGCTGACAAGCACCAAGAAGATGACATAAAGGACAATTGCAATTCTTTTGACTTTGCAATCCCCGTGGGCATCTCTTATGAGTTCTGCAATATCATCATCGATGCCCGCTACAACATTGGCGTGACAAATATTGCCAAGGATTCCAAGATCGAAAAGGGCTACAATAACGGCAAAAACAGCGTGCTTCAGGTGACCGTTGGTTATAAGATCAAGCTCTAAACTTACATCCTTACATATTTTTTTCAGCCCCCATCCTGGACGCTTCCAAGGTGGGGGCTGACTCTATCATTTAGAGATATGAGAATTCTAGGCAAACAATGTTACTTGCTCTTCTTCCTTGCCGCTATCATGATATAGGCGAGCAAGGCCACGAACGCCACGAGGATGCAAATCATCTGAGTGGCGTATTTTTCCGGCTCTATCCATATCTCCTTAAAGAAGTTGAGACGGCCCAACACTTCCACCGGCACCCAGAACACGATGACCGTGGCGATGGCCATGCGGATGTTGGCACCCCAGGTGCTCAAGCGCAACTGCTTCTTGAAGATGAAGAAACTGCCTATCAGGCAAGCCGCGGCGATGATGGAGGTGACGGGGTGATGGTCGCCGAGGAAGTTCTTGTCGTAGCAGAACATCAGGAGGAGGTAGCTGGTCCAGAGAATCATGTTCAGCTCCATGAAGGTGACGATGCTCGTATGGTGCGTCATCGGACGTGCGGCTATCTCGTTCTTGCGGGAACGGAAGAGCGTGCGCTGCCACCAGTTGATGAAGTTGCACCCGTTCTTCGTGGAGAAGATGTACATCGTCATCATCATCATCCACAGACCGAAGGTGGCAGGGAGAATGAGATACTCGGGACGAGTCACCACCTCGCCGTTCTCCATCTCCGGCTGCGTGCCGTAGCGTGTGGCATAATACTGGAAGAGGAACTCTATCCAGCCCGTCCAGAAGAGCAGTCCGCCGAAGAGTCCCCAGAGCGTCTGCTTGGTGTCTCCCT
>CAVGLH010000302.1:0-2163 GCA_963630065.1 Bacteroides fragilis | reverse complement strand
GCCTTCACGATGCTCACGCCGTCGGGTATCAGCACGTCGCCCCGGGTCAGTGCCTCGGCAAAGAGCTTGTCCTTCTTGGCGGTGTTGAAAGAGTGGGCATTTACGGTATTGATGAGCAGTTTGCCCTCTGGCAGTGAAGCCAATTCAGCCTTACTGCCCAAAATTGTCAATGTTTTTAGTCGAAACATAACTGTAATAAAAAATATTTTGTTAACTTCGCAGCCATAAACAGAAAATCCGATTATGACATACGACATCAATACGATATATACACGCTATAAGCAGCTTACGAAAAAGCAACGCCGACTCCTCCTTGCGACCCTACAGTCGCAAGGTATCGACATTGTGAAAATCGAAGCCTACGAATATCCGGATGCCCCAGGCATCAAACATTTGTTTTTCTATTTCTCCGAGGATAGCAAAAAGGCCATCCCCTATTTCATGTTAGACAGTAAGGTTTGGGAATTGGTTCAGTTGTCAATCATGCAAGCCACATGATTGACAACTAGAATTATTCTACCAGCCATTTCAGGCTGTTCATCCCGTCTTTCGCCTCGAAGTTCAGCCCTATCTTCACCACCCGCTTTCCGCTCATGGCGAAAGCCTCGGCATAGTGGCGGTTGCTGATCTGGTCGAGCGCCTCCTTTGCGCTCTTGTTAAACTTCAATTCCATCACATAGATGGTGTCGGCGGTCTCCATCGTCATGTCCGTCCTGCCTTTTGCCACATGCTGCTCCACGACGATGCGATAGTCAGTGAGCAGGGCAAACATGATGTAGAGTGTCTGCTGCCAATGCCCCTCGTAGTTGGTGTTGTCGCAGTAGGGCACGGTCTCCAGAAAATCGTTCAGCAGAGAGAAGGCGGCGTCCATGTCGCCCTTCTTCACCAGCACCGACATCTTGGCGATGGCGGTGTTGCCCTTCGCCGACTTGTCCGTCAGGTAGTAAGGCAAGAGACTGCCATACAGACCCACCCTTATCTCTTGGTTGGGCACGGCCAACTGATATAGCCTTGTCTCTCTGTCATACCCCTTGATGGTCATATATCCGCTTTGGTAAAGCAAGGGGATGATGGTGGTCATCGTCTCGGTAGGCGCGTCAAAATCCTTCTTGCCTACCTCGATCGTCTCGCCCAGGTCGGCAGGCAAGAAGTCGTACTTCCTCATCATGTTGATGAGATAAGTGGGCGTGCCGGAGCCAAACCAGAAATCGTCCAGCTCCCCCTTGGCAAAGCAATTCAGCAGACTGTAGGGGTTGAACACGTCGGGCGACGGCCAGCAGAAATGGTAACCGTCGTAATTCTCTTTCAGCTTCACGACGGTCTCTTCCGTGCTCAGTTCCAGATGCTGTGCAAGCCTTTCGATGTCTTCGTTCATGTCCGTGAGCAGTTCCTCCTTGGTGATGCCGCAGATGCCGGCGTAAGGCTCGTCCATGCTCACGTTGATGATGTTGTTCAGCTCGCTGAAGATGCTGAGCTGCGAAAACTTGGTGATGCCTGTGAGGAAGACGAAGCGGAGCATCGGCTCACATGCCTTCAACGGACTGTAGAAATTGCGCATGATGTCGCGCAGTGCCGTCAGGTTCTCCTCCTCGTGCACCACGTCCAGCAACGGTGCGTCATACTCGTCGACGAGCACCACCACCTGCCTGCCGTTTTTTTTGTAAACAAATTCCACCAGGTCACAGAATCTGTTGTTTATACCATTTCGATGGTTCGTTATGCCATATTTTATTTCATAGTCTTCCAAGAGATAGCCCAAATGTTCCTCAAGCTGTTCCTTTGCCATGTGCTTGCCTTTGCTCAGGTCGAAGTGGAGCACGGGATATTCCGTCCACTCCTTCTCCAGCCCCTCGATGGCAAGTCCCTTGAAGAGTTCCTTCTTGCCCTCGAAATAGCTTTGGAAAGTGGATACCAGGAGCGACTTGCCGAAGCGGCGCGGCCTGCTCAAGAAGAAATACTTCCCGTCAGTATGTGTCATACGATAGACGTATTCCGTCTTGTCTATATACAGGTTGTCTTCTTTACGCACACGCTCAAAGGTCTGTATTCCTATGGGATATAATTTTCTTGCCATACATCTCGCTTTTCTTATGCAAAGATACACTTTTTCCCGCCACGTTCCAAGCAACTCCCTCTTTTTTAGCAATCTTTATTGTTTGTCGG
>CAVGLH010000301.1:0-2177 GCA_963630065.1 Bacteroides fragilis | reverse complement strand
GCGCCGCCGCCCGAGAGCCAGATGCCGTTCTTCACGATGTCGGCGTAAAGCTCGGGCGGAGTGTTCTCCAGCGCCGAGAGCACGGCGTTCTCTATCTTGGCCACCGTCTTGTCGAGGCAGTGGGCTATCTCCTGGTAGCACACGGGCACCTCCATAGGCAGAGCCGTGATGCGGTTGGGGCCGTGCACGATGAAGTCTTCGGGAGCCTGGTCGCCCAGGTCGGTGAGGGCTGAGCCCACGTGTATCTTGATGCGCTCGGCCATGCGCTCGCTCACCTTCACGTTGTGCTGGCGGCTCATGTATTCCTGGATGTCGGCGGTGAGGTCGTCGCCGGCGGTGCGGATGGAGTTGTTGCTCACGATGCCGCCGAGCGAGATGACTGCAATCTCGGTGCTTCCGCCGCCTATATCGACGATCATGTTGCCCTCCGGAGCCTCCACGTCGATGCCGATGCCGATTGCTGCGGCCATGGGTTCGAAGATGAGGTAGACATCACGTCCGTCGGCATGCTCAGCAGAGTCGCGCACGGCGCGCAGCTCCACCTCGGTAGAGCCGGAAGGCACGCCGATGACCATTCGGAGCGAGGGCGAGAACAGGCGGCTGCCCGTGTGCACCATCTTGATGAGCCCGCGCATCATCTGTTCGCAGGCGGTGAAGTCGGCTATCACGCCGTCGCGCAGGGGGCGGATGGTGCGGATGTTGTCGTGCGTCTTCTCGTACATCATCTTGGCCTTCTCGCCCACGGCAATCATCTTGTCGGTGCGGCGGTCGAGGGCCACGACAGAGGGCTCGTCCACCACAATCTTATCATCGCTGATGATGATGGTGTTGGCCGTACCCAGGTCCATTGCTATCTCTTGTATGAATGAAAAAAAACCCATTTTCCTTTTTTACTTTTATATTCTTTATGAGAAGTTAAGAAGTTTTGGAGTTAAGGAGTTAAGACAATAGCTTTTGCAATTGAATTCTTCCCTCTTCGCTCTTCCCTCTTCACTTATTTTGCGAACCACTCGTGGATGGCTGTGTCGTAGTGAGAGCTTACGCCGAATGCGCGCATGGCGAACATCTTGCGGTCCTCGATGCTGGTCTCCGCACCCTTCTCCTTGAGGATGTCGAGCAGCACGCCATACTCGGCCTTGCTCGGCACAATCACCACGTCCTTGAAGTTCTTGGCTCCGGCGCGAATCAGCGAGATGCCGCCTATGTCGATCTTCTCTATGATGTCGGCCTCGCTTGCACCGCTCGCCACGGTCTGCTCGAACGGATAGAGGTCTACGATGACGAGGTCGATGCTTGGAATCTCATACTGCTTCATCTGCTCCTGGTCGCCCTCGTTGTCGCGGCGGCCCAGAATGCCTCCGAATATCTTGGGGTGAAGAGTCTTCACACGGCCACCGAGGATTGATGGATATGTGGTGACATCCTCTACTTTCTCGCATTCATAACCGAGCGACTCGATAAACTTCTGAGTACCGCCGGTGCTCAGGAACTTGACACCCTCTTCGTTGAGCTTTGCGAGCAACTCGTCCAAGCCGTCCTTGTGGAAGACAGACACCAACGCTGTCTTGATTTTCTTTGTTTCAGCCATTGCCTTTTTTGATATTTTGAATAGAGTTTTATCTACTATTTTGTTCTACATGCAGAGCCGTTTTCACACGCCCCGAAATTATGCCGCAAAATTACGATTTTTTTTTGAAACCACCAAATTTTCCCGTGCGTTAATTCTCTTTTTTAAGGGATATTTGCGATAGGTCAAGAAATCTCTTGATTACCTATTGCGATTATGGTTCGATTTCCCGACTATCGTTTCCTTAGAAAACAACACCCAAGTGGTGACAGGTGACAGTGACAGTTAAAAGCCAAGAAACTCAAAATTTGTTTTTATGGCATAACTTGGAGCGGAAAGTTTGCTGCGCTCCAAGTTATGCCTAACATTAATTCAGTGAATACTAAGTAAAACAACGGGCAATTTAACCTTTCGGAAGAATTGGTTGCGCAATGTGGGTTAACTATCTGTACTACTGATTCTTAAACTCTAGCCCATTTTCCTCGGTATGGTCGATGGTAATCGGCTTCTCGCGGCTCACTTGCTCGGAGAGAATCTGCTTGCTCAGGTCGTTGAGCACGTAGTCCTGGATGGCTCGCTTCACGGGGCGCGCGCCGAAGTCGGGGTCGTA
>CAVGLH010000300.1:0-2181 GCA_963630065.1 Bacteroides fragilis | reverse complement strand
TGTTTTCCTGCCTGCGCGCGAGGGGATTTTAAAAAACATGTGTCATAAGTGTCATGTGTCATACTCTGCGTCGGCAAGGAGACGGTGCTGGAACGCCTTGATTTCCTCCGCCGTGCGGCAGACCACGATGAAGCCGCGGCAGTTGGTGGTGCGCACCCGCTTGAAGCCCAGCTCTGCGAACGCCCTGCCCACGTTGACGGCACTCAGCTTCTGGCTGATGCCGTTGCTGATGATCTGCAGGGCACGCGCCACGGACATGAACTCGCCCAGCTCGGTGTCGAGGGGCTTGCGGAAAAACAAGTCCACCAGCTCGTGTTCGAGGCGTGGGGTCTCAAACTGCCTGTTGTGGCGGTTCAGCTCCTGGATTTCCTCCTTCGAAAACCAATACCGGAAGCCGCTCCTGTAGAGCGCCAGAGCCTGGCTGTAGATGCCTTCGTAGTGGAAAGGATGCTCCCTGGGGGAGACGATGCTCTCCACCTCGAACGGAAGCCAGCGGCGGTTGCCGGTGGGGTCGCTGAGGAACTGGGTGTTGTTGCCCGTGCCGCAGAACGAGGCGATATGCTTGCGGTGCTCATGATAGTGGGCGTAGGCGGCACGCTCGTCGATGCTGGGCATGGTGACGGCTGCCTTGAGCTGGTTGAGCTCGGCAGGGCGCATGGTGTCCAGCTCTTCGCAGCAGACGAGGGCATACTGCGCAAGCGTCAGGAGGTCGTCCTTCGACATGCGGTTGGCGTTGGTCTTCGTGTAGAAGTACTGCTTCAGCTCCGGGGGCAGGAGATAGTTGAACCACGTGGTCTTGAAGGCACCCTGCTCACCGATGAGCACGAGGATGACGTTGTTCACCACATCGTCGCAGAGCCACGACGCCACCATCGCCACGAGCCACTTCTTCAGGTAAAGATACCACTTGATTTGCTCCTGCTCGCCGCCCTTCACACGGACGCTCGCCGCCAACTCACGGATATAGTCTTTTTCTCCCACAGATTTCACAGATTCACACAGATTCTTCAAGTACTCCGTGAAGGGATTGAACAATGGGACATAGTCTGATTCTATGACACGATACACATCCTGGATGTTGACACGGGTGACGGCGGACATCTGGCTCCATAGGGAATTGACGGCACGGTCGTTGATGGGCTGCCAACAACACTGATGTAAAAATTCCACACGCGAGGTAATCTCATTCATCCGCAGCGAGACATGACCGTCAAGAAACGATTTTATCTCTTCGACCGAGGCAGTCTTCGCATCGCCTCTGTTGCCGCCACCGCTTCCTCCTCCCTGCTTTCCGCGTGGAGAAGCGTTGTCGAAGCAGGAGCTGATGACCTGCGCGGTGTCGGGATAGTCCTTGCCGAAGCGGTCGACGGCCCATTTGAGGGCAATCTTCTTCGGGAAGCGGCGCTCGGCGAGACGGTAGCCCACCCGCATCACATATTCGTTATGGCTCCCGCTCTTGAACACGATATTGGCTTTCGCCAGCTGGGGCGCGATGAGCGTGTCGAAGTAGGTCTGGATGCGCTGCAGTTGCTTGTCTTCCTTGCTCTGCTTGGCATAGGCGGTGGAGGCCGTGGAGATTTCTTCGGCAGTGAAGGGCACCGCCTCCGACTCCGGGCGAAGGAACACGTCGGGGTCGTGGGCAAGACCGCTCAGTCGGGTGATGTTCTTGCACTGCATGTCGGCCTTGGCGCCGAGCAGCCGCTCGTAGTAGGCATTGCCGGCATAGAAGGCTTGCTGATAGTATGCCTCAAACTTCTTCACTTCGTCGGCATCCTTGGGAATGCCCGAAAACTCCGGGGCTACATCGTAGGTGAAGATGACGCGAAGTCCGTTGCCGCTCATCGTGATATAGCTCATCAGCGTATGAGGGTCGGCCATCGCCTTCTGCTTCATCTCTTCGATATGTTCGCCGTGGTCGATGTCCACGAGGCTCATACCCGTGAGTTGCCGTACATCGCTTTTTCCCTTGCCTCCCTCGAAGCGGACGGCCACGGCGAAGAGCGGACACTCGTGCTTGAAGGTCTTGCTGCCGGTCTGGCGGTAGGACTGGGTGAAGGCGGCTATCTTCCCATCGCTGCGGACGAGGTCGGCTACTCCTTCGAGGTGACCAGGCACGGGGAGTTTGCTGGTCATGTCTTTGAAAATACTTACGTTCATTTCGGATATTTCGGTTAATGTTAA
>CAVGLH010000299.1:0-2222 GCA_963630065.1 Bacteroides fragilis | reverse complement strand
TCGTACCTTTGCAGGGCAGCGTGGAATGGTGGTGGGGAAAGGAAAACTGCCGGACGCGGTCTGGGCATCCGGCAGTCGGAGAGCATTGAGTCAAAAAAGCTAACCCAATGAGACATCAGGCATCAGTCCTCACCCGTGCCACTGTCACCCGAAGGGGTCGTGGTGCTGCCGTCCGAACCTCCACCAGAGGTTTGGCTGCTGTCCGAGCTGGACGTGTCTGTCGACGTGTCGTCGGTCGCCTCAGACGAGTCGACCTCCGTCAGTGCCTTCGTGACACGCTTCAGCTTCGCCTTCTGTTGGAAGGTGGTGCTCCAGCTCTTGGGCAGGTCCACTACGATGCTCACGGTGCAGTCGTTGACGGTCAGGTCGGAGGTCGTGATGGCCCGGTCTACGTCGATGAGTGCGGCTTTCTCCGGGTCGGTCTCTGCCGCCTTCTTCGCCACGAGCCTCGCCTTCAGTTCGCTCTGGGTGAGCGAGCCGGACACCTTCGGACGGAAGGTCAGACCATCAGAAGAGCACACCACCTTCGTGTTGAGCCCTATGATGGAGAGCAGACGGTTGCAAGTCTGCTTCATCACGGCACTCACGTCGGCCGCTGTCAACGTCGAGCCGTCGGCAAGGTAGTCGCACCAGTCGTCAAAGTCCATCGACTGCATGTTCACAATACGCGCTGTCACGATGTCCTCGTTGAGCAACTTGTTGAACGTCTTGAAAAACTGTGTTTGTATCATAACTTTTGCCCCTTGCCGGTAGGGGACTTCGTATTTACTGCGTTTCCGCAGCCCGGCGGGTTAAACAATAAATTAATTAATGTGTGTGCGGCGCGCGATGCGTTACAAACACAGCACAAAGTTACAACATAAAGAAATAGAAGGCGAGAAAGAAACCTGTCCGCAACTTTCTTTCTTCTTTCACCTTGACAGTCAGTATAATATCATCAAAATAGAGAACGCTATGGATATAAACATCAACGGCGATCCCGGTACGGGAAACACCTTTACCGAGATTCATGTGCAGCACGCAGACAACGTGAACCCCAACGCCACGACGGTCACCGTGACCCACCACCACTACGGAGAGGGCCAGGTGACACCCAAGGCAAAAGCTACGAAAGGTGACACCAACGTCGACACCGCCCTCATCCGCACTGAGATACTGGACTACGTCGACCGCCTCCGTCCCCGACTGAAAGGGGAGTGGAAGCACGGCTACACGAAGCTCTGGGAGGGTATCCTCGACCTTGGCATCGTCGCCGACAGCATCTACAACCCAGGCAAACAGCAACGCACCAATTTCAACCGCAGTCTGGTGGCCAATATCATCCACTATCTCGACCGCTATGGTCTCTACAAAAACGCTTACAACGCCACGGCGTTGGCCATTGCCTTGGAAAACGATGGAGAACACACGGTAAGGGGGGCTTTGGGCAAAGATCCCCTCAATGGTCATATCGTCTCGCGCCTTGATCGCTATATGGAAACCTTCACACTTGACAGAAAAAATTTACCGTCCAAATTGGACATCGATTAATTTTCCTGGGAAAATCGATCGTTTTTCCTAGGAAAATCGATCCATTTTCCCGAGACCCCCAAAAATAGAGCTATGGATATAAAAGTAACAGGAAACCCCGGCAAGGACAATTCCTTCACCGATGTTAACGTGCAGCACGCAGGCAGCGTGAACCCCAACGCCACGACCGTCAATAATAATTATGGTATGTCCTGCGATGAGGTGCTCCGCCTTGTTCATGAATTGCTGAAGCCCGAGCTTGCCTTATGCAAGCAGGAGGCGGAAAAAAAGGTGTTAGAACGCGTTGAGGTCATGAACAATAAACTGCTTGAACGCCTGATGCAAGTCGAGGCCGTTGTCCGTCAGCGGTTTCAGGAACCCGCCATACAGTTTGCCGTCCATGAAACGATGACGGAGTACATCCGGTCGGGCAAGGAGGAGCTGAGCGACGACTTGATAGACCTGATGATTGAACGCCTGCTGGTGGAGGAGCACAGCACCAAGCAGGCACTCATTGACGATGCACGCCGCATCCTTCCCAAGTTGCCCACCTCGGCAGTGGCCATCTTGGCGATGCTGGCCTTTGTAAAACTTATAGCGACCAGGCCGCGAACACAGTTTATAGACTGCCTCAAAAAGCTGTCTCCACTGCTTGGCCAGTTGAGCAACCTGCGCAGTCTGGACGTTGCCTATCTGGAGCAGGGAAGGTGTGG
>CAVGLH010000298.1:0-2253 GCA_963630065.1 Bacteroides fragilis | reverse complement strand
GGTCATTTCGATGACGCCAATCGCGAGTACGTGATTACAGACCCCAAGACCCCCTGGCCTTGGATCAACTATCTGGGCAACGAGGATTTCTTCTCGCTCATCTCCAACACAGCAGGCGGCTACTCCTTCTACAAGGACGCCAAGTTCCGCCGCATCACCCGATACCGCTACAACGGGGTGCCGATGGACAACGGCGGACGCTACTTCTACATCAAGGACGGCGACACCGTGTGGAACCCCGGATGGAAGCCCTGCAAGACTCCGCTCGACAGCTATGAGTGCCGCCACGGCATGAACTATACCCGCATCACGGGCAGCAAGGACGGCGTGGAGGCCAGCGTGCTCTTCTTCGTTCCGCTCCACACCTGGGCTGAGGTGCAGAAGATGACCATCAGGAACAATTCTTCTGAAGTGAAACACCTGAAGGTGTTCTCCTTTGCAGAGTGGTGCCTCTGGAACGCTGCCACCGACATGGAGAACTTCCAGCGCAACTTTTCTACCGGCGAGGTGGAGGTGGAAGGCTCTACCATCTATCACAAGACGGAATATCGCGAGCGTCGCAACCACTATGCTTTCTATACTGTCAACACTGAGATACAGGGCTACGACACCGACCGCGAGAGCTTCATCGGCCTCTACAACGAGTTTGCCGACCCCGAGGCTGTCATCGAGGGCAAGCCACGCAACAGCTTCGCCCATGGCTGGAGCCCCATCGCCTCGCATTACATCGAGGTGACTCTTCAGCCAGGCGAGAGCCGCGACCTCATCTTCCTCCTGGGATATGTGGAGAACGAGCAGGAGAAGAAGTTCGCCGCCAAGAAGGTGATCAACAAGGAGAAGGCACATGCCTTGATGGCCCGGTTCGACACCACGGAGAAGGTGGATGCTGCCTTCGCCGAACTGAACAAGTACTGGGACAATCTCTTGAACATCTTCACCGTGAAGAGCGGCAACGACAAGCTCGACCGCATGGTGAACATCTGGAACCAGTATCAGTGCATGATTACCTTCTGCATGTCCCGCTCGGCCAGCTTCTTCGAAAGCGGCATCGGCAGGGGCATGGGCTTCCGCGACTCCAACCAAGACCTCGTGGGCTTCGTACACCAGATACCCGAGCGTGCCCGCCAGCGCATCATCGACATCGCCAGCACCCAGTTCCCCGACGGCGGCTGCTACCACCAGTACCAGCCATTGACCAAGCGCGGCAACAACGACATCGGCGGCGGTTTCAACGACGACCCATGCTGGCTGATATTCGGCACCGTGGCCTATATCAAGGAGACGGGCGACTTCTCCATCCTCAGCGAGCAGGTGCCCTTCGACAACCAGCCAGGCAGCGAGGTTTCGCTCTTCGAGCACTTGAAGATAAGTATGGACCACGTCATCAACAACCTCGGCCCCCACAAGTTGCCATTGATAGGCCGTGCCGACTGGAACGACTGTCTCAACCTCAACTGTTTCTCATGGGACCCCAACGAGAGTTTCCAAACCACGGAGAACAAGGGCGAGGGCAGCAAGGCCGAGAGCCTCATGATAGCCGGCCTCTTTGTGGTGACGGGCAAGGACTATGTGGCCCTCTGCCACCAGCTGGCCAAGAACGCCTCTTCGGCAGAAGACAAGGCTGCCTACACCGCCGAGGCGGAGCGCATGCAGAAGGCCGTGGACGAGATGAGCGAGGCCGTGAAGCAGCATGGCTGGGACGGCGAATGGTTCCTGCGTGCCTACGACTTCTTCGGCAACAAGATAGGCAGCGACGAGAACGAGGAGGGAAAGATTTTCATCGAGAGCCAGGGCTGGTGTACGATGGCCGGCATCGGACTGGAAGACGGTCTCTGCGACAAGGCCTTGGACAGTGCGAAGGAACGTCTGGAGTGCGAACACGGCATGGTGCTCAACAATCCTGCCTACACGGTTTATCATGTGGAGATGGGCGAGATTTCCTCCTATCCCGAGGGCTACAAGGAGAACGCCGGCATCTTCTGCCACAACAATCCGTGGGTCATCATCGGCGAGACCGTGGCCGGACGAGGCAACGACGCCTGGAGCCACTACACCAAGATTCTGCCCAGCTATGTGGAGGAGAAATACCAGACGCTGCACAAGGTGGAGCCTTACGTGAACTGCCAGATGGTGGCGGGCAAGGATGCCGCCAAGCCCGGAGAGGGCAAGAACTCATGGCTCACGGGCACAGCCGCCTGGATGTGGTACACCGTCAGCGAGTTTATCCTCGGCATCAAGCCCGACTATGAGGGA
>CAVGLH010000297.1:0-2285 GCA_963630065.1 Bacteroides fragilis | reverse complement strand
AACTCGTTGTAGTTGCTCACGTAGGAACCACCGCAGTAGCTGCCCAGAGCGTCGAGGATGGTGGAAGGAGAGATGCCTGCGCGCTTACACTTGGCAGCATCGACATCGACGGCTACCTGTGGGAAGTTCATACCGTAAGAGGTATATGCCACGGCAATCTCGGGTCGCTTGTTCAGTTCGCCCAGGAACTTCATCACGTGGTTGTAGAATACCTTCTTGTCGCCGCCCGTCTTGTCCTGCATGTTCATCTCGATGGAGTTACCCATACCGTAGCCAGGAATCATGGCGGGCTGGAATACGAACACCTGTGCCTCCTTCAGTTTGCTGAACTCTGCGTTGAGTCGTGCCATCACTTGGTCGATGGAGTGTTCCTTGCCCTTGCGCTCGTCCCAACTCTTGAGTCGCACCACGATGGTACCGTAGGACGTTCCCTGTCCGGAGAGCATACCGTAGCCGGCAACCGTACTGAAGTGCTGCACCTCCTCCTGCTTGGCGAGGATGTCGCCGATCTTGTCCATGGTCTTGTTGGTCTCGGTCAGCGTGTTACCTGGCGATGTACTTACGTTGATCATCATCACACCCTGGTCTTCCTGAGGAACGAAACCTGTCTTGGTGGTGGTCATGAGAACCACGAGCAATACCACGGAGACAGCCAGTCCTGCCCAAGCCAGCCAGCGATGGTGGAAGAAGAACATCACGCCTCGCTTGTACTTGCCCATCAATGCACCGAAGGCGGTGTTGTAGGCAGCGCGGATTCGTCCGCTGAAGCCCTTCTTGTGTCCGTCCAACGGATTGCCGTTGGAATCGAGCAAGAGATTGCCGTGGGCATCGGTAGCCCCCTCAGTAGGCTTCATCATCATGGCGCAGAGCGCAGGACAGAGGGTCAAGGCGGAGATCATGGAGAGACCCACTGACGTTGCCATGGTGATACCAAACTGGGTGTAGAAGATACCCGAGGTTCCGCCCATGAACGATACTGGGATGAACACGGCCATGAAGACCAGCGTACAGGAAACCACAGCCATACTCACGTCGTGCATGGCGTCGCGGGTGGCGAGATAGGGTGACTTATATCCCGAGTCAAACTTCGACTGGACTGCCTCCACCACCACGATGGCATCATCCACCACCGTTCCGATGGCAAGCACGAGGGCGAAGAGCGTCAGGATGTTGATACTGAATCCTGCCACAGAAAGGCAGGCGAACGTTCCGATGAGCGAAACGAGGATAGAGATAGAGGGGATGAGCGTACTCTTGAAGTCTTGCAGGAAGAAGTACACCACCAATACTACGAGGAGGACGGCGATGATCAATGTCTCCACCACCTCGTGGATGGATGCGAAGAGGAAGTTGTTGGAGCTGTGCATCTCCACGAACTCACAACCCTTTGGCAATGCCTTTGACATCTCTTCGAGTTTGGCGGAGATGTTCTGGTTCACCTCCGTAGCGTTGGCACCTGCCACCTGGAAGGTCATGAAGGTAACACCAGGCTTCTTGTCCACCTCGCCGTGGTAACTGTAGGAGAGTCGTCCGAGTTCCACTTCAGCCACGTCCTTCAAGCGCAGCACGGTTCCGTCGTCATTGCTTCGGATGGCCATGTTCTTGAACTCCTCCACGCTCTTCAATCGACCGTGGTATTTCAGAGTGTATTGGAACGTGTTGGGCGAAGCCTCGCCAAGGGCACCCGTAGGAGCCTCGATGTTCTGCTCGCCGAGCACCTGGGTCACGTCGGATGGCTGCAGATGATACTGTGCCATGAGGTCGGGCTTGAGCCAGATACGCATACTGTAGGTATCGCCAAGCTCCAGCACCTCGCCCACACCGTTGATACGCTTGATTTCAGGCACCACGTTGATGTCGAGGTAGTTGGCGAGGAAGGTCTCGTCATACTTTCCGTCCGTGCTCACGAGGGCACCAATCTGGAGGAAGCTGTTCTGCTGCTTCTGCGTGGTGACACCGATTTTCGTTACCTCCGACGGCAGCAAGCCTTGCGCCTTCGACACACGGTTCTGCACGTTCACGGTAGCCATATCGGGGTCGGTACCCTGCTTGAAGTAGACGTTGATCTGTGCCGAACCCGAGTTGGTGGCGGTAGAGGTGATGTAGAGCATGTTCTCCACACCGTTGATGCTCTCCTCCAGCGGCATGATGACAGATTTCATCACAGCGTCGGCATCGGCACCCGTATAGGTTGCCTCCACACGGACGGTAGGAGGTGCGATGTCGGGGTATTGCTCCACAGGCAGGTTGAACAGCGAGATCAAGCCCACCATCACGATCAGCAC
>CAVGLH010000296.1:0-2306 GCA_963630065.1 Bacteroides fragilis | reverse complement strand
CCCATACTTGCCAGAAAAAGCAATCATAGGAGGTACGGCGCCCTCGCCGTACCACTCAAGCAAGGAAATTCCTCGCCGTACCACTCAGGCAAGGAAATCCTCGCCGTACCACTCAAGCAAGGAAATGAAGATTTTTATCAACCTATTAAATAACAAGAATATGAAAAAGTATTTGGCAGAATTAGTGGGCACCATGGTGCTCGTGTTGATGGGCTGCGGTGCAGCCGTTAGTTTGGGCTGCGACAATGGCGCACCTGCAACAGTCGTAGGTACAGCGATGGCGTTCGGTCTCGCTGTGGTGGCAATGGCTTACACCATCGGCGGCATCTCAGGCTGCCATATCAATCCAGCCATCACCCTCGGCGTTTACCTGAGTGGAAGAATGAGTGGCAAGGATGCAGTCAATTATGTCATCTATCAGTGCATCGGTGGTGTTATAGGTGCCGCCATCCTCTATCTCCTTACTTCCTCTGCCGGTCTTGTCGGTACGGGTGCCAACGACCTTCAGGCGAATGGCGTCTCTAACATCACCATGTTGGGCGGTCTGCTCGCCGAGGTGTTCTTCACCTTCGTCTTCGTATTGGTGGTGCTTGGTGCTACAGCCAAGACCAATGGTGCAACCAACAACTTCGCCGGCCTTGCCATCGGCCTTTCGCTCGTGCTGGTTCACTTGTGCTGCATTCGCTATACAGGTACATCCGTAAACCCAGCCCGCTCCATCGGTCCTGCCCTCTTCCAGGGCGGCACAGCATTGACCAATCTCTGGATATTCATCGTAGGCCCATTGGTTGGTGGCGCATTGGCTGCTGGTGTCTGGAAAATGTTGGATACAGAAAAGAAATAATAAATGCAGCCAGAACAAAGTAAAATTACAGACAAGAAATATCTTGTTCCTTTTATATTAATCACGTCGCTCTTCTTTTTGTGGGGCTTCGCCCGTGCCATTCTGGATGTGCTCAACAAGCACTTCCAGAATGAGCTTCATATCAGCATCACCCATTCCGCCCTGATACAGGTCACCACCTATCTCGGCTATTTCCTGATGGCGATACCAGCCGGCTATTTCATCAACCGCTATGGCTATCGCAAGGGAGTGGTCTTCGGACTCCTGCTTTTCGGCGTGGGGGCGCTCCTCTTCGTGCCCGGTGCG
Source organism: Bacteroides fragilis (assembly GCA_963630065.1). GTDB lineage: Bacteria > Bacteroidota > Bacteroidia > Bacteroidales > Bacteroidaceae > Prevotella > Prevotella fragilis_A. The sequence goes on along the minus strand of CAVGLH010000296.1, from coordinate 1,156 downwards.
GCTACGGGCAGTTTTTACACTTTCCTCTTCTGCCTCTTCGTCATCGGTTGCGGACTCGTGTTCCTGGAGACGGCGGCCAATCCTTATGTCACCGAACTGGGAGCCAAGGAGACGGCCACCAGCCGGCTGAACCTCTCGCAGTCGTTCAACGGTCTGGGCGGCATCTTCGCCACCTTGAGCATCGGCCAGTTTCTCTTCGGCAGCAGTGGCGAGGGCGGCAATGTGGCGGTGCCCTATGCCATTCTCGGCATCCTCGTGCTCGTGATAGCCGTGGTGTTCTCCCGGGTAGACCTGCCCGAGATAGAGCACAAGACCACGGCGGAGGACAAGGCTGCGGGCAGCAACATCGGCAAGCTCTTTGCCCATCACAAGATATTCGTCTTCGGCCTCTTCGCCCTGCTCTGCTACGAGATAGCCGAGATTTCCATCAACTCCTATTTCATCAACTTCGTTACCGGCATGCAGTGGATGGACGACCGCACGGCCTCCGTGGAGCTCACCTGTGCGCTGGCCTTCTTCATGGTGGGCCGGTTTCTCGGAGCCTGGATCATGCGCAAGGTGAGGGCGGTGACGATGCTCCTCATCTGTGCCGTGGGCTGCGTGGCGTGCATGGCCTTGGTGCTGATGAACCTGGGCGAGGTGTCGCTCATAGCCCTGTTGTGCAACTATATGTTCGAGGCCATCATGTTCCCCACCATCTTCAGCATCGCCCTCACCGGACTTGGCAATCTCACGAAGACCGCCTCCTCGCTCCTGATGATGACCCCCATCGGCGGTTGCGGCTTCCTGCTGATGGGTATGATAGCCGACAGCACCCATGTGGTGATGCCCTTCGTGGTGCCGTTCATTGGCTTTCTGGTGGTGCTGGCATATGCTGTTCGGGAGTATAAATTGCAAAGTGCAATTAGCAAAAATGCGGTGTGAAACGAGGCTCGACGGTAATATTAACTTTTTTAACTTGATTGCAATATGAAAAGTCGAGCCAACATTTTGTCATGTCGGATGAAAAGGGTAAATTTGCACTCAGAATGTTTCATTAAAACAATAAAAATATAAACAATTATGGCAGTAGATTACAAGAAAATCGGTCTTGTGAACACGAAGGACATGTTCGCAAGAGCTATCAAGGGCGGTTGGGCCGTTCCTGCTTTCAACT
>CAVGLH010000295.1:0-2309 GCA_963630065.1 Bacteroides fragilis | reverse complement strand
GGTCACCCTGCCAACCAATGGTGCCGAATGGACGGAAGGAGCCGCTTACGACATTGTCATCAACAAGCAGCAGCCCGAGAGCTACGACTATAACAAGAAACTTTAGCAAGCGGCAGATACAGCTCCAATAGGTTCTTGTATAACTCGTTGCCCATGCTCTGGGCAGCGAGTGCCCAATGTGCGTGCGTAAAGGGCTCGCTTTATTCCTTCGTGTATGCTTAATCGCAAGGATTTTTTCTGCTACCTAGAAAATAATCCATGAAAAATATACAAATAATCAAGAAAATCATTATCTTTGCAGAAATAATCAGAATAATTAGCTTATGCCAGAAATATTACGAATGTTTGGAATGCGCTTTTACTTTTATTCTCGTGAACACGAGCCAATACATGTTCATGTAAAGAATGCTGATGGTAAAGCGAAGTTTGAAATAACTGAGGATTCAGTCCTTCTTGTTTACAACCGAGGTTTGAAAAATAAGGATATAAAGGCAGCAGAAATGGTTCTCGAAGAGAATCACGAATTGGCAATTGCTAAATGGAAAGAATATTTTGGCAGTAGCGTAGAAGAAGGAGGTGAAAATGAAGATTAAGAAGATTTGGTTTGCCGATGACCGTATATATGGCGAGACAGACGATGGAAGAGTGTTGTGGCAATCTTTGCTTTATTATAAGAGATTAAGGAATGCTACACCAACTCAGCGTGAGGATTATGAGATGGATGATGAGGGTATTTGTTGGCCAGCGTTGGATGAAGATGTTTCATTCGAAAGTTTCGAATATGATGATCCAGAGCCAAAGGGAATCTCTTTGTTGTTTCTCTCTCATCCAGAACTGAATGCGGTTGCTATTGGTGAACGTTTGGGTATTAGTCAAGGTTTGATGATACAATATGTGAATGGTACCAAAAAACCTTCAGCTGAGCGTGAACATGAAATCTTACGAGAAATACGAAATGCGTCTAGCGAGTTACAGGCAGCTTGTGTATAGAGTTAGGTGCTAATGAACGAAGCAACACTACATTTTATCTGCCAGCACCAGGACGAGGATGTCCGCCGGTTGGCTTTCCTCGGGAGCAAGCATCCCGAGGTGGACTTGCCGTTCGCCCTCGACCAGATTCGTGGGCGAAAGATGGCGCGCGTCAAGTTGCCGCGATGGGCGGAGATAGACGGCATAGTCTATCCGCCACATATTTCCATGGAGCAATGCTCCTCGGAGCAGACGGCAGTCTACAAGGCGGAATTGGCGGCAAGGTTGCTCAATGCGCAAAATTCTGAAATTTGCAAATTTGCGGCCAAGGATGCAGACGCTTCCAAATTCGCCAAAAATGACGAGGTTTCTTTTGTTGACTTGACGGGAGGCTTCGGAGTAGACTTCTCATACATCGCCGCCCAACTGGGCGTGAAGTCGATGTATGTGGAGCACCAGGCGCATCTTTGCGAGGCTGCAAGGGAGAACTTCGAGCGGTTGGGCTTGATGAACGTGGCAGTAAGGAATGGGGATGGAGTGGAAGTGCTGCGTTCATTGGAGAAATTAAAGTTAATCTTCATCGACCCTGCCCGCCGAGACGATGCAGGCAACAAGGTGGTGAGCCTGAAGGATTGTACGCCAGATGTCACCCTGATTCAAGAAGAGATGCTGGAGAAGGCCGATTATGTTGTCATCAAGCTTTCGCCGATGCTCGACTGGCACCGTGCTGCAAGCGAACTGAAGTGCGTGAGAGAGGTTCATATCGTTTCGACGGGCAATGAGTGCAAGGAACTCCTCTTGGTGCTCTCTGCGAAAGCGGAAGACCCGCTGAGGGTATTTTGTGCCAACGACGACCAGCAATTTTCTTTTCAGGAATCAAGCGAGCCTGTGGTGAGCATCGCCCGGCCAGAAGAAGTGTGTGGCAATCTCTATGAGCCGAATGCCTCGCTGATGAAGGCCGGATGCTTCGGTGCACTGTCTGAGCGTTACGGCGCAAAGATGTTGGCGCAGAATTCCCATCTCTTCGTGAGCGAGAAACCAGTGGCGGATTTCCCTGGCCGTGCCTTCCGCATCAAGGCCGTTTCGTCCTTCAACAAGAAAGAGCTGAAGCGAAACCTCGCTGGAATCGCCAAGGCAAACATCACCACGAGAAATTTCCCCCTCTCCGTGGCGGAACTGAGGAAGCGGCTGAAGCTGAAGGACGGAGGCGATATCTACATCTTCGCCACCACCTTGGCAGACGAAAGCCACGTGCTGATCATTTGCGAGAAATATCTTTAAGTAATGATAAAAAAATAAGTTGGTACATTTCTCATGGGGGCGAAGATACAATTCCTTGC
>CAVGLH010000294.1:0-2319 GCA_963630065.1 Bacteroides fragilis | reverse complement strand
AAAAACAACAACTATGATTGAGAGATTCTTAAAACAGACCCAGTTCACTTCAGAGCAAGACTTCAAGGAGCATCTGGAGTTTATCATACCCGAAGATTTCAACTTCGCCTACGACGTGATGGACGAGTGGGCGAAGATCAAGCCCGACCACGTGGCACTGCTATGGACCAGCGAGCGAGGAGAGGAGATACGTTTTACCTACAAGGACCTGAAGGAGCAGAGCGACAAGGCTGCCGCCTACTTCCAGAGCCTCGGCATCGGACACGACGACAAGGTGATGCTCATCCTGAAACGCCACTATCAGTGGTGGCTCGCCATGCTCGGCCTGCACAAGCTCGGAGCCGTGGCCATCCCCGCCACCCACATGCTCACCAAGCACGACATCATCTACCGCAACAATGCGGCAAGCGTGAAGGCTATCGTCTGCTGTGGCGATGACTATGTGGTGGAGCAAATCAAGGAGGCAATGCCAGAGAGTCCTACCGTCAAGACTCTGGTGAGCATCGGTCCCGACATCCCAGAGGGATTCCACGACTGGATGAAGGAGTGGAACGACTGCGCCCCGTTCGTTCGTCCCGAGCATGTGAACACCAACGAGGACACCCTCCTGATGTACTTCACATCGGGCACCACCGGCGAACCCAAGATGGTGGCACACGACCATCTCTATGCCCTCGGCCACTTGACCACGGGCGTGTATTGGCACAACCTGCACGAGAACTCCATCCACCTCACCGTGGCCGACACGGGATGGGGCAAGGCAGTATGGGGAAAGCTCTACGGCCAATGGTTTGCCGGAGCCACCGTCTTCGTCTTCGACCACGAGAAGTTTACGGCGGACAAGATTATGCGCCAGATAGAGAAGTACCACATCACCTCCTTCTGCGCCCCTCCCACCATCTACCGCTTCATGATACAGGAAGATTTTTCCAAGTACAACCTCAGCAGTCTCGAATACTGCACCACGGCGGGCGAGGCGATGAACCCATCGGTGGCAGAGACCTTCCACCGCTTGACCGGCATCCAGATATACGAGGGATTCGGACAGACCGAGACCACCATGACGCTCGGCACCTTCCCCTGGATCAAGCCGAAGCCGGGCAGTATGGGCAAGCCCAATCCCCAATACGATGTCCACATTCTGCGTCCCGACAAGACGGAATGTGAGGACGGCGAGAAGGGCGAGATCTGCATCCGCATCGGCGACGACAAGCCGCTCGGTCTCTTCAAGTATTACTATCGCGACGACAAGCAGACCAAGTCGGTATGGCACGACGGCTATTACCACACGGGCGACATGGCTTGGCGCGACGAGGAAGGCTACTTCTGGTTTGAGGGCAGAATCGACGACGTAATCAAGAGTTCGGGCTATCGCATCGGTCCCTTCGAGGTGGAGAATGCCCTGATGACCCACCCTGCCGTAGTGGAGTGTGCCATCACGGGAGTGCCCGACCCTATCCGAGGCATGGTGGTGAAGGCCACCGTCGTGCTCAAGGCAGAATACAAGAACATGGCTGGCCCTGACCTCGTGAAGAAACTGCAGGACCATGTGAAGCATGAGACGGCGCCCTACAAGTACCCACGCATCATCGAGTTCGTGGACGAATTGCCCAAGACCATCTCGGGCAAGATACGCAGAGTAGAAATCAGAGAGAAAGACAATAGGAAGTGAAGAACGAAGAGTGAAGAGTGAAGAATCATGAAAAGAAGAATAGTAGTAAAAGTGGGCAGCAATGTGCTGACCCGAGAGGACGGAAAGCTGGACGTGACAAGGATGTCGGCAATCGTTGACCAAATTGTCTGGCTCAGAAGATATAATTATGAAGTGATACTGGTGTCTTCCGGTGCCGTGGCGGCAGGAAGGGCCGAACTGCACGTGGAGCATCACTTGGACAGCGTGGAGCAACGACAGCTTTTCTCCGCCATCGGACAGGTGAAGCTCATCGGACTGTATTACGACCTGTTCCGTGAATACAAGATCAAGATAGGCCAGGTACTCACCATGAAGGAGAACTTCGGTGCCGAGGAGCAGTACAAGAACCAGGAGGCATGTATGGAGGTGATGCTGGAGAACGGCGTGCTCCCCATCGTCAACGAGAACGACACCGTGTGCATCACCGAGCTGATGTTTACCGACAACGACGAGTTGTCGGGCCTGATCGCCAAGATGATGAAGGCGGACACCCTCGTCTTGTTGAGCAACGTGGACGGCATTTACAATGGCGACCCCAAGGATCCCGGTACAGAAATCATCCCCTCAGTGGCTTTCGACCGCGACATCAGCGAGTACATCCAGGCAAGCAAGAGCAGCCACGGCAG
>CAVGLH010000293.1:0-2324 GCA_963630065.1 Bacteroides fragilis | reverse complement strand
GTCACCATCACGATGCTGTAGTCCTTCTTCAGTTCGGTGAAGAGCTGTTCCACCTTCTTGCTGCTGATGGGGTCGAGGGCGGAGGTGCTCTCGTCGGCAAGCAGGTAGCTGGGTTCTACGGCAAGGCTACGGGCGAGGCACAAGCGCTGCTGCTGTCCGCCGCTCAACTTGGCTGCGGGACTCTTCAAGCGGTCCTTCACTTCTTCCCAAAGCCCCACGGCTCTGAGGTAGTGCTCCACGATGCTGTCGAGCTTCTTCTTGTTGCGGATGCCATGGATGCGGCAACCATAGGCCACATTGTCGTAGATGCTCATGGGCAGGGGGCATGGACGCTGGGGCACAAGGCCGATGTTGCGGCGCAACTCAGAGAGCTTGCTGCTGCCGGCGGCGAGGATATTGCTGTCGCCCAGATTCACCTCACCCTTCATCTTCAGTCCCTCCACATGATCGTTGAGGCGGTTGAAGGTGCGTAGGAGCGTAGACTTGCCGCAGCCGGATGGACCGATGATGCAGGTAATCTTGTTCTTGGGGATGCTCACATTGACATCCTTCAAGATTTGCGAGCCATTGATGTAGACATTCAGGTTCTTGGTGTCGAGCTGCGCCTCCTTGTCGTGGGCGAACTTGGCATCCACAGAGAACGGATTGCTCTGGGTGTAAGCAAACTGGTGGTGGCCGAATACTGCCAGAGCCTGGTTGAATGTTGCTGCTATTGTGTTCATGTCTTTGTCTCCTATTTTTTTGTTATTATTTCGGTTGCAAAGGTACGATGATTTTCGTTTCTTGGCAATACCCAATGTGGTGTAATCTTATACCTAATGTTGGGTATATCGGAATGATGTGATTGTGGTATTGCTATTTTTCCGCTTTCTTTGTACCTTTGCGCCCGAAAGTGTGATATATATATCAATTTGATGTGTCTTATATATAATAAGGTGAAAGATATGAGAAGAATCAATATAATAGGATGGGTGATAGGAGGTGCCTTGTTGTTGTCGGGATGTGGCAGCAAGGGCATGGTGAAGCGTGATGCCAACGGCAAGCAGGTGCTCAGCGGATACATCACTTTGTCGGGAGCGTTCGCTCTCTATCCTTTGGCGATACAATGGGCGGATGAGTTTCATCGTCTGCACCCAGAGGTGGACATCGATGTTTCTGCCGGTGGTGCCGGGAAGGGAATCACGGATGTGTTGGCAGACCAAGTGGACATCGCCATGGTAAGCCGGGAGTTGAAGAAGGCGGAAAAGGAGAGGGGAGCCCTTGCCTTTGCCGTGGCGAAGGATGCCGTAGTGGCTACCATCAACAGGGACAATCCGGAGTATCAGCGCTACTTGAGGACTGGATTGTCAAAGGAGGAGGCGAAGCGGATATGGGATGGAAAGACAAAACTTAACGTGTATACCCGCAGCGATGCCTGTGGTGCTGCTGAAACCTGGGCCGCCTTCTTGGACAAGAAACAGGAGGACTTGAAGGGTACGGGAGTGTTTGGCGATCCGGGCGTGGCCGAAACCTTGCAAAAAGATGTGAACGGCATCGGGTTCAACAACATCGGTTATGCTTTTAACGACAAGACGCACAAGCCAACCAAGGGCATTGCCATCGTTCCGATAGACGTGAATGGTAATGGCCGGCTCGACGAGGAGGAGAAGTTTTATGATAGTCTGGATGAGCTGATGGAGGCAATAGCTGCAGGCAAATATACTGCGCCACCGGCCCGCAATCTCTATCTCGTAACTGCGGGAGAACCCAAGAATCCTGTGGTGGTGGCATTTCTGAAGTATGTGAGGACGAAGGGGCAAAGGCTGAATGGCCCTGCAGGATTCGTGCATATATAAAAGGAAAGAGGGTGTGTCATGGATTTTATGACACACCCTCTTGATATAGCTGGTGTTTTTTACTCGATTACAACGAGTGCGTCCTCCTCCAGTACGGCCTGTCCGGGCTTCACGCAGATGGCAGTCACTTTGCCGTCTTTCTCGGCCTCGATGTTGTTCTGCATCTTCATGGCTTCGAGAACGACAACTGTGTCGCCTGCCTTCACCTCCTGGCCTACAGCTACCTCGATGCTGGTGATGGTACCAGGGAGAGGTGCCTTCACGGCGTTGGCTGCATTGACGTTGGCAGCGGGAGTTGTCTCGGCATCGTTTGAAGCAGCGGCGGGCTGACCGAGAACCACCTTTTTCTTCTCAGGCTCGGCTTCCTGCTCCATCTCCACCTTGTAGGCGGCACCATTCACGTTCACGCTGGCGATGTTGCCCTCAACACCCTCAATCTGAACCTTGTATTCTTTTCCGTCGATTGTATATTTAAACTCTTTCATATCT
>CAVGLH010000292.1:0-2344 GCA_963630065.1 Bacteroides fragilis | reverse complement strand
GAAGTGTCTCAAAGCGAAGTTTCTTTTCTGTACTCATAATCTATGTCCTTTCTTTTATTTAAATTGTTACTATTCCCGTTTATTCATTTATATAAAAAACCGCCAACCAGCGTTTGTTCTGATTGACGGTGCAAAGGTACGGCGATTTTTCCGATTGTGAAATCGCACAGTAGTGGCATTCCGGCTACCACGTTTGTGGTATTCGCCTTTCTCTCACGCCTGTCTCCTCTCTACGGCCAGGCTGTGCTCGTGGTTGTCCACGTCGCGCTTTGACTTGCTCTTGATTACGAGCCATACGCCCGAGAAGATGAGGACGGCGGCAAAAGCCTGGGTGCCTCCGAACACGGCGAGGCCGGCGATGACGCTCACCGATACCGAAACCAGTGGCTGCACATAGTTGTACACCGACACCACGGTAGGGCGCAGTGTCTTCTGGCCTATCATCATGCAGATGTAGCCCAGGTAGGTGCCGAAGAGGATGACGTAGCCCGCCTCCCACCAGGTGCTCATGGGCACGTGGGCAAAGTCGATGGCCTCTATGTGGCCCAGGGTGAAGGGCCAGATGAGGATGGTGGCCCAGGTGAACATCCACTTGTTCACGGTGAAGAGCGAATACTTCTGCACCAGCGGCTTGAAGAGGGCCAGGTAGAGGGCGAAGGAGAGCTGGGCTGAGATGCAGAGCAGGTCGCCCCAGATATTGCCCACCTTGGCGTTGCCCGCCGCGGCGCTGGTGAGGATGATGATCACCGCTCCGCTGCATCCCATCAGCACGCCTACCACCTTCTTCCAGGTGATGGGCTCCTTGAGGATGATAAACGAGAGTATCATGGCGAAGATGGGCATGGAGGTGGTCATGATGCTGGAATTGCTGGGCGAGGTCATGTTCAGGCCGATGGTGTAGGAACACTGGTTGAACACGAGGGCGAAGATGCCCGCCCCCGCCAGCTTGAAGATGTCTTTTACGGGCACGTGTTCTTTCTCGGTGAAGAAAGAGGTGAGCCAGAAGAGGATGGCACCGCCGAGCACGCGGAAACTGACGAGGTCGATGCCGTCGATGCCGTGGAGCATCGCATCTTTGCCTACCGGTGCCATCAAGCCCCAGAATGCGCCTGCGCAGAACATGCACAAGTGGGCGATAAGAGGTCTTTTGTTATCCATTTTACCTAATTTTTATTTAAATTCGGATGCAAAGGTACTAATTTTCGGGGAAAATGATTATATTTGCCGTGTGTTTTTTAAAAAAAGGAGATATTCTTATGCAGAAATATGCTGACTATATCAAGCAGATAGAGATAGACTCTCTTTGGAGCGGTACCAAACATATACTTTGGAACCTCGACCGCCGTGTGAATATCCTGAGCGGCGTAAACGGTGTGGGCAAGAGTACTATATTAAATAAGGTGGTGAAGGGACTGGCTGCGGGCGGCGAGTTTCCCAGCCATATGCTCAAGGGCGTCCACCTGCAGGTGGAGCCCGGGGAGGCGAAGTGGATACGCTATGACGTGATTCGCTCGGTAGACCGCCCGTTGCTCAATGCCGAGATGATCAGCAAGGTAGACCTCTCGCTCGTCACCGAACTCGACTGGCAGCTCTTCCAGCTGCAGCGCAAGTATCTCGACTACCAGGTGAACATCGGCAACCGCATCATTGCCGTGCTGCAGAGCGGAGAACCCGATGCCGCCCAGAAGGCGCAAGCCCTGAGCGAACCGAAGAAGCTCTTCCAGGACCTCGTGGACGAACTCTTCAAGGATACGGGCAAGACCATCATCCGCACCGCCAACGAGATACGCTTCAACCAGATGGGGGAGCAGTTGCAGCCCTACCAGCTGTCGGCGGGCGAGAAGCAGATGCTTGCCATCCTTCTCACCGTGCTGGTGGAAGACCAGCAGCCCTACGTGCTCTTCATGGACGAGCCGGAGATAAGCCTCCACTTCGAGTGGCAGAAACAGCTCATCGGCCTGGTGCTGAAACTCAATCCCAACATCCAACTCATCATGACCACCCACAGCCCGGCCGTGGTGATGGACGGATGGACCGACAGGGTGACCGACGTGAGCGACATCACCATCAAGTGATGTTTTTAGTGTTTAATGTTTAGTGACGGTAAAAAACAACTTGGTACAATTTGTTGATGGGATATACTCAAGTTTTTGATTTGGAAACTCCCCCTTGCTTGAGTGGTACAGCGAGGGCGCTTGGAGCAAACTTGCTTGAGTGGTACAGCGAGGGCGCTGTACCTCCTACAGTTACCCCTCCTCGCCAGAAAAGGCATTCATAGGAGGTACGGCGCCCTCGCCGTACCACTCAGTCAAGGAATTCCCCTCGCCGTACCACTCAGACAAGG
>CAVGLH010000291.1:0-2349 GCA_963630065.1 Bacteroides fragilis | reverse complement strand
TCGCATTGACCTATATCTATGGTATCGGTCGAAGTAGTTCAGCAAAGATATTGGACAAGGCAGGTGTGAACCGTGACTTGAAAGTCAGCGAGTGGTCTGACGATCAGGCAGCCAAAATCCGTGAAATTATCGGTGCTGAGTTCAAGGTAGAAGGTGATCTCCGTTCTGAGATCCAGATGAACATCAAGCGACTGATGGATATTGGTTGCTACCGTGGAGTTAGACATCGTAATGGTCTTCCTGTTCGTGGTCAGAGCACAAAGAACAATGCTCGTACTCGTAAGGGTAAGAAGAAGACTGTTGCTAACAAGAAGAAGGCTACTAAGTAATTCTAAAGGAGGAAATTAATTATGGCAAAGCAAAAAGCAACATCTAAGAAGAGAAACGTACGTGTTGACGCCCTCGGCCAGCTTCACGTACACAGTTCGTTCAACAACATCATCGTATCACTTGCCAACAGCGAGGGTCAGGTTATCTCTTGGTCTTCAGCAGGTAAGATGGGTTTCCGTGGTTCCAAGAAGAACACTCCTTATGCAGCCCAGATGGCAGCTGAGGATTGCGCTAAGGTAGCTTTCGACCTCGGTCTCCGCAAGGTAAAGGCTTATGTTAAGGGTCCCGGAAACGGCCGTGAGTCTGCTATCCGTGCCGTACACGGTGCAGGCATCGAGGTTACTGAGATCGTTGACGTAACTCCATTGCCACACAACGGCTGTCGTCCTCCAAAGCGTCGTCGTGTATAATCGCATTCATTGATACAAATACAATATAGCATTTCATAAATATTATGGCTAGATATATAGGTCCGAAATCTAAAATTGCGCGTCGTTTTGGTGAGCCCATCTTCGGCGCTGACAAAGTTTTGTCCAAGAGAAACTTCCCTCCTGGACAGCATGGCAACAACCGTCGCAGAAAGATGTCTGAGTACGGTGTCATGTTGGCAGAGAAGCAGAAGGCTAAGTACACTTACGGTGTATTAGAGCGTCAGTTCCGTAATATGTTCGACAAGGCAGCCAAGGCTGATGGTATCACTGGTGAGGTTCTTCTCCAGAACCTTGAGAGCCGTCTTGACAATGTTGTTTTCCGTCTTGGTATCGCTCCTACACGTGCTGCTGCACGTCAGTTGGTGGGTCACAAGCACATCGTTGTTGACGGCAAGGTTGTTAATATCCCTTCTTTCGCTGTTAAGCCAGGTATGGTTGTTGGTGTACGTGAGAAGTCAAAGTCTCTCGAGGTTATCGAGGCAGCTCTCGCTGGTTTCAATCATAGCAAGTACCCATGGATGGAGTGGGACGATAATTCTAAGAGTGGCAAGTTCTTGCACAAGCCAGAGCGTGCCGACATTCCAGAGAATATTAAGGAGCAGTTAATCGTTGAGTTGTACTCTAAATAAATCATTACATTAATGGCGATATTAGCATTTCAAAAACCTGATAAAGTTGTAATGTTGGAGGCCGACAGCCAGTACGGAAAGTTTGAGTTCCGTCCGCTGGAGCCTGGCTTCGGTGTTACTATCGGTAACGCCTTGCGCCGCATTCTTCTTTCATCGCTGGAGGGTTATGCCATCAACACCATTCGAATTTCGGGTGTTGAGCATGAGTTCTCTTCAGTACCTGGTGTGAAGGAAGATGTTACCAACATTATCTTGAATCTCAAGCAAGTTCGATTCAAGCAAGTAGTAGAAGAATTCGAGAATGAGAAAGTTAGTATCACCGTTGAGAATTCCACAGAATTCAAGGCTGGTGATATTGGCAAGTATCTGACTGGATTTGAAGTGTTAAACCCTGAATTGGTGATTTGTCATTTAGATGCCAAAGCTTCGATGCAGATTGACTTGACTATCAACAAGGGACGCGGTTATGTTCCCGCTGATGAGAACCGTCAGTTCTGCACAGACGTTAACGTTCTCCCAATCGATTCCATCTACACCCCTATCCGTAATGTAAAGTATGCGGTAGAGCCATATCGTGTTGAGCAAAAGACCGATTATGACAAGCTCGTGCTTGAAGTTACAACAGATGGCTCCATTAGTCCTAAGGACGCACTGAAGGAGGCTGCGAAGATTCTCATTTATCACTTCATGCTCTTCTCTGACGAGAAAATCACGCTTGAGACTCAAGACCAGGAGAGCAATCAGGAGTTTGACGAGGAGGTTCTTCACATGCGCCAGTTGCTCAAGACTCGTCTCGTAGACATGAATCTCAGCGTACGTGCCCTCAACTGTTTGAAGGCTGCTGATGTAGACACGCTTGGCGACTTGGTTCAGTACAACAAGACTGACCTCTTGAAGTTCCGCAACTTCGGTAAGAAATCGCTCTCAGAGCTTGATGATTTGCTCGAGAGTCTGAATCT
>CAVGLH010000290.1:0-2360 GCA_963630065.1 Bacteroides fragilis | reverse complement strand
ACGACCATCCCAACGAGGAGTGGCACAACCTCATGGTAAAGCCAGACGGTTCGGAAATAACGGAAGAGGGACACGTATCTGCACGTGAGACGGCCGACCTCCTGAACCAGCTCATCGTCGAGAGCCAGGAACTGCTGGAGAAGCATCCGTTCAACGTGGCACGCAAGGAGCGCGGCGAGCGCATGGCCAATCTTATCTGGCCTTGGGGAGGCGGTTACCGTCCCCACATGCTCACCCTTACACAGATGTATCCGCAGATAAAGCGCGGCTCAGTCATCTCGGCCGTTGACCTCATCCGGGGCATCGGCCACTACGCCGGACTTCGCAACATCATCGTGGAGGGCGCTACCGGTCTTGCCAACACCAACTACGAGGGCAAGGCACAGGCAGCCATCGATGTACTGAAGGAGGGCGACGACTTTGTCTATGTACACGTGGAGGCAAGCGACGAGGCTGGCCACGACGGCGACTTGGAACTGAAGTTGAAGACCATCGAGAATCTCGACAGACGTCTCATCAAGCCTATCTACGAAGAGGTATCCACCTGGGACGAGCCTGTGTGCATCGCTGTACTGCCCGACCACCCCACTCCCGTGGAGATTCGCACCCACGTGAAGGAACCTGTTCCCTTCATTATCTACTACCCCGGCATCGAGCCCGACAATGTAGACAAGTACGACGAGGTAAGTTGCGTGCAAGGTAGCTACGGACTCCTGAAGCTGCAAGAGTTCATGCAGACGTTTATGTCTGTAGAGTGAAGAACGAAAAGTGAAGAGTGAAGAATCCAAATGCTTTAGAGCTTATTTTCACTCTTTACTCATTCTGATTCACTCATAACACCCCGAAGGGCAAGAGGATTCTTCACTCTTCGTTCTTCACCCTTCACTTAAAAAGTTTAACCCGAAGACAAGAGAATTCTTCACTCTTCGTTCTTCACTCTTCACTTAAAATTATGAAATACTATTCAACAAATAAGAAAGCACCCATCGCCGACCTCCACAAGGCGGTAGTAAAGGGATTGGCCGAAGACCGCGGCCTCTACATGCCCGAGATCATCAAGAAGTTGCCACAAGACTTCTTCGACAACATCGAGAAACTCTCCTTCCAGGAAATCGCCTACAAGGTGGCTGATGCCTTCTTCGGCGAGGACGTGGACGCCGAGTCGTTGAAGAAAATCGTATACGACACCCTGGCCTTCGACTGCCCCGTGGTCGAGGTGGAGCCAAGCATCTACTCGCTGGAGCTCTTCCATGGCCCTACCCTCGCCTTCAAGGACGTGGGCGCGCGCTTCATGGCCCGCCTCCTGCAGTACTTCGTGCGCCAGGAGGGCAAGGAGGAAGTGAATGTGCTCGTGGCCACATCGGGCGACACAGGTTCGGCCGTGGCCAACGGATTCCTCGGCGTGGACGGCATCCACGTCTACGTGCTCTACCCCAAGGGCAAGGTGAGCAAGATTCAGGAGAGCCAGTTCACCACCCTCGGACAGAACATCACAGCCCTGGAGGTAGACGGCGTGTTCGACGACTGCCAGGCTTTGGTGAAGTCTGCCTTCATGGACGAGGAGCTGAACAAGCACATGAAGCTCACCTCCGCCAACTCCATCAACGTGGCCCGCTTCCTGCCCCAGGCATTCTACTATTTCAACGCCTACGCCCGCATGAAGGAGAAGGGATTGGCCGACAAGCTCGTCATCTGCGTGCCTAGCGGCAACTTCGGCAACATCACCGCCGGACTCTTCGGCCACGAGATGGGACTGCCCATCCACCGCTTCATCGCCGCCAACAACGCCAACGACATCTTCTACAACTATCTGCAGACGGGCGAGTACAACCCACAGCCCAGCAAGCAGACCATCGCCAACGCCATGGACGTAGGCGACCCATCGAACTTCGCCCGCATCTACGACCTCTACAAGGGCGACCACAAGGCCATCACAGCCTACATCAGCGGTGCCACCTACAAGGACGAGCAGATAGCCGAGACGATGAAGCAGTGCTACGGCGACACCAAGTATGTGCTCGACCCTCACGGAGCTTGCGGCTACCGCGCCCTGAAGGAGCAGTTGAAGCCAGGCGAGGTAGGCGTGTTCCTGGAGACCGCCCATCCAGCCAAGTTCAAGGAGAAGGTAGACAGCATCCTCGGTGCCGACATCGAGATACCCGCCCGCCTCGCCGAATTCATGAAGGGCGAGAAGAAGAGCATCGAGATGACCAAAGACTTTGCTGCTTTCAAGCAGTACTTGATGAACGAATAATACTACTTTCGGAAGTTCTGAAAGAAGGGAAGTTAAGGGGAGTTAAGTGAAGTTATCGCTCTCTGCGAGAGCTTGGGAAGTTAAGGGACAACAGTCTTATTGCTGA
>CAVGLH010000289.1:0-2378 GCA_963630065.1 Bacteroides fragilis | reverse complement strand
GGCAGAGTGCAGAGGCAGTTGCACAGCAGGGCGACGGCCGAACCCATGAGCATCGTCATGGGGAGGAGGAGGCGATGGTTTGACGTGCCCGTGAGGAGGCGGGCGATGTGGGGCGTGGCCAGACCGATGAAGGCCACAGGACCGCAGAAGGCAGTGACCACGGCAGTGAGCAAGCCCGTAACCATCAGCAGCACCAGCCGCAGACGACGGATATTGAAGCCCAGATTCTCGGCATACTCCTCGCCCAAGAGCATGGCATTCAATGGCTTGGCGAGCATCAGCGAGGCCAGCAGGCCGAGGACGGCGAAGGGCACAAACCACCTCACCTCCCCCATCGACACATTGCCAAAGCTGCCCATCCCCCACACCATATACGACTTCACACCCTCCTCGGTGCTGAAAAAGTTGAGCAGCGTGATGGCACTGCTGGCCAGATAGCCTATCATGATGCCCACGATGAGCAGCACCATGTGGCCCCTGACGACGGTGGAGAAAAACGTGATGACACCCATCACCAGCAGGGCACCCGCAAAGGCTGCCACGAGCACGGCGAGATAGCCCCCCACGGCAAATTCTCCAAGCGAGAAACCGCCGCCCAGGGCGAGCATCACGATGGCCACGGCGAGCCCCGCACCGCTGCTGATGCCGAACACGTCGGGTCCGGCCAGAGGGTTGCGGAAGGCCGTCTGCAAGAGCAGACCGCCCGTGGCCAGTGCGGCGCCCGAAAGCAGGGCGGTGATGGCCTGGGGCAGACGCGACTCCAGCAGGATGTAGCCGTAGGTATCGTCGCAGCCGGCCCTGCCAAGCAGGATGCCTACCACGTCGCCCATCGGGATGGCCACGCTGCCCCACGCCAGGTTGGCGAAAAACAGCACGGCTATCGCCATTGCCAATATCACCAGAACTATCGTCTTCTTATTCATCATTCCGCTATCACACAGTCTGTTACATCTTGCGGGGCGCATCCATCCGCTTGTAAAACTTCAACTTGCCGAATGCCTTGTCCTCGCCATGCGCAAGGAGGATAAACTCCCTGAGCAGCAGTTCGGGATGGAAACTCGTAAGCTCGAAATAGGGCTGGGTGCCGGTGTTGCACTCATAGATGTCACCAGTGCCGAAGGCCTTCAGCGCCTTGTAGCCCTCATACTCCTGCAAGAGCTGGGGGCGCGCCAGCGGCTCTCCCCCGAAATACTTGAATGCCCACACATCCACCTCCTTGCCCTTGGCCAGAATCTGCTCGGGGCTCATGGCCAGACTGCCGCTGTGGGTATCATCAGCAAAAATGTAGCGGGCGTTGGCATCCTTCAGCAAAACGCCGACAGTACTCTGTCCTCCAGGCACATACCACACGCCTCCCGTCTTCCGCTCGGTAAGGATGGAGAGTCCCTTCGGAAGCTTGGCAGCCTGAGCCTTCAGCGAGAGATACTCCTTCTCGATTGCCGAGAAGAGAGAGTCGGCACGAGCCTCGCAAGAGAATAGACTTCCACTCCCGAAGGATTCTTCACTCCCGAATAGCATCCCGTAGAATTTCATCCATTCCGCCCTGCCCAGGGGCGACGCCTCCATATAGTCGGCGGTCTCCACGACGGGGATGCGGAGCTTGTCGAGCTTGCCATAGCCGCCGCTGTTCTCGAAGGGCGAGATGAGCAGCGCCTGGGGATGGAGGGCGATGATGCGCTCGATGTCGGGAGCCATGCCCGAGCCGCAGTTGGCGATGGCATCGGAGGATGAAGCCGAAGCCGCATGCTGGGTCGCAGCCGTATGCTGGGCCGCAGCCCTCTTCTTTACGTCGGGGATATTGATATAGTCGAGGTCGCACACACCGCTGATGGCCCGGCTAGCCCCCAGCTCGTACATCAGCTGGCAGTGGGCCGAGGTGAACACCACACTGCTCTCCACGGGCGTGCGCACGGTGTCGGTGGCGCAGCGTGCACCCCCGGCAGAGCGGCGCTTGGCAAGCATCGCCACCGTCTCGTCGCCCTCCCTGCCCTTGGGGATGAGGATGTAGCGGTGCAGCAGCGAGCCCTGCTTCCAGGGATTGCCCACGATGGCCTCGGCATACTCATAGCCGGGGCCTTCGCCGCCCTTGCCGGCCCCGTGCTTCACGATGGTGAGCAGGCGGGCATACTTCATCTCCACGGTGTCGCCGCAGTCAGCGTCGGCCGTCGCCGTCCGTCCCCCCTGGCACGAGGCCAGGGCGAATGCCAGGGCGGCACCCATCCATATCATAAAATGCTTTCTTCTCATATTCTCTGCCATAAGGATTCGAATGTTATTCCACCTGTACGGTTGGATTTCAAGGCGCACTTAGGAAAAATCACTTAGTGATAAAATTCTCGCTTGAGTGGTACAGCGAGGGCGCTGTACCTCCTACAGTT
>CAVGLH010000288.1:0-2410 GCA_963630065.1 Bacteroides fragilis | reverse complement strand
CATCGTTCCTCCAGTAGAGGAGTGGACCAAGATGAACCCTAACTTGTAATTCTTCCTCTTGGAATTTTTATAAGTGAATGAAATAAGGGCTGAATAGTAAGTACTACCTTACGATTCAGCCTTTTTCATTTCTTCAGAATGTAAGTAATTGCGTTACATCTTTCCGTAAAATGGATAGTTGGAGTTCGGCATTGTTTTTGTATTTTTGCAGTCGAAACAGAAGATTGCATAAATTATATAATGTATAGAAGAAATGGAATTGATCAAGGACAAGACATTCGGAGGCGAGCGACCGCTCTTTGGCATAAACGATGTCCGCCTGGAAAACATCATCATCACAGACGGCGAGTCGGGCATCAAGTGTTGCAAGAACATTGAGTGCCACGGCTCCAAGTTCTATGGGAAATATCCTTGGTGGCACGTGGACGGTTCGCTGATCACCGACTGCTACTTCGCCCCCGAGAGTCGTTCGGCCATCTGGTATTCCGACAATATGGTGATGAAGAACTGCGTCATCGACGGACCGAAGTTCTTCCGCGAGATGAACAACCTCGAACTGGAGGACGTGAACATCACGGATGCGGACGAAACCTTTTGGAAGGTGGACGGACTGAGACTGAAGAACGTGACGCTACATGACGGAACCTATCCCTTCATGTTCTCCAAGAACATCCATGTAGACGGTCTGGAAAGCGACTCCAAGTATGTCTTCCAATATTGCCGGAACGTGGAGGTTCACCATGCCAAGATCACAACCAAGGACAGCTTTTGGGAGTGTGAGGACGTGACGGTCTACGACTCCGAGCTGAACGGCGAATACCTGGCCTGGCACAGCAAGAATATCAAGTTGGTGCGCTGCCACATCAGCGGCGAACAGCCCCTCTGCTATATGGACCATGTGACGCTGGAGGACTGCACCTTCGACCCTGCCTGCGACCGTGCCTTCGAGGACTGTTCGAATATCGAAGCCAGCATCAAGGGAGCCGTCACCAACATCAAGAACCCCATCTCCGGGCGCATCGAGGCGGACGAAATAGGAAGCGTCACTTACACGGAATTTGCCAAGTCGCCCAAGGGCACTTGTGAAATCGTAGAGAAGGGTAAAAAAGTAAAAAGGTAAACAAGTAAAAGAAACATGAAATATAACTTTGACGAGATCATCGACCGCCGCGGCACAAACTCCTACAAATGGGACTTGGTGAAGGAGGACGGAGTCATCCCGATGTGGGTGGCCGACATGGATTTCCCTACCACCCCCTGCATCATCGAGGCATTGCAGAAGCGAGTGGCTCATGGCATCTTCGGCTACACCCTCGTACCAGACTCCTATTACGAGGCTATCACCAACTGGTTCGCCCGCCGCCATGGATGGCAAATCGAGAAGGATTGGGTCATCTACACCTCAGGCGTAGTGCCAGCCCTCACCTGCTGTCTGAAAGCCATCTGCATGCCAGGCGAGAAGGTGCTGGTGCAGACACCGGTGTACAACTGCTTCTTCTCCTGCATCGCCAACAGCGGCTGCGAGGTAGCGGAAAACGAGCTGCGCCGCATCGGCAACGAAACCTACGAGATAGACTTCGATGACTTCGAGCACAAATGTGCCGACGAGAAGACCACCGCCTTCATCCTATGCAACCCCCACAATCCAGCGGGGCGCGTATGGAAGAGGGAGGAGCTGAAGCGCATGAACGACATCTGCCTAAAGCATGGCGTGAAGGTCATCGCCGACGAGATACACTGCGATATCATCATGCCCGGCCATCACTACACCCCGTTTGCCAGCATCAGCGAGGCTTGCCGCAACAACTGCGTGGTATTGAACTCCCCCACCAAGGCATTCAACATCGCCGGACTTCAGATAGCCAACATCATCTGTCCCGACAAGGACCTGCGCCGCCGCATCAACCGCGCCGTCAACATCCACGAGGTGTGCGATGTCAACCCCTTCGGCGTCATCGCCCTGCAGGCCGCCTACAACGAGGGCGAGGAATGGCTCGAACAGCTCAACCGGTATCTCTACGAGAACTACCAGGCCCTGAAGGAATTCTTCAACGCCGAGTTGCCCCAGGTACGCGTCACCCGATTGGAAGGCACCTATCTCGTTTGGCTCGACATCCTGCCGTTCGAACTCTCCTCCGACGAGGCTTACGAGAAACTGATGGAGGACGGCAAGGTGTTCGTGAACAGCGGAACGATGTACGGCCGAAAGGCCGGGCAAGGCTACCTGCGCGTGAATATCGCCTGCCCCCGGCAGACTTTGATGCAAGGTTTGGCGAGAATCGGGCAGGTACTGAGCCAATACATAGACGAAGAGGACACAGGGTGCCCAATGTAAAACATTCAAACAAAACAACAATGGAAAACGAAGTATTGAAAGCCATTAAGGAGAGAAGAAGTATTCGCCGGTACA
>CAVGLH010000287.1:0-2430 GCA_963630065.1 Bacteroides fragilis | reverse complement strand
AGTCCAACTTCTTAAATTCAAAATCATTCTGATTGCAGCACGCCTTCTTATAGTCAAAGGCATAGAGGCGCATGTATGCCTCCTGCACCTCCTTGGCTCCATTGTAGAATGGAGTGGTGGTGTGCTGCAAGGTTGTTACCGTCACCACCATTTCTGGGGTGAGAACTGTACCGTTCGAGCGTTTGATGCGCTTCGGCTTCACTTGAAATACCTTACTCATAGTAATACGTTTTTAAGTTATTATTCTTCTTATATCGCTTACGCAACATACCTTTTCGGCTGCAAAGATAGAAAAAATATCAGAACCATGCAAGTTCATAATGGTTCACATACAAAAAAAGTCAGCAAACAGCAGTATTGACAGGAACATTTAGACTGCCATTTTCCGTAATTTGTATCATTCTATCCGTAAAAAATCTACAGAACCTTGGGATATTTCTTCGTAATTTTGCACCGTAAAAAATCAGCAAGACATGAAGAAACTTTTAATTTTATTCGTAATAATCATGGCAACAATGAATCAGTCTATGGCCAACAATACGTTGACCCAACGCCAGTTGCACCTCGCCACCTTGGCAAGTCTCGAAGCACAGGGCGACCTCGAACGTCTGGCACCAGCCATCGGCGAGGCTCTCGACGGCGGAGTAACCATCAATGAAATCAAGGAGGCTTTCTCCCAACTCTATGCCTACACGGGCTTTCCCCAATCGCTCAACGCCCTGGGAACCTTGGCGAAAGTGCTCGACACCCGAAAGGCAGAGGGAAAGAAGGACAACGAGGGAAAGGCTTGGAAGCGCCCGAAGGTTTGGGACGATGCAGAGTTGGCTCTCAAGACGGGAACGGAAGTGCAGACCAAGCTGAGCGGCAAGCCCTTCGACTATGACTTCTGTCCACAGGACGACTACTATCTGAAGGCACACCTCTTCGGCGACATCTTTGCCGGCGACCAGCTCTCGGCATCCGACCGCGAGATTGTGACCGTTGCAGCCTTGGCCTCCATCAAGGGCGTGGCTCCACAGTTGACCTCCCACCAGAAAGGAGCCGTGCGCATGGGCAATACCGAGGAGCAGGTGGACGAGCTGATGAAGTATCTCAGCGACAAGGGACTTTCTCAGTGCGACAACGCAGCCGACGCCACTGCCGGTGCCTGGTCCAAGGGCAATCCCAACACAGCCTATGCCAAGTATTTCATTGGCGACAGCCACTTGGCAGGCATCTCCCCCAAGAATTTGAAGGAGGGCGAGAAGACTGTTCTCCCGATGTCCAACGTCACCTTTGAGCCGGGATGCCGCAACAACTGGCACATCCATCATGGAGCCCGCCAGATTCTCATCTGCGTGTCGGGCAAGGGTTGGTATCAGGAATGGGGCAAGCCTGCTATCGCCCTCAATCCCGGCGATGTCATCGACATTCCAGAGGGAGTGAAGCATTGGCACGGCGCACAGAAGGACAGTTGGTTCCAGCACATCGCCACTCATGTGGCAGTGGAGAACACCAAGCCAGGCTCGGAGCCTAACGAATGGCTGGAGCCTGTGTCGGACGAGGAATACAACAAGTTGTAAATCGGCTTAGGTCTCTTTGCCAACAAATTGCAAGGAGAGTTTTTCACATAAAGAATAACCGTCCTACAAGGTAAAAGGTATAAAGCCTTTGCCTTGTAGGACGATATCGTTTACTTTACGATGCAAGATATTCTTAAATTGGCAGAAAAATGCTGGGATAATTTGCATATTCCGCAAAATCTTCGTAACTTAGCGGCGCAAAACGTAAAGCATGTGGGATTATGAACGAAATCATAAACAAATATCCTGTAGGAATACAGACCTTCGAGAAAATTCGAGAGGGTAACTATCTTTATATAGACAAGACGAAGTATATCGTTGATTTTCTGACGAAAGGTATGACGTATGTCTTTCTGAGCCGCCCAAGGCGGTTCGGCAAGTCGCTCTTTGCCTCTACCCTGCAGGCTTACTTCGAGGGCAGGAAGGAACTCTTCGAGGGCCTTGCCATCGCCGACTACGAGAAGGAGTGGGTGAAGCATCCCGTGCTCCATTTCGACATGAGCGGTGCCAAGCACATGGATGCCAAGGCCCTGGAAGGGTATCTCGATTTCATTCTTCGGCCCTACGAAAAGCAGTATGGCAAGGAAGAATGGGAGGACACACCCAACAAGCGACTGATGGGATTGGTGGAACGTGCCAACGAACAGACTGGACAGAAGGTAGTGGTTATCATCGACGAATATGATGCCCCATTGCTCGACGTGGTGCATGAGAAGGAGAATCTTCAGAAGCTCCGCCTCATCATGCAGAACTTCTACAGTCCGCTCAAGAAGCTCGACCCTTACCTGGAGTTTACATTTATCACAGGCATCACCAAGTTCTCGCAGCTCAGCATCTTCAGCGAGCTGAACAACCTCGACAACATCAG
>CAVGLH010000286.1:0-2443 GCA_963630065.1 Bacteroides fragilis | reverse complement strand
TACTCTGCCGTATAGCGCATCTTGCGGGTCTTGCCGTCCACCTGCACCATGGCGTTCTGTGTCCATCCCCAAGGAGAGATGCCGTTGTCCTTCAGGATGAAGTTCCAGTTGTAATACTCGTCGCAGCCGTTGCCCAGGTTGTCGGAAAGCAGGAAGAAGGTATGCTCGCCTGCCTTCCAATCCATCGAACCGTTGCCGCACTCGCTCTCGCTCACCATGAAGCGGTGGTTGGGGTAGCGCTCACGCATGGCCGGCAGATTGTTGCGACACTCCCACTGGGTACCGATGCCCTTCACGTTGGCTTGCAGAGCCTTGTCGTCCAAGATTTTCTCCACATAGTCGAGGCGGTTGGTGTTGAACGTGCCTATCCACAGCTCCACCTCGGGATGCTGCTTGGCGAGCGTCGGGGCGAGATACTCGTTGTTGAAGCGCAACGTTCCCTCCGCTGTCCAGGCGCAACCTGGATAAGGCGTGTAGGAATAAGCCTCGTTCTGATACATCACCTTCGTAATGGGCAGCCCTTCCGCCTTGTAGAGTTCGATGAAGCGGCAGAACATGTCGGCATAGCATTGCAGATAGCGAGGGTCCTGGATGAAGTAATCCTGCGTGGCAAGGCGGCGGGGGAACACCCCGTTGCGGTCGCCCAAGAGTTTCATCTCGTCGGCATCGAGGTTCTTTCCGTCATCCATATACAACAGGTAGCCCTGTCGCTCGTCCATCTTGTTGTACTTGCTGGGAGAGACGGGATAGTCGTGGTTGATTTTCATCCACACTGGCGGACTCCACGGACTCATGAAGAGTTGCAGGTTGGGCTGGTACTTTTGGGCGGCACGGGCCAAGGGGATGATATTCCGCTTGTCGTGCTCGATATTGAAGTACTTGAGGGCAAAGTCGCCATCCACCTCGTCGCAGCTATACCAGGCACGGGCATAGTCGTTGGCATTCATGGAGATTCGCCCCAGGGTGAACTTCAGGTCGCCGTCGGGTGCGAAGATGCCGTGCATCAGTTCGTCCTGCTCCTTACGGGAGAGCATATTGAAGGCATCCCAGTCGAGTTCGTTGAAGGTAGTACCGAACCCCACGAAGGGAACACCATGGCTTTGGGCATTGATTTCTGCCACGACCTTTCCCTCGGCCTTGGCCGACAAGGCAGTTTTGCCTTGAGTCCAGGAAGCAGCCTCGGTGGTAGTGAAAGTGGTTACTTTCTGCGCCCATGTGCATGATGCTGCAATGAGGGCAAAGACGGTTAGTATTGTTCTTTTCATACGCAAATAGTAGTAGCTATCTTATTTCACTTCAAGCCCTTCTGCGTAGGCACCACTCGCTTGATGGTGCCGTCGGCATTGAACTCCATCTTGTCGATGCAAACTTCACGATGCACGCCGGGCTGGTTCTTGAGGTAATCCTTGTTGATGCGGTGATACACGATATACCACTCGTCAGTGCCAGGCTTCTGAATCACAGAGTTGTGGGCGGTGCCATAAATCTCATGCTGAGGGTCTTGTATCAAGACGATGGGGTCTTTCGCCACCTCGATGGGGCCGAGCGGCGACTTCGACGTGCCGTAAGCCACATGATAGTTGGCGGCTCCCGTATCGTCCACCGACCACATGAAGTAGTAAAGTCCGTCGCGATAGAACACATAGGGTGCCTCTCGATAAGCATAATCCTGCAAAGTGCCGCCCTTCGGGGTCATCACGGTGACGGTCTCGTCCTTTATCTTCGTCATGCTTGGTTCCAGCTCCGCACCCGCCATGAAGCTGTTGCCCCAGTAGAGATAGGGCTTTCGGGAGACGGGGTCGATGAATACATCCACGTCGATAAGCTGTCCCTTGCATCCAGGATGGTTCTTCGCCAAGAGAGGCTCGCCCAAGTCTACGAAAGGCCCGGTGGGAGAATCAGCCACAGCCACACCCATCTGCTTCCTGCCGTTGTCGTTGGGGCGGGCACTGAAATAGAGATAATACTTGTAGCTGCCGTCGGCCTGCTTCACTTCGACTGCCGCGGGAGCCCAGAGGTTGCCATTGGCCCAGGATATTTGGTCGCTCTTGGCATCGAGCACCACGCCCTCGCTCTTCCATTTCTTCAGATTCTTGGAAGAGAAGCTGTAATACTGCCAACCGCCCCACCCCGGCTGCCCGTCGGTGGTGGAATAGATATAATACTTCTTGGTCTTGTTGGAATACAAGATTTCCGGGTCGGCATGGAAGTCGGGAAGTATCGGATTTCCCTTGCCGGTATAAGAAGGGTTGGGAACAGAAGATGTCTGTGCGATTGCGGATGCCCCATACGATAAGGCAACCAACATCAAACCAAAGAACAAATGCTTTTTTTTCATAACGAAATCTTACTTATTATCGGGTTCTATTTAACCGCAAAAGATAAGATAAATAAACGAGAACGCAAAATATTTATAGGGATTTATGCTCTGGAAAATACACAC
>CAVGLH010000285.1:0-2447 GCA_963630065.1 Bacteroides fragilis | reverse complement strand
AAAAGCATTGGGACCATTGGTTCGTGCATGTCCTTCGACACTTGAGAGAGCAAAAGTTTGATGCATTCCGTGCCTTTTCCGAGTCTTGGCATCGGCGGCGCAGTGTTTAAACTGATGTTGTATTTCATTTCTGTCTCTTTTGGATTTTTGTTAAATTATTGATTATAAGCCTTTTAGAGGAAGTGGGGATGGGCGGGGCGTTCCAGTTCCAGTTGTTCCAATTAATTTTTTGCGGTTCCATTTCCTATTATATCTATATATAACTATCTTATTATTAAATAGTTATATAGTCTTTTAAAAAGGGATTTGTCCAAACAAACCTTTTTGGAACAATTGGAACAACTGGAACAACTGGAACGCCCCGTCTTTATCTCTTCATCTGCCATTCCCTTACGGCCTTGCAGGCTTCC
This sequence comes from Bacteroides fragilis, assembly GCA_963630065.1. Classification (GTDB taxonomy): domain Bacteria; phylum Bacteroidota; class Bacteroidia; order Bacteroidales; family Bacteroidaceae; genus Prevotella; species Prevotella fragilis_A. Next base: position 2,037 of record CAVGLH010000285.1, on the reverse strand, counting down.
TTGGCCTCCCTGGCGATGGTTCGGGGGATGTTGATGCCCTCGTCCTGGTACACTTTGAGGGTGAGCTGGATGGCTCCGTCCTTGGTCTTCGACACTCTGCCGTGGGCGAGCTTGAGGATGAGTTCCGACTGTGCCCGGAGCCGTGGCTTGCGCACGAAGTCGAAGGTGCCGTCGCTCAGCAGCTGTGCCACGCCCCCGGCACGGAAGGGGAGGAATAGGCCCCTGGCGGGGTAGTCGGGGGTGAAGAGGAATTTGTCGCCGTCGTCGTAGAGGGCCATGCCGCTCTTCAGGATGTGCCGGCAGCCCGGCATTGTTAAGTCTCTAACTGCTTTGTAATTCTTGTTTTTTTCCATAATCGTTGTTGTTTTAAGGAGCGAAGAAGAGATGTGTAAGTTTTAGATAGCGCGCTTTTACCCTTGGAACATTCCCTACGCTTCCTTCCTCAACTCGGATTAATGTTTTTTTTTTTCAGGGGGAGTTAAGGGAAGTTAGAGTGAAGTTATCGCTCTCTGCGAGAGCTCGGGAAGTTAAGGGACAACAGTCTTGTTGCTGAGTATTCGCTCCCCAAGAGAGAAAGGCTAATGTCCCTTAACTTCTCTCTAACTTCCCTTAACTTCTTTAACTTCTCATCTTGTACAGGTCTGAGACGAGCACATATAATCATTATAGCATCCGCCTTTCTATAGGACAGGCTGCGTCGTTGCACCATGTCTCGGATGACGGGTGCAAAATTACATGGATTTCCAAACGTATGGGCAAAAAAAGTCCCCCACGATTCCGTTTGGTGGATGTGGGGGATATACTTTGTGTTTTTGGTGGATAGGCTTGGTGGATACCTATCTTAACTTTTCTATTTTTCGTGTGTTTATCAGGGTTCCGGGCTTGGCATACATCTTGTCGGCAAACTCATGGTCGAGGGCATCGGCAATTTTTTTGTACTCCTCGCAGCAGGATGGAGCTCTTGGGTCATCGAGTGTCCAGTCGGCGTAATCATTGTCCTTGAAGTATTTGTCCACCTTGCCGAAATCCTCTTTCGTGCATTTGAGTATTTTTTGGAAGGCGGCGTTCATCTGGTTTCTGAAGGCTGTGTGTGTTGTCCCTTTCAACCAGTCCTTCCCACGGAATACCTTATGAACGATAAACCAGTGTTTCTGGCTTGCCAATACATTGCTTTCCACGAAGACGGCAAGCTGCTTCATCACCTTGCTGACATCCACGTTGTCCTTGAAGATGATGTTCTCGTAGGTCTCCATATTGTTTCCTTCCATGAAATTGTCGAACCACCCATCCTCCAGTTGCACGTCGAAGATTCTGTCGATGGTGGAATCGAAGTCTTCCGGCTCGTTGTCTATGATGTTCTCCTGCACCATGCGGCAGACGGTGAAGCGGTAGAAGCGGCTCTCGCTGCTGTTGAGTGCCAGTGCCGTATAGCCGAAGACGATGCCTATGACCTTGCGTATCTCGTCGTCCCCCACCTGCCGGTCGAACCGTCGGTATTCGTTATATTTGTCCCTCCACAGCCTCTCTATGTCTGTGGAGGCAATGCTGTCTCCTTTTCCGGCGATGAGGGAGAGAACCTCCATCACCTCCACGAAGCACTCCTCGGCACACATTCCGAATCCCGGCAGCTCAGCCTCCAGGTCGGCACCGATAGAGCAAATCGCAGTATAGAGCTTGTTGCCGGCATATTCCTCATACACTCTTTTTATTTCTTCCCTTTGAAACCTCTGATTCATTCTTGTATTCCTTGGTTTGTTTCTCCACTTCATCGAACCACTCTTCTATGTCGAACTTTCCGTTGAGGCTGGGCGCTCCATCCCTGAATCCGTCGAGCACCTTAGGATTCATGGGATAGTATGCCTTCACATACTCGTTGATGCGATAGACCTTATAGTCCTTGAAGGTGATTTTGATATTGTATCCGTTCTCGCCGCAGAGGCGCACCATCTCGGCAAGGTCTCTGTTTTCCCTTGTGATTGCCTCCTGCGAGTGCTGGTCGAACTCCATTGTGAAGAGGCCCTTCAGTGCCTTTGAAAT
>CAVGLH010000284.1:0-2450 GCA_963630065.1 Bacteroides fragilis | reverse complement strand
CCGTACCACTCAAGCAAGGAATTCCCTCGCCGTACCACTCAAGCAAGGAATTGTATCTTCGCCCCCATGAGAAATGTACCAACTTATTTTTTAATCATTACTTAAATTAGTTATATATAATATATAAGGAGGAGAAGGATAGAAAGTGACATAAATCGAAGTTCGGTAGGAAAAATGTATTCCTGCTTGTTTTTGCTGGAAAAAGCGTAACTTTGCGGTGAGAAGTTTAACATCTAAAGGGTAGCTTAGTCTCTCCCATGCAAGTGGTCCCATTTCAGATAGATTCCTGCGAGAATTGTGCCCGAAATGCTGTGCCAGGCGCAACTAATGGCACATGGAAGCACGGCCAATGGCTGGGCTGCGAAGAAGTTGCCGGCAAGCACGGTGGCAAGGCCGGCGTTCTGCATTCCCACCTCGATGCTGATGGTGCGCTTCTTGGCTGTGTTGAAGCCGGCAAGCTTTCCGGCGAACCAACCGAGCAGATAGCCCAGCGTGTTGTGGCAGAACACCACGGCGAAAGTCCATAGGAAGAGCATTAAGCCACGAGCCACCAAGTCGTCGTGTACGGTGGAGATGACGCCTCCCACGATGAACGCCAGGCAGGTGACGCTCACGCCGGGCATCAGGCTCTGGATGGTAGGGAAACTCTCCTTCTTGCCGTAGATATAGTTGAGCAGGCATCCGATGGCCACGGGGATAATCGTCACGATGAGGATGTTGAGGAACATTCCCACTGCATCCACATGGATGATTTCACCTGCCGTGAACTTCATCAGCAGCGGAGTCATCACCGGGGCGAGTAGGGTAGAGGCGCAGGTCATACCTACGGAGAATGCCACGTCGCCATGGCAGAGGTAGCTCATGATGTTGCTCGACACGCCGCCCGGGCAGCAGCCTACGAGCAGGATGCCGAGGGCCAGCGCTGGGTCGAGGTGCCACACATGTACCAGCAGGTAAGCCACGCCGGGCATGATGATAAACTGGGCGCAGGCTCCGATGAAGATGTCGAGCGGACGCTGCGCCAGAATCTTGAAGTCGTTGGTGGTGAGGGTGAGACCCATGGTGAGCATGATGATGCCGAGGATGACGGTCTGTGTGGTTCCGCGCACCCAGTCGAAGGTATGTGGGAAGAAGAAGGTGAACACGGCTACACCGATGATGAAAAAAGAGGTGTAGTTGGCCAGCCATTTGCTGACCCCTTGCAATAACTTTAACATAACTCTTATAATATTAAAATCCTATTTCGGGTGCAAAATTACCCCTTTTCTTCTTAACAAGCAAATTAATAGCCGATAAATTCTTTATTTCAGCAACAATTATGTAACTTTGCACGCAAATATTACGTAATAGAATGAACGAAGAATTTGATATAAGAAACGAGTCGGTGTCGCCTGCCGAGAAGGAATTCGAGAAGGCGCTCAGACCACTGAAGTTCCACGACTTCAGCGGGCAGAGCGGCGTGGTGGAGAATCTCGAAGTGTTTGTGGAGGCGGCAAAATACCGCGGCGAACCGCTCGACCATACGCTCCTGCATGGTCCTCCCGGACTGGGCAAGACCACCCTGAGCAACATCATCGCCAACGAACTGGGCGTGGGGTTCAAGATTACCTCCGGCCCTGTGCTCGACAAGCCCGGCGACCTTGCCGGCATCCTCACCTCGCTGGAGCCCAACGACGTGCTCTTTATCGATGAGATCCACCGTCTTTCGCCCGTGGTGGAGGAATACCTCTACTCGGCGATGGAAGACTACCGCATCGACATCATGATAGACAAGGGCCCCTCGGCGCGAAGCATCCAGATAGACCTCAACCCCTTTACCCTCGTGGGAGCCACCACTCGCAGTGGCCTCTTGACAGCCCCATTGCGAGCCCGCTTCGGCATCAACCTGCACCTGGAGTACTACGACCCCGAGACCTTGCAGAAGATTATCAAGCGCAGTGCTATGCTCCTGAAGGTGCCTATCGAGGACGAGGCGGCGGTGGAAATCTCACGCCGCTCGCGAGGCACGCCCCGTATCGCCAACTCCCTCTTGCGAAGAGTGCGTGACTTCGCCCAGGTGAAGGGCAACGGCACCATCACCGCCGACATCGCCCAGTTTGGCCTGAAGGCACTCAACATCGATCAGTACGGTCTCGACGAGATAGACAACAAGATTCTCACCACCATCATCGACAAGTTCCATGGCGGCCCCGTAGGCGTGAGCACCATTGCCACGGCCATTGGCGAGGACGGCGGCACGGTGGAGGAGGTGTACGAGCCATTCCTCATCATGGAGGGATTCATCAAGCGCACGTCTCGTGGGCGCATGGCCACGAAGCTCGCCTACGACCACCTCGGCAAGAATCCATATTCGGGAAATGTGATGCAGGGAGACTTGTTTGAATAAGTTAGAAGTTTACTTTGGATTGGTACAGCGAGGGCGCTGTTACTTTGGATTGGTACAGCGAGGG
>CAVGLH010000283.1:0-2475 GCA_963630065.1 Bacteroides fragilis | reverse complement strand
AGAAGAAGGGCGAGGCTCTCAATGGCATCGTTCTTACTATCGCTGCCAAGGTGAGCGCTACAGGTCAGCTCTATGGCTCTGTAAACGCTGCCACGGTGGCTGAGGAGCTCGCCAAGAAGGGCATCGAGGTGGATCGCAAGATCATCACTATGAAGGATGCCAAGAAGGTAGGTGAGTACGAGGCTACTGTTCACTATCACAAGGAAGTTGAGGTGAAGGTTGCCGTTAACGTGGTTGCTGAGAACGCTCCAGTAGAGGCTGCTCCCGCAGTTGAGGAGGCTCAGGTAGAGGCTGCTCCCGCTACAGAGGAAGAGGCTCCTGCTGCAGAGTAAATTTTGCGTAGAAAGGACTTTTGTTCGCAATCTATAGTAAAACATTATAAAAATCCCATTTACCTGATGGTAATTGGGATTTTTTTTGTACCTTTGCATCCGAAATTTTTGATTATCAATAACAAACTTAAAACGAAAGATAAAATGAAAGCATTTGTTTTCCCAGGTCAGGGTTCCCAGTTCGTAGGAATGGGCAAGGACCTCTATGACAGCAACGCATTGGCAAAAGAACTTTTTGATAAGGCCGACGAGATTCTCGGCTTCAAGATTACGGATATCATGTTCGCCGGTACAGACGACCAGTTGAAGGAGACCAAGGTGACTCAGCCTGCTGTGTTCCTCCACTCTGTCATCTCGGCCCTTTGCCTCGGCGATGACTTTCAGCCAGCTATGGTGGCAGGCCATTCTCTGGGTGAGTTCTCTGCATTGGTGGCTGCCGGCGCGATGGCTTTCGAGGACGGCTTGAAGCTCGTTGCCGCCCGTGCCAACGCCATGCAGAAGGCTTGCGAGGCCAACCCCGGCACCATGGCCGCCATCATCGGTCTGCCCGATGAGAAGGTGGAGGAAATCTGCGCAGAGGTTAGCTCCGAGAACAACGTGGTGGTGGCTGCCAACTACAACTGTCCCGGTCAGCTCGTTATCTCCGGCAACACTGATGCCATCAATGCTGCTTGCGAGAAGTTGAAGGCAGCAGGTGCCAAGCGTGCCCTTCCTCTGAAGGTGGGCGGTGCTTTCCACTCTCCATTGATGCAGCCCGCCAAGGACGAACTACAGGCAGCCATCGAGAAGACTGTCTTCTCCGCTCCCAAGTGCCCCGTTTACCAGAATGTGGACGGCAAGCCTCACACCGACCCAGCCGAGATCCAGCAGAACCTCATCGCCCAGCTCACCAGCTCAGTGCGCTGGACATCATCTGTTCAGGCAATGATCGCTGACGGTGCCGACGACTTCACAGAGTGTGGTCCTGGCAAGGCATTGCAGGGAATGATTGGACGTATCGACAAGTCTGTAGCTGCTCACGGAATCGCATAAGCCTGTATGAAAGAAAAAGTCGTAATCTATCAAGTTCTTCCGCGACTCTTCGGCAATCATAATGCCACTCGAAAGGAGAATGGCACCAAGGAGGAGAACGGTTGCGGAAAACTCAATCATTTTACAGACGCAGTATTGGCCCATATCCACGATATGGGCTTTACGCATATATGGTACACCGGTGTGATTCGCCACGCCACGCAGACCAATTACTCATCGTACGGCATCCCTACGCAGCATGCCGAGGTGGTGAAGGGAAAGGCCGGATCGCCTTACGCCATCACCGATTACTACGACATCGACCCCGACGTGGCCGAGAATGTGAGCCTTCGCATGACGGAGTGGGAGAGTCTCATCGAGCGCACCCACAAGGCGGGCATGAAGGTCATCATGGACTTTGTGCCCAATCATGTGGCCCGCGAGTACCATTCCATCTGCAAGCCAACGGGTGTGCGAGACCTCGGAGAGGATGACGACCCCAACATGCATTTCTCCACGCAGAACAACTTCTACTATGCCTGGGGCGACCTCGACCTCAACGACGTGCGCCGTTCCAAGCCCGAGTTCAAGGTTTTCCTGGAGAAGGATGCCAGGATATTCGAGCCTTACGAGGAGTGTCCGGCCAAAGCCACGGGCAACGACCGCTTCGACAACCGCCCGGGCTGCAACGACTGGTATGAGACCGTGAAGCTCAATTATGGCGTGGACTATTGCGATGCCGGCGGACGCAGCTACCACTACGAGCCTGTGCCAAGCACCTGGGGCAAGATGACCGACATCCTGCTTTTCTGGGCAAGCAAGGGTGTGGACGGTTTCCGCTGCGACATGGCAGAGATGGTGCCCACGGCATTCTGGGCCTATACTACCCAGATATTGAAGTCGAAATATCCTCACATCGTCATCATTGGCGAAGTGTACGACCCCAACCAGTATCGCAACTTCGTGGCTTCGGGCTTCGATTACCTGTATGACAAGGTGGGTATGTACGACTGCCTCCGCAGCGTAATCCGTGGTGAGCGTCCTGCTGCCAGCATCACCCATGAGTGGCAGGTGGTTGACGACATCCGCGACCACATGCTCTATTTCCTGGAGAACCACGACGAGCAGCGCA
>CAVGLH010000282.1:0-2497 GCA_963630065.1 Bacteroides fragilis | reverse complement strand
ACGGAAGGTGGTGAGACCTTTTTCCTTGTCCTGGTGCAGGGAGAGGCTGCCGCCGCTCACTCGCATGATTTGCCGGGAGAGGGAGAGACCGATGCCGCTTCCTTCCTTCTTCGTGGTGAAGAAGGGTATGAAGATGTGGGAGGCGATGTCGTCGGGGATGATGCCGGCATTGTTGGTCACGTCGATGATGATGGCTTCCTGCTCGTTGGTGTAGGCATGGAGGCGGATGAATGCTTCCTTGTTTGCCTCAGAGTGCAAGCCGCTTATCGCCTCGGCGGCATTCTTCAGAAGATTGGTGACGACATGGGAGAGGAGGCTTTCGTCGGCATAGACCAACAGGTCTTTGGGTTCCACGCTAATCTCCACCTCGTGCCTGCAAAGCAGGGCCATCCTTTCGAGGAAGGGTTCTACATAGAAGAGGGTGGGCTGAGGTTGGGGCACATGGGTGAAACGGCGGTAGTTGTTGACGAAATCCAACAACTCCGTCCCAGTCTTTCGAATGGTGTTCAAACCTTGTTTTAACATCGTTTCATTTGGATTCTCACCGTCCCTGTCCAGCTCCTTCAGCAGCGTCTCGCTGAGCGAGGTGACGGGCGTGATGGTGTTCATAATCTCATGGGTCAGCACACGGATGAGTTTGATCCACGAATCCACCTCCTGGTTGTTCAACTCGTTGCTCACATCGCTGAGGGCGATGATGCGCACATGTTTGTCCTTGAGCATTGCCTGCGTCTCGTGTTTCGAGAGATGTTCGTCCTTCAGTTTGCCTCGCACCTGGTTCAGGTGGGTTAGAACGTCGGTATCGAGCAAACGGAGAGCCGCTTGGTTGTGTTGGAGCACGTTGTCGCGGCCATCTACTACCATGATGCCCGTATCCACGGCATTCAGTATCTGCTCGTAGTATTTCTCCCGTTCCATCTGTTCCTCCCGCGTGTGTTGCAGGAAGAGCTTGATGCGATTGAGGGAGTTGTTGATAGTCTGGTCGTCTTTCGACATGCCATCGGTGGGGAAGTTGAAGGAGAAATCCTCATTATCCACAGCATCAAAGAGGAATTTCACCTTCTTGATGTTGCGCCGATAGCGGCGGTAGAGACGGATATAGCCCACTGCCGACAGCAAAACAAGTCCTATTATAATGATGATTTTATAGTCCATACCTCTTGATCTTGTTGTAGAGCGTCTGCCTTGAGATGCCGAGCCTTGCCGCCACCACCGACAGGTTGCCCTCGCATTCCTTGATGGTCTTTTCTATCATGCGGCTCTCCATCTCGTCGAGCGTCTGTACCTCTTCCATCGGTTTCTCTTTCTTTGCCTGGCTTCCGCCGTCGATGTCCTCTGCGGAGATGATGCCGCCGTCACTGAGAATCACCGCTTTCTCCACGGCGTGTTGCAATTCACGGATGTTGCCATACCAGGGCAGGCCGGTGAGCTTCCTCTCCGCCTCTTCCGAGAAGCGGATGTTCACCTTATTATATAGGTCGCCATATTGACGGAGGAAGCGGTTGGCGAGGGGAACAATATCCGCCTTTCTCTGGCGCAAGGCTGGCAGTTCGAGGTGGATGGTGTTGATGCGGTAGAGCAAGTCTTCGCGAAATTCGCCATTGTCCACCATCTGCTGCAGGTTGCGGTTGGTGGCACAAACGAGGCGCACGTCTATCGGAATCTGTGTAGAACCGCCCACTCTCACGATGCTTCTTCTCTGCAAGGCTGTGAGGAGTTTCGCCTGCAGTCCATACGACAAGTTTCCTATCTCGTCGAGGAAGATAGTGCTGCCGTTGGCAAGCTCAAACTTGCCCGGCTTATCCACTTTGGCATCGGTGAAGGCTCCCTTCACATGCCCGAACAGTTCACTCTCGAAGAGGGTTTCGGTGATGGCACCCATATCCACAGGCAGCATCTTTTTCCCACTGCGTGTGGATAAACGGTGTATCTCGTTGGCTAATACCTCTTTACCCGTTCCGTTCTCGCCCGTAATGAGGATATTCGCATCCGTAGCCGCCACTTTTTCCACAATGTTTCGTAAGTCGTGCATAACTTCACTATCTCCCCAATACATAGCACTTTGCGATGCTTTTCCACCACGTTTTCCACCAGCGTTATCCACACCCTTGTTCTTGGCTCTTGCCTCCAAGAGCGTCTGCGTCATCTTCTCATTGTCGAAAGGTTTCACGATGAAGTCTGCTGCCCCCTCCTTGATGCCCGTCACAGCCAGTTGGATGTCGGCGTATGCGGTAAAGAGCACCACCTCAGTTTTCGGACTGATGCCCTTGATTTCACGGAGCCAGTACAGTCCCTCGTTGCCCGAATTGATGCCGCTCGAAAAGTTCATGTCGAGCAGCACCACGTCGGGATGCTCCTCCCTCAGCTTGGCAGGGATGGAGTTGGGGTTGGCGATGGTGATGATATTTTCAAACAGCGGTTCGGTGAGCATCCTGACGGTGGTCAGGATGTTTCTGTTGTCATCCACTACGAGTAATGTTCCTTGTCTTTTAGTCAT
>CAVGLH010000281.1:0-2544 GCA_963630065.1 Bacteroides fragilis | reverse complement strand
TCGGTATGAAGCTCGGTACCAAGCTCAACGCCGACCTCGTGGTGGCTACCGACCCTGATGCCGACCGCCTGGCCATCGTTTGCCGCGACGACAAGGGTGAGTGGATGATCATCAACGGCAACCAGACTGCCATGATGTTCTGCTACTATATCATCGAGAACAAGAAGAAGCTCGGCAAACTGAAGCCGACAGACTTCCTCGTGAAGACTATCGTAACGACAGAGGTAATCGCTGAAATCGCCAAGAAGAACAATGTGGAACTGCGCGACTGCTACACAGGCTTCAAGTGGATTGCCCGCGAAATAGCCATCAGCGAGGGCAAGCAGGATTACATCGGCGGCGGCGAGGAGAGCTTCGGCTTCCTGCCATACGACAAGGTACGCGACAAGGATGCTCCAGCCTCTATCTGCTTGATCTGCGAGATTGCCGCTTGGGCCAAGGACCAGGGCAAGACGCTCTACGACCTCTTGATGCAAATCTATGCCGACTATGGTTTCAGCAAGGAGTTTACCGTGAATGTGGTTCGCCCGGGCAAGACCGGTGCCGACGAAATCAAGCAGATGATGGCCGACTTCCGCCAGAATCCTCCTACCGAGTTGGGCGGCAGCAAGATCGTTACTTGGAAGGACTATCAGACATTGGAGGCCAAGCACGCCGACGGCAGCGTAGAGAAGCTCGACATGCCTACCACAAGCAATGTGCTGCAGTGGTTCTGCGACGACAACACCAAGGTGAGCGTTCGTCCATCCGGTACGGAGCCTAAGATCAAGTTCTATATCGAGGTGAAGGATCCTTCCTTCAAGTGCGCCGGCTGCTACAACCGTTGTACCCAGGCTGCCATGGACAAGATCGAGGCCATCAAGAAGAGCCTGAATTTGGACTAGTTTTTTCTCCATCATAATATGAGGGTGTGCCCCCAGCCGAAAAGAAGGTTGAGGGTGCACCCTTTTTTTTTGTAGCACATTGCATTCTGTAATGAAAAACACTTGTATTGCTTTCAAAATGTAATCAAAACAAATCCTTTATCCGTCTTTATGTAAGTAAAGGTGTATTTTGCGGTTTCTTTTTGTTTGATTTGCTTGTATGTTCGTGACAAAATGTGTACCTTTGCAGTCATAAAGGTGTCAAGATGTTCTGAGAATACGCTCTGGAATAGAAATTCGGAGAATAACACACTAAGAGATAGATTAACAAGTAAACAAACAAGGAGAGATTATGAGTATTAACATTAAAGGTTTGACAGATAGTAGGGATACGGTAAACAAATGGATGGAGCGATTCGGCGTTCGATTTGGTGTTTATAAGAAAGGGGTGTTCAACGAGCAGCTCTTTCCATTTGATTCCGTGCCGAGAATCATCCCCAAGAAAGACTGGGACTATCTGGAGCGTGGCTTGAAACAGCGCGTACAGGCACTCAACATGTTCCTCTGGGACATTTATCACGACAAGAAAATCATCAAGGACGGCATCGTGCCCGAGGAATTCGTCTATTCCTCCAAGGGCTACATGCCCCAGTGCGAGGGAATCGACCCTGCAGGCAAAGTCTATGCCCACATCGCCGGCATCGACCTGGTGGAAGGCAAGGACGGACACTGGTATGTGCTCGAAGACAACCTGCGCATCCCTTCGGGAGCCAGTTATCCGATGATGGCGCGCAAGATAACCCGCAAGGTTTCGCCCACCACTTTCTCAGACAATGCCGTGGCCGACAACCGCGACTACGCCGACCTCTTGCGCGACATGATGGACGACATGAACGAAGACCGGGGCATCGCCGTGATTCTCACCCCGGGCAGATACAACTCGGCCTTCTTCGAGCATTCCTATCTGGCAGAGAAGACGGGGGCCACACTGGCTTATCCGGGCGACCTCTTTGTGGAGGACGACAAGGTGTATTATGCCGGAATGTACAAAGAGAAAATCCGTGTGGGCTGCATCTACCGCCGTGTGAGCGACGAGTATATGGACCCGATGATGTTCGAGGCCTCCTCGCTCCTGGGCATCCCCAACGTGATGCAGGCTTACAAGGCCGGCAATGTGGCGCTCATCAATGCCATCGGCAATGGTGTGGCCGACGACAAGGGCATCTACTACTTCGTGCCCAAGATGGTGAAGTATTACATGAACGAGGAACCTATCCTCAACAATGCGCCCACCTATCTGCCTTACTTCAAGGAAGACTACGACTTTGTGCTGGCCAACATCGACCGCCTCGTCATCAAGGACGTGAGCGAGGCCGGCGGTTATGGAGTCGTGTTCGGCTCGGAACTGGAGCCAGACAAGCTGGAAGAACTCAAGCAGCTCGTCATCAAGTATCCACGCAGATGGATTGCGCAGGAAGTGATCGACTTCAAGGACTTGGAGCTTCTGGAGGGCGACCAGCTGGTGTGGCGCAAGGCCGACCTGCGCGCCTTCGTGGTGAGCGGCAAGGAGACCAAAGTGTGGAAAAGCGGCTTGACCCGTTTCTCAAGAAATCCCGATTCGTTCGTGGTCAACTCCTCGCAAGGCGGAGGCTTCAAGGACACATGGGTGATGACGGAATAA
>CAVGLH010000280.1:0-2545 GCA_963630065.1 Bacteroides fragilis | reverse complement strand
ATTGAATGTAGAGCAGTTGTCTGAGAAGATAGCTGCTCTTACTTATTTTACCCCACCCCCCAAAAAAACTGCAAAACAGTTTAAAATTCACCCCCCGCAAACAATAAATTCCAGTAATGAACGTTATTATAATATGAAAGAAAAAATAACGGATATTATCACACTCCAACAGATAAAAGACCCGCGCGGAAATCTGACCGTGGCAGAGGAGCTCATCCATGTACCCTTCAGCATAGGGCGCATCGAATGGCTACATCCCTTCGGCTACACACCACTCCGTCTTCCCCCTTCCGCCAAGATGATGGTAGCGGCACTGGCCGGCGAAATCACACTGGAGACAAAGGACTCCTCCCCCATCCGACTCTGCCGCTCAGACCAAGGGTTTGTGATGAGGCAGAAAGCAGAATGCTGCATCAGGGAAGCCTCTGAAGACAGCGTAGTACTTTTGATTTTTTAGATACCCATGCTTAATGGCATTTTTGACTGAAAAGACATGAAAGGAATCAAATACTTAGACCTCAAGGCGGTCAATGCCGCCTATGAGGAAGAAATCAAGGCCGAAGTGGCCAAGGTGGTGGAAAGCGGATGGTATCTGCAAGGCGAACGCATCGAAAGATTCGAAAGCCATTACGCCGAATATACCGGTACTAGGTTCTGCATCAGCTGCGGCAACGGACTGGATGCTCTGAGGCTCATGCTGCAGGGAGAAATCATACTGGGCAGACTCTCACCTGGCGACGAAGTGATGGTACCGGCCAACACCTACATCGCAACCATCCTGGCCATCACAACCGCAGGACTGACGCCCGTGCTCATCGAACCGCGCCTGGACACCCTCCAAATCGACGACTCGCTCGTCGAGGAGCATATATCGCCCAAGACACGCGCCATCCTCTGTGTCCACCTCTATGGCAGATGCAGCATCACACCCCGACTGCTGGACAGCTGCAAGAGACATCATCTGCTGCTCTTCGAAGACAATGCTCAAGCACACGGCTGCATGTATGTAAACGGGACGGAAAAAGGAAAGAGGACGGGAAGCCTGGGCGATGCCGCCGCACATAGTTTTTATCCGGGGAAGAACCTCGGCGCCCTGGGCGACGCAGGAGCCATCACCACCAACGACGCAGAACTAGCCAAGGTGGTGAGGGCACTGGGCAACTATGGCAGTGCAAAGAAATACGTGTTCGACTATCAAGGCAGCAACTCACGGATGGACGAGGTGCAAGCTGCCGCGCTCGATGTGAAACTCGCCCATCTCGACCAAGACAATAAGAAGAGGCAAAAACTGGCTAAGGCTTATGCCAACATATTGGAGAAACATTCTCTGGAAAGAGAAAGCCAGGGGGTAATACCCAGAAATATGTTCTCGCCCATAGAGAGCAACGTGGTACATATTTTTCCCATTCTCTCCCCCCGGAGAGACGAGCTGCAGCAATATCTTGCCGCCCAAGGCGTGGGCACCATGATTCACTATCCCATTCCGCCCCATAGGCAAAAATGCTATGCGGAGCGATTCGGGCACCTCCATTTGCCCATCACTGAAAAAATACATAAGGAGGAATTGAGTCTGCCCTGCAATCCCTCGATGACGGAAAACGACGTGGAAAGAATAGCCTTACTCATACAGAACTTCTCCAATAGTTCCGAATGAGCACATCGTCACTTCTTCTTCCCCTTCTGCCTCATTCTTCGGTAGAACTCCTGAAGGCGGCCGGATGGGACACCCTTCTTCAGCAAAGCCTCCAATTCGGCGATGGCCTCTCGCTGGCGGCCAAGTGTGACAAGCAGGTCGATATGACTGATGCGATAGTCCTCGTTGTCTTCATCCAACGAAATCGCCTTGGCATAATCATATTCCGCCAACTCCAACTGTCCCCGATCCTTCTCCATCCCGCCACGGGCCGCATAGGCCATTGCACTGTCGGGATATTGCTCTATCAAGCTGTTGATGCCATCGTAAGCCTCGGTATAGTGCTTGTCCTTCTCGTTGAGAAGTGCCAAACCGAGCTGTGCTTGGAAATTGCCGGGCACCAACACGAGGAGATTCTGATAGTCGAGACGGGCGAAATTATAACGTTTCAACTGCTCGTTGACGTAGGCCCGATAGAAGAGACCGGCAATGTTGGTATTGTTGAGAAAAAGCACCTTGTCGAGGTCGTCCTTGGCATACTGCCATTGCTCCAACTGGATGTTCCATGCCGCCTTCTTCAAGCGCAGGTCGATGCTGTCGGGGTGGTAGGCCAGGACTTGCGTAGCCGCAGCCAGAGAGTCGCGCAAGGCTGAACGCTCCTGCGAATAACCCAAAATAGGCATGGCCACAAGAGCCATGCCTAGCATATTCTTGATATAGTTCATTCTCAAAAAAAATCTCACCAAGAAATTTATGCGTTCTTGATATAGTTGACAATCCACTCGCCAACCTCAACAGTGCCATACTGGGCACCGCCCTCCACCTGAATCTCTGGTGTACGCACGTTGGCATCGAGCGAAGCATCCACAGCCTTACGAACCAAAGCTCCCTCCTCGTTCAAGCCAAAGTGCT
>CAVGLH010000279.1:0-2568 GCA_963630065.1 Bacteroides fragilis | reverse complement strand
GAGCCTTAGCCTTTGCGAGGGTCGTAGTGATTCTTTTGTGCTCGCTCATGATCAGAGATGTAGCCATGTTAGCCAACATCGCGTTACGATGAGAAGCAGTACGACCTAAATGGTTGAATTTCTTATTGTGTCTCATTTTTGTTTTTGTTCTTTTTGGACAAAGGACGCATTAGGCATCCTTGTCTAATTTATACTTTGAAATATCGGTTCCAAAAGACAGATTCAGACTCTCGAGCAAATCATCAAGCTCTGAGAGCGATTTCTTACCGAAGTTGCGGAACTTCAAGAGGTCAGTCTTGTTGTACTGTACCAAGTCACCCAAGGTCTCCACATCAGCTGCCTTCAAGCAGTTGAGGGCACGAACACTGAGGTTCATGTCTACGAGGCGGGTCTTGAGCAGCTGGCGCATATGAAGTACCTCCTCGTCAAACTCCTGGTTGCTCTCCTGGTCGGAGGTCTCAAGAGTGATCTTCTCGTCTGAGAAGAGCATGAAGTGGTAAATCAATATCTTGGCAGCCTCTTTCAGGGCATCCTTTGGACTAATGGAACCATCCGTTGTAACCTCAAGCACCAGCTTGTCATAGTCGGTCTTTTGCTCGACACGGTATGGCTCAACAGCGTACTTTACGTTACGGATAGGGGTGTAGATTGAATCGATAGGAAGAACGTTGACATCAGTGCAGAACTCACGATTCTCGTCAGCGGGAACGTAGCCGCGTCCCTTGTTAACGGTCAAGTCAATCTGCATCGAAGCTTTGGCATCTAAATGACAAATCACCAAATCAGGGTTTAACACTTCAAATCCAGTCAGATACTTACCGATATCACCTGCCTTGAATTCAGTGGAATTCTCAACGGTGATACTAACTTTCTCATTCTCGAATTCTTCTACTACTTGCTTGAATCGAACTTGCTTGAGATTCAAGATAATGTTGGTAACATCCTCCTTGACACCGGGAACTGAAGAGAACTCATGCTCAACACCACCGATACGGATGGTGTTGATGGCATAACCCTCCAGCGATGAAAGGAGAATGCGGCGCAAGGCGTTACCGATGGTAACACCAAAGCCAGGCTCCAAAGGACGGAACTCGAACTTTCCGAACTTATTGTCAGCCTCCAGCATTACTACTTTATCAGGTTTTTGAAATGCTAATATCGCCATTAATTTAATGATTTATTTAGAGTACAACTCAACGATTAACTGCTCCTTAATGTTCTCGGGGATGTCGGCGCGCTCGGGCTTGTGCAGGAACTTACCGCTCTTAGTGTTCTCATCCCACTCGATCCATGGATACTTGCTGTGATTGAAACCTGCAAGAGCTGCCTCGATTACCTCGAGAGACTTAGCCTTCTCGCGAACTCCAACAATCTGGCCTGGCTTAACGGAATAAGAAGGAATGTTAACCACCTTACCGTCCACTACAATGTGCTTGTGACCCACCAACTGACGGGCAGCTGCACGAGTTGGAGCAATACCCAAACGGAACACAACGTTGTCAAGACGGCACTCCAGGTTCTGAAGCAGAACCTCACCGGTGATACCGTCTGCCTTGGCAGCCTTGTCGAACATGTTGTGGAACTGACGCTCCAATACACCGTAAGTGTACTTAGCCTTTTGCTTCTCTGCCAACATGACACCGTACTCAGACATCTTTCTGCGACGATTGTTGCCATGCTGTCCAGGAGGGAAGTTTCTCTTGGACAAAACTTTGTCTGCGCCGAAGATGGGCTCACCAAAACGACGCGCAATCTTAGATTTCGGACCTATATATCTAGCCATAATATTAATAAAATGCTAATGAAATTTGTATCTTGAATGCTGTTCCCAACAATTATACGCGGCGACGCTTAGGAGGACGGCAACCGTTGTGTGGCAATGGTGTAACGTCTACGATCTCTGTAACCTCGATACCTGCACCGTGGATAGCACGGATGGCAGACTCACGACCGTTACCCGGACCCTTCACATAAGCCTTTACCTTGCGAAGACCAAGGTCAAAAGCCACCTTTGCGCAATCCTCTGCTGCCATCTGAGCAGCGTAAGGAGTGTTCTTCTTAGAACCACGGAAACCCATCTTACCAGCTGAAGACCAAGAAATGATCTGACCCTCATTGTTGGCAAGAGATACAATGATGTTGTTGAATGAGCTATGAACGTGCAACTGACCGATAGCGTCAACACGCACATTTCTCTTCTTGGATGTTGCTTTCTGTTTTGCCATAATTAATTTCCTCCTTAGAATTACTTAGTAGCCTTCTTCTTATTAGCAACAGTCTTCTTCTTACCCTTGCGAGTACGAGCATTGTTCTTTGTGCTCTGTCCACGAACAGGAAGACCATTACGATGTCTAACTCCACGGTAGCAACCAATATCCATCAGTCGCTTGATGTTCATCTGGATCTCTGAACGGAGATCACCTTCAACCTTGAACTCAGCGCCGATAATTTCACGGATCTTGGCTGCCTGATCGTCAGACCACTCGCTGACTTTCAAGTCACGGCTCACACCTGCCTTA
This sequence comes from Bacteroides fragilis, assembly GCA_963630065.1. GTDB lineage: Bacteria > Bacteroidota > Bacteroidia > Bacteroidales > Bacteroidaceae > Prevotella > Prevotella fragilis_A. The sequence continues at coordinate 49 of CAVGLH010000279.1, read as the reverse complement.
TCCAATATCTTTGCTGAACTACTTCGACCGATACCATAGATATAGGTCA
>CAVGLH010000278.1:0-2569 GCA_963630065.1 Bacteroides fragilis | reverse complement strand
TCAGCGACCTCATCTTCAAGGGCAGACATCTCAACCGTGGCAATATGCCCATCACCGCCGATGTCATCGAACGCCCTTCTTTCTTCAGCATCTCCATGGGTATCGGATTGGGATCAAGGAACATGACGTTCAGTGGTGAGGAGTTGGGTTTTATTGGTGAAGACAATGAGTATGAGGATGTTCACCTTAAGTTTGCCCCTGCAACCGTCGTAGGCGTGGAGGGTGCTTACTTTTTCAATAAATATATAGGTTTAGGTGGACGACTCAGAGTGAAAAGTTCTCCTATCAGTGGATGGAGCGATGTGACATCCAAGGAGAGAAAATCCATTGAAGAAACTTATAGCTTTTTAACGGAGGCAAATATGCAATATTGGATGCCTACCCATGACATAACTATCGAGTCTGACCATATCACGGAGTTTACGGCCGATGTGGGTATGTATTTCAATTTGCCTCTCTCACGCCGTTGGGCATTGGGTAGCAAACTGCTTGTCGGAAGAAGTGTGATTCAGGATTTGGATGTCGATGCGCATTTCGCAGGAAAATCCTTGGTGTTTGAGGGAGCTACACCCAAACCTGGTAAAGACTATGACATCACATGGGACTATCTGACCGTAGGTGGTAACAATACCTTTAAGTATGGTACGGGCCTGTCTCTGACATATGCTTACAAGTCTAATTTCTCATGGAAGGTGTTTGTAGACTATGATTTTACTCGCAAGCGCTATACAATGGAATACAACGCTATGGAGTTTGAGAGAGAGAGCAACCCTTCTGCCTATTATAATTTGGTGAAGATTTATCAGGAAAGCGATCCCAGTATCACGTCAACCGCTCTATCTTCTACTATCAAGAAGAACATGAACAGTTTTGTGTTGGGTTGTTCCTTCACAGTATCCTTCTAAGGATATATACATAAAAAGCGATGCTTCCTATCATAAGCAGGAAGCATCGCTTTTTATGTATACGAATATCCGAAGTATTATATTCTTGCCACGATTTGTGCCGGCGTCAGCTCGTTGTCTTGCGCCATCTGCTGATAGTCGTAGCGGTCGTAGAGTCCCTTCTTGATGCCGAAGCAGAGTGTCTTCATGTCGCTGTCGCCATAGAAGCGGGCTATCTTCTCGCCGAATCCACCCTCCAAGGCTCCGTCTTCGAGGGTAATCACCTTCTCGTGGTCTGCCTTCAAAGCTTCGAGCATTTCCTCGTCGAGCCCCGTGATGAAGCGAGGATTGATGAGTGTGGCGTCGATGCCTTTCTCTTGCTTGAGCAGTGCGGCCACCTGTATTCCGAGAATATGGAAAGCTCCGAGGGCGACAATCGCCACCTTGCTGCCCTTGTGGGTCATCTTGAAGCGGTTCAGAGCGCTATAGTCCTCGTCAAACTTCTCGTCGCTATGCGCCACTGCGCCGCCTGGCACACGGATGGCCACGGGATGCTCCGTCTGCTTGATGCCCCATGCCATCATCGCCTTGTATTCTTCCCAGCAGGTGGGAGCGAGATAGACGAGGTTGGGGATGTTGCTGAGCATCGGGATATCGTAGAAACCGATGTGGGTGATGTCGTTCAAGCCATACATGGAACCCAAGAACACATTGATGAGGGCCGGGTTGCCGTTGATGCAGAGGTCTTGGGCTATCTGGTCGTAGGTGCGCTGGATGAAGGTGCTGTATACATTATACACCGGGCGGATGCCGCCCTTCGCCATACCCGAAATCATGGCCACAGCTTGCTCCTCGGCAATGCCCACGTCGACAAACTGCTTGCCGGCCTCGTCGCGACGGGCCTTGAAGAATCCTGCCACGGTTGGTGTGCCTGAGGTGACTGCCACCAAGTGCTTGTCCTTCTTCATCTCTTCGAGGAGATACTCTGCGGTCAGGTTGCCATAGTCCTCTCTGCCGCCTTCTGCCTTGGGCTTGCCTGTCTCGATGTCGAACGGCATGCTCCAGTGCCAAGTCTCCTTGTTTTCCTCGGCTGGGGCATAACCCTTGCCTTTCTCGGTGTGGATATGAACCACGATGGGGTGGTCGATGTCCTTTACTTCTTCGAATGCCTTGATTAGGGCTTCGATGTCGTTGCCGTCTGCCACATACTTATAGTCCAGGCCCATGGCACGGAAGAGATTGCACTCTGCCTTGCCGTCGGTGTTGCGGAGCAAGGCGAGATTCTTGTAGATACCGCCATGGTTTTCGGCGATGCTCATCTCGTTGTCGTTCACGATGATGATGATGCCTGTGCCCAGTTCGCCAGCCTCGTCGAGACCTTCGAGGGCCTCGCCTCCGCTCAGGGAACCGTCGCCTATCACCACCACGATGTTCTCGTGGGTGCCCTTGATGTCGCGGGCTTTCTGCAATCCGGTGGCGAGGGAGATGGAGGTGGAGGTGTGGCCCAGCTCAAACTGGTCGTATTCTGGCGACTCCGCAGGACTGCTGTAGCCTGAAATCTCCTGGAAACGACTGTTGTCGTAAAAGCCGAAGGCACGGCCTGTGAGCATCTTGTGGGGATAACTCTGGTGGGATACGTCGAAGACGAACTTGTCTTCGGGGCAGTTGAACACATAGTGCATGGC
>CAVGLH010000277.1:0-2631 GCA_963630065.1 Bacteroides fragilis | reverse complement strand
AGGAATTGTAGCTTCGCCCATGAGAAATGTACCAACTTATTATTACTAAACCGCCTCTTCCTCCAGCTCCTCCACGAAGCTCTGGTGGTAAGTGCTGAAAAGGTGGAGTATCTCCTGACGCTGCTCTTCGGTCTCCTCCCAAAGGTTGATTTCCCCTGCTTGATGGGCCTTCACCAGGCGGGCGCAGCGGCGTATCTTGCGCTTGTTGTTGCGGGCGGCTATCACGTCGCCCTGGATGGGCTTCTGGCTCACAAAGGAGAAGGCGCACAGCTGCTTCATGAACATGTCGAACATCGGGTCGTCGTGGCTCCAGTCGTCCTCCTTCAGCCAGAACCATTGGAAGGCGTGCTTCCCCTCCAGTGCCATCAGCTGCTGGCCCAGCTGGTCGATGTCTACGCCCTGGGTCATCTTCTCGCGGGCGAACGCCACTAGGGTGGCGGGCGAAACCTCTATCTCAGCCTCCTGGGCTATCGAAGAGCCCTCCAGCTGGATGCGCCAGCGGTTGTTGCGGTTCTTCACCAGCGCCGAATGCGCGCCCATCAGCAGGTCGGCCAACTTGCCTTCGGCGGGTATCTGGCCCACCACGGCCAGACGGTCTCGCTGGTTGCGCACCACCAACTGGCCGTCGCCCGGACGCAGCACGCAGGTGTAGACCAGTTTGTCGCCGTCGAGCTGCAGGGTGAAGCGGTCGTTCACCTCGTCGCCCACGAAGTCGTAGGAGTAGTCGTCCACCTTGTCGTGGGCCACCTCCACCTCGCCGTGCAGTTTGTTGCCCTCGGCGTCATAGAGCGAGAAGCCCAGGTAGGGAATCTGCAGGCGCACCACGAAAGGCTGCCCTTCCTCTTCCTCGGGGGTGAACGTCACGGCCAGTCCGTCCTCGCCGAAGTCGTCCTTGCGGCATACGAAATGCCCATCCTCGTTCTTCTCCGCCTTCTCCATCTTCACCTCGCCGTGGCGCCAGTAGAGGTCGAAGGTAATGGTCTGGTCGTTCTCCTCTACCACGCTCACCAGCGACGAGGGGTCTTGGTCGAGGAAGATCACCTTGGCAGGCTCTATCTGCTCGTCGTCGTCGCCCAGGGGCATCACCCAGGTCTCGCCGGGCACGGGGTCGTCTTCCCATTCAGCATCGGCTGGGGCAGACGTGGGCTTGAACACGAGGAAAATCATGCGCTGTTCCTTTCTCGTGCCGTCTTCGCGGCACAGGAAGCACTTGGCCTCCTTGGGTACGAAGAAAGGAGAGGCCAGATAGGGGTTCTTGCAAGTAGTGGTGTATTCCATCTCGGTCCATGCCGGGAGGGTGTGGGCACTGGCTTTGCCTGCGCCTGTGTTGTTTTCGTTTGTCATCTTTTTTGTTTTTGTATGTTGCGCCAGGGGCGTGTGAAAGTTTTCGTCGTTCGTCAAAACGGGTGCAAAGTTACTGCAAATCCGCTACAATGCAAAATATTCGTCCAACTTTTTTTGTTTTTTGACACTAATGTTTTGGAGTTACCGAAAAATAGTTGTAGTTTTGCAACGCAATTTTCGGTTGCGAATTTCGATGTCTTTATAAATATAAGGAAGAGTATAGGAAAAAGTATGAAGAAGAAAAGCAATACATATCTCGCCCTGGCCCTGGCCGCCCTGACCCTGGCTGGCTGCGGAGGAGCTAAAAGACAGCCCGCCCGCAAGGCCGCCGACAGCCTGGCCATCAGCCTCTCCAAGCCTGCCAAGGGCGACCGCGCCGTCTACGGACTGGCCTGTATGGGATGCACCGACAGCGTGGTGGTGCTGCTGCCCAATGGCGGCGGCAACCCCGTGAGATACAATATCCTCGACGCCAACCGCAATCACCAGGTGTTCGGCGACATCGAGGTGGGAGACTGGATATGCGTCATCCCGTGCGCCGAGAAGAGCGAGCGCAACGGAGCCGACCTGGTGCTGGACCTCGACAAGCTGAAGGCCACGTGGACCTACGACGTGATGCCCCATCTGAGAGACGTGAGCCGGCTCTCCAAGCGCCAGCAGGCCCGCATCCTGGCCAATATGCCCGACAGCGTGGTGGACACCTACATGGTGCCCCGCGCCTACGGATTCACGCTGAAGAGGATGGGCGAGGCGCAGTCGGTGGGCCGCCTGATGACCAGCCAGGACGTGGAGGACGACAGTCCCGTGGAGTATCCCGAGGTGCCGCAATATACGGAGTGGCACGCCTGGAACGGCAAGCTCATCCTGGTGAGGGGCCGTATGGAGATGGGCGGTGTCGCAATCAACGAGAAGACCACTCGCGACACGCTCTCCTTCGCATATATGCGCGGCGATTCCCTGGCCTTGGCCGACGGCCGGGGCAATGTGCAGGGCTACCGTCGCAGCAAGGACGCCCGCTCCGTCAACGCCAAGGCCCATGCCGCCGCCCAAAAGCTCAGCGACAAGCTCAAGCAGGAGTTGAAATGACTTCTCTGAAAAAATATAATAAATAATAAAAATAAGGAGAAACAAAACGGTATCTCGTTATTTTTGCGTAACTTTGCAAATCGGAACGGCCCGCCAGCCCGGCAAGGGCGGCGGCTGAGATAAAGAAAACAGAAACAGACAAGAAATAATGAAGAAGAAAATCCAGTTCAGTCTCGTTTACAGAGACATGTGGCAGAGCTC
>CAVGLH010000276.1:0-2651 GCA_963630065.1 Bacteroides fragilis | reverse complement strand
CTGCCGTCATGCCGAGATAATTGCCCGAACCTACTGCATAAAGTTCCTTCGACAACTTGTGATTCGTTCCCACCCGATACTCCATACTGGCGTACGACACCAGGATAATCACAAAAGCCAGGGCTATCGAGAGCCCGAAAGCCTCAATAGCCGTATAAAGCTTGTTGCGAGAGAGAAATTTAAAATAACTTTTCATACCTTCATTTATTTTTTTGCAAAAGTACGGATTCCATCGCTTTCCGCCAAGAAAACGGCGAGGGCGAGAGGCGGATTGTATGAAATTCATACACTCTTCTGTATGATTATCATACATCAGGGGGCAAATCATTGGGCTTTTCGAGAAAAATGAGTACTTTTGCAAACAGATAGAACAACAATATAATAATAAGGAGAAGCATTCCGCATGAAATATGGAACCATTCTTGTCATCGACGACAATCCGTCGATACTCACCGCCCTGAAGATATGTCTCGGAGAAACCTTCGAGCGCATCCTCACCCTGCCGCGTCCCGAAACAGCCCCTACCCTGCTCCAACAGGAACAGGTGGACATCATCTTGCTCGACATGAACTTTTCACTGGGGGTGAACAGTGGGCAGGAGGGCTTGATGTGGCTTCGCACCTTCCGCCGGTTGCACGCCAACATACCCGTGGTGCTCGTCACCGCCTTCGCCGACATCCATCTCGCCGTGAAGGGTCTGAAGAGCGGTGCCGCCGACTTCGTGACCAAGCCTTGGGACAACGACGAACTCATCCGAGTATTGAAAGATGCCATCGACCGCAACACGGAAGTGGAGACGCTCGAAAGTATCGAAACGAAACATATCCAAAGGGTGGTTGACAAGTGCCACGGCAACATATCCCGTGCCGCCGAACTACTCGGCATCACGAGACAGACACTTTACGCTAAGTTGAAGAGATGACCATCATCTATACTATATATATAATAGGTGTAGTTTGCCTCCTGACAGGCGGCATCATCTATCTTTTCTTTCGCCATCAGCGAAAGCTGAAAGACCGTGCCTTCATGATGCGAGAGGCGGTGAGGAATGGCGACTACTCCTTCAAACTCTCCACCAAAGGCTTGCTACCTGGCGAACGAGCCTTGCAGCAAGCCCTCAACGATATGGAGGGCGACATCGCCCGACTCGTTGCCAAGCACGAGGTGGAGTCATGGCAAAAACTCACCCGTGTGCTCACCCATGAAATCATGAACGCCACCGCCCCCATCTCCAGCATCTGCCAAACCTATCTCAACAATCCTAGGTTGCAAGGGACTCCCTACGAAGAGGGCATCAGAGCCATCCATGCCACCAGCAAGTCGTTGACAACCTTTGTAGATAGCTATCGCAAGCTCACCCTGTTGCAAGAGCCTGTCATCGCCACCGTTCCCCTGTTTCCTTTCATAGAAAGCATCAAAGTGCTCTATCCTCACATCGCCTGGCATATATCACTCCCCGAAAATGCCACGATAGATGCTGACGAGAACATGCTGCGCCAAGTATTCATCAATCTCGTGAAAAATGCCGTCGAGGCAAGGGCTACCATCGTCGGCATTAGATATTGCAGCCCCAACATCATCTACGTCAGCAACAACGGTTCTCCCATCCCAGCCGACGTGGCTCGCGAGATATTCATCCCCTTCTTCACCACCAAGCCCTCGGGCACAGGCATAGGTTTGTCGCTTTCCCGACAGATGCTGATGATGCAAGACATCAACCTGTCTCTTGCCGACAATCCGCTGCCAGGCTATCACGTCACATTCAAAATCGAGATACAATACAAAGCATGAATGGCACCTAAGTAGCTGTAAAAAACACCAAAGCAACCAAATTTTTACAGATATTTCTTGGTGCAACCAGCTTTTTTATTTATTTTTGCAACCGACAAGTGGCAAGGGCGGCTTCGGAGCTGCTCCCCGTCACATTACTAATTTAATACGAAAAGGAAATATGATGACAATCGAAGAATACAGAGCGGCCATTTTACAATGTTTGCTCGATGCCAAGAACGAGGATGGGACTCCTGTCATCAGCGAGAAGGAGGCAAGGGAAGCCCTCAACGAGTTCTCCGACGACGAATTGCAGGATGGAATCCTATGGAATGCCCCCGAGGATGTAGCAGAAATTATCCTCGAAGGGTAAAGTATTGCAATTTTTCTTTGCACAATCCAATTATTATTCGTAATTTTGCAGCCGCTTTTGTCAAAGGCGACTGCAATAGTTGTTTACGACGACCAAAAGAAACAAATAGTATTACCGGTAATAAAGAGACATTAGATAATGAAGATAGAAAACGAAATCGTCAGCTCGGTCATCGCTGCGGTGAAGGAGCTTTACGGTCAGGACGTGCCCGAGAAGATGGCAGCCCTGCAAAAGACCAAGAGTAATTTCGAAGGTAACCTTACCCTCGTCGTGTTCCCATTCCTCAAGATTTCCAAGAAAACTCCTGAGCGCACAGCACTGGAAATCGGCGACTACCTTATGGAGAACTGCAAGAATGTCATTGCAGACTACAACGTAGTAAAAGGTTTCCTGAATCTTTCTATCGCTCCCGCCGCATGGGTGGGTCTCTTGAACGACATCCACGCCGACGAGAAGTTTGGCGAGAAGCCTGTCACGGAGAACAGTCCGCTCGTAATGATCGAGTACT
>CAVGLH010000275.1:0-2659 GCA_963630065.1 Bacteroides fragilis | reverse complement strand
TTTTACGAACACGGATTTCACGGATTACACGGATATTAAATAATTCCAGTGTTAGGCGAACCTCTCAACGGCGCAAGCCCCATCCGTGGAATCCGTGTTCGACCCCAAAAAGAGTCTCCGTGTTCTGCGGATGATTATTCCAGCCGCTTTATCACCTTGCACGGGTTCCCGGCGGCGATGCAGCCACGCTGATGTATATTATTTGAAGCTATCTATCTTCTGTTTGACGAGCCGGGCGATGATGGCATAGCCTTGCTTGGTGAAGTGGCAGCCGTCCACCATCAGCTGTGGCGGCATCTTGCCGTGCCGGATGCTGTCCTTGTCTTCCTGCGTGGCAGTGAAGCCAGCCTCTTCCAGTCCCTTTGTCACCATGTGGCGGCGAAGGTTGACGAAGCGAGGGCCGAAGGCATGCCGCAGCGTGTCCTCCATGCCAGCCATTCTTTCAGCCGTGGGCATGACGGTATTAGGCGTGTGGAACGATACCACCACATAGTGTTTGCAGCGGCTGTAGGCTATCATCGCCTTCACCTGCTTCACCAGTTCAGCGGCATCCTTGAATCCGCCGTTCTGCCCGATGAAGAACACGTTGCACCATGCCCCTCTCAGCTGTCTCATCGCCTGCGTCTGGATGATGCTGCCCTTGCGGAGCGTGTCCGTCCTGGCTATCTCCTGCTTGGGGGTGAGGAAGTAGTTGTACTCAAACTCGAACTTCTTGTTGGGGTTCTGCCAGAACTTGGTCTGCGACTCCAGCGTTATCGCCTTGCCGCCGATGTTGACGGGGTTCACCCTGCCGCAGGCATCCTCCTCGTATCCGCCCTGCAAGAGAGGGGTGACGGGAGTCTTGTGGTCGTAGGAGGAGATGAAGGTCGGGATGTCGTTATTACCGATGAAGGTGTCGAACTTGCGCTCCTCGTCATTGAAGAGCACCACGTCGTGCGCCAGCACCATCGGGTAAGCCCCCTGCCGCGCCATGATGGTGAGCGTGTTCTCGCCACCCACGCCACAGTTGACCACGTCATAGTCGTCGCCCAAGAGGTCCTGCAACACTCCGGGGTAACTGTCGTCACCCTTTATCCATCCCTTCAGCATGCCCTTCCATCCGCATCCGTTGGTATGGCTTGCCGTGAGCGAGTCGCCCCAGCACACTATCGTTTTCTTCTCCTTGTCATCAGTGCAGGATGCAAGGACGGAGAGGGCTACGATTACCCCCCCCATAATCAGATGATGAGATAACTTAAACATTATTCTATTGGTGGTTTATAATCTCTTGATAAATATCGAGGTAAGCGTCCAAAAAGTTCACAACGCCTTTATTTGCGGGCTTTTTTCAAAGCCCGCAAATCTCATTTTTAAAATTCTTTCACTAAAAATTTCGTCAATTCAAGCAAATTGTCATCGGCAACAGGTTCTCGTAGTCCGTCCTGCCCAACTTCACAGCCCTAAGCAAAGCCTTGAAGTAGTGCCGGAACGGGATGCCGGCTTGCTTGCATGTCTGGATAAAAGTGTTGGCGTATCGCTCGCTCGGCTGCCAGGTTGTCAATGGTATACTCACCATCGTTTCGATAGGCGAAGACTTGCTTCCAAAACTTATGGAGATAGTTCAATGCTTGCTGCATTATCTTGGGCAACTTGTCCATGCCGTTCGCCATCAGGTTGAACATCTCGTTCTGAAGCTTGTCAACCAAGTCCTGGGTGTAGGAATCATTGCGCATCTCCTTTATCTTTTCCGGACCATACCCTTTTTCCACATACAACTTCTCACGCTTGTAAAGCTTACGAATCAGGCACATGATCAACGAGGCAGCCGTACAGCCCAGACTCTCGGCCTTCTCGAACTTGGCACGAACGTGGGCCAGACAGCACAGATGTTCTATGTCTATCAATTCATCGTCGAGATACATATAGCAGATATAGCCGTCGCTTTGGAGAGATTTCAGTTTGGCATCGCCCAAGAAGTCCTTCAAAACGCCACGGTTACGACCGCCGCTCTTCCTCTTGCCATACCGGTCTACAGTATCCTCATAAAAGAAGATTACGATGCCTGCCTTGCGGTTTACCAGGCACCACATATAGGTCTTACGATGTCCGAAATGGGTTTGGTAGCGTTCCCATGTCTCATCTACATTTACAACGGAGCCAGGAGCCAGAGCCCGTTCCTTCAATGCAGGAAGCACAAGCTTCAATATCTCATAGCCCTTATCGGCATAGTTGGCCAGGTTCTGGCGATGGGTCTTCAATCCCATCTCGGACAACCTGTTCTTCACCTCCCGATAAGCGGGACAAGCCATATCGTACATATTGGAAGCCTCTTCTGTCAAGAAGTCGGCAGTGACGTGGGTGCCGGGCACAATCTCGTCATAGAGGCGGGCTTCCTTGTCATTTTCCTGAGGCATAAAATACGTTTCCGTATGACCGTCGGGATAGGTCAAGACGACTTCCTCAAACCAATGCTCCTCCACCCTTGTAACCGTGTGGAGAATCTTCTTCGGATTCTTCTTGATGCGATAAGTCACACCGTCAGGCAAGTGGGTCAAGTCGCACTTGTGGATGATTGGCGTGCCAACTGTATGCTTATTGTAAGTGCGCCCCTTACGAGAAGGACCATGATATACAGTCTTGGGAGCAGCCGTTTCGGGAGTGCCATCGTCAGAGCCTTTGT
>CAVGLH010000274.1:0-2668 GCA_963630065.1 Bacteroides fragilis | reverse complement strand
GTACATCAACAAAAACGCAACAACATCAAGTATGACTCCAATCATAGAAATAGAACATCTCTCGGCAGGCTACGAGAACAAGCAGGTGCTCCAAGACGTGAACCTCACCGTATATCAGGACGACTACCTGGGCATCATCGGACCCAACGGGGGCGGCAAGACCACCCTCATGCGACTTATATTGGGATTGAAAGAGCCTTCGGACGGCAATATAAGGTACTTCAAACAAGGCAAGGAGGTGAAGGGTATCACCATGGGCTACCTGCCACAGTACAACGCCCTCGACCGACAGTTCCCCATCTCCGTGTATGAGGTGGTGCTGTCGGGACTGAGCAAGACCAAGGGACTGTTCTCCCGATACACCAAGAATCAGCACCAGCAGGTGCTAGACACCCTGGAGCGACTGCAGCTCACCGAACTCAAGGACAGCCACATCGGAGCCTTGAGCGGCGGACAGCTCCAGCGCGTGCTCCTCGCCCGTGCCATCGTCTCCAAACCCGACGTGGTGATTCTCGACGAGCCCAACACCTATATCGACCGACGATTCCAGAAGCAGATGTACGAGATGCTGGAGCAAATCAACAAGGACTGCGCCATCATCATCGTGAGCCACGACATCGCAGAGGTGCTGAACAACGTGAAGCATATCGCCTGCGTCAACCACCACCTCCACTATCACGCCACCGCCGATATGCCCAGGGAGAAGCTCGAAGAGCACTTCTTGAAAGTCTGAAGTTAGGTGACGATAAAAAATAACTTGGTACAATTTGTTCTCACTTGCTTGAGTGGTACAGCGAGGGCACTGTACCTCCTACAGTTACCCCTCTTGGTCAAAAAACAGCAATTATAGGAGGTACGGCACCCCCGCCGTACCACTCAGGCAAGGAATTGTATCTTCGCCCCCTGAGAAATCCATCCTTTCGCAACGAAACGATGTTTTTTTTCATGGTATCTTAACATTATGTCAAAGAAAATGCGTATCTTTGCACAAAAATTCAAAAGACAAAGATATGAACGAGACGACGATTTCTTTAGACATGTTGCAGTCGGCCGGCGTAGGTGCGCTGGCCTTGTTGCTAGGTATGCTGATGACCCGAAACATAAAATGGTTGCAGAGGTTCTGCATCCCCTCCCCCGTCTCCGGCGGTCTCGTCTTCAGCATCATCACGCTGATTCTCTACAAGATATTCCACATCGAGCTGAGTTTCGACGGCACTCTGAAGGATGTCTTCATGCTCACCTTCTTCACCTCCGTGGGTTTCCAGTCCAACTTGAAGGTACTGAAACAGGGCGGCAAGACGCTCGTCATGATGCTCATCCTCCTGGTGGGCATCATCATCCTGCAGAATGCGATGCCGCTGGCTATCACCAAACTGCTCGGCGTGAGTCCGCTGATAGGAATGGCGGCTGGCAGCATCCCGATGGCGGGAGGCCATGGTACAGCAGGCGGTTTCGCCTCTCTCCTGGAGAGCATGGGACTGCAAGGAGCCGGCACCATCTCCATGGCCGCAGCCACCTTCGGACTGATAGCCGGTTCGGTGATTGGCGGTCCCATCGCAGAAAAACTGATACGCACCAAGCTCACCTATGAAAATGAGACGGAGAAAGACTTCGACATAGACCCAGCCATGGCGGGTATCGAGAGCGACGAGGCTTCTCCTGCCGGGCGTGAGAAACGCCTCAGCAGTAGCGAGATAGAGTTTCAGCACTATGCCAACGCCGCCTATACCCTCTTGGTAGTGATGGGAGCAGGCACCCTGACGACCGTCGCCCTCAAGGCCACGGGCATCACCTTCCCCACCTATTTCGGTGCACTCATTACGGCAGCCATCGTGCGCAACCTGATAGAGCAGACCCCCTGGGCAAAGAAACTGGAGATGGAGAAGATCGTGAGTCTCGGCAACATCTCGCTCTCCGTATTCCTCGGCATGGCGATGATTTCCCTGAAGCTCTGGGAATTGCAGTCGCTGGCGCTCCCCCTCATCACCATTTTGATGTGCCAGGTAATCCTGATGGTCCTCATCACCTACTTCCTCGCTTTCCGCCTGCTCGGCAGCGACTACGATGCAGCCGTACTGGTAGCCGGCATCTGCGGCTTTGGCTTAGGAGCCACCCCGAATGCCATGGCCAACATGAGTGCCGTATGCTACAAGTACCACTATTCCGTAAAACCCTTCCTCATCGTGCCCATCATCGGAGCGATGTTCGTAGACCTACTCAACACCGGCATCATCACCACCTTCCTCAACTGGATAGGATAGGATTAACCCTTTACACCCAGACTAATATATAATATTACCTAAAAAACAAGGATATTGTCCACCAATCTCTTTACTTTTTATTATCTTTGCATGCGAATTGTGTCTTTACGGCAACTAGAAACGTACGAAATATAAATACATTAAAGTTTAAACAATAATGAAACAGTACAAGCTGGTGGACAATATCCTTGGATGGGTCGCATTCATCATTGCGGCCTTCACCTATTGCTCCACGATCGAGCCGACAGCCAGTTTCTGGGACTGTCCTGAGTTTATCACCACTGCCTACAAGCAGGAGATAGGCCACCCACCTGGGGCACCGTTCTTCATGCTTCTGGGCAATTTCTTCACACACTTTGCCAGCGACACCACACAGGTGGCCAAGATGGTGAACACGATGAGCGCCC
>CAVGLH010000273.1:0-2672 GCA_963630065.1 Bacteroides fragilis | reverse complement strand
GTAGCCCAGCGCGGCATCCACATCGAGAGCATCGGTATCGACACATGGGGATGCGACTTCGTATACGTAGACAGCAACGGCGAAATCCTCCGTAACCCATTGGCTTACAGAGACCCGCACACCTTCGGCATGATGGAGCAATACTTCGACGAGAAGGTGGGCAAGGAGAAGGTATACGAGAAGACGGGCATCCAGTTCATGAACTTCAACTCGCTCTTCCAGATCTACGCTATGCGCAAGGCCGGCAACGTGGCCCTGGAGAACGCAGACAAGATACTCTTCATCCCCGATGCCCTCAGCTATATGCTCACGGGCAAGGCCATCTGTGAATACACCGTGGCTTCCACCTCGCAGATTCTCAACCCCGTAACGGGCGACCTCGACACAGAACTGGTGGAGAGCCTCGGCCTGAAGCGCGGGCAGTTTGGCAAGATGACAGCCCCTGCCACCGTAATCGGTACGCTGACGGAAGAGGTGCAGAAGATGACGGGGCTGGAGGCCGTGCCAGTAATCGCCGTAGCCGGACACGACACCGCCAGTGCTGTGGCAGCCGTACCCGCCAAGGACGAGAAGTTCGCCTACCTCAGCTCGGGCACATGGAGCCTCATGGGCATCGAGACCCAAAACGCCATCATCAACGACAAGAGCTACGAGCTCAACTTCACCAACGAGGGAGGCATCGAGGGCACCACCCGATTCCTCAAGAACATCTGCGGTATGTGGATCTACGAGCGTTGCCGCAAGGAGTGGAAGGACGAGGCAGCAGCCAACGGCACCGACCAGAACTTGCTGGCCCACGGCAACCTGATAGCCGAGGCCATGAAGCAGCCAGCCTTCCAGAGCCTCATCAACCCCGACGACGCCGTATTCGCCAACCCATCGTCCATGGTAGCCGCCATCCAGGAATATTGCGAGAAGACGGGGCAGCACGTACCCCAGACCTACGGCGAGTTCTGCCGCTGCATCTTCGAGAGCCTGGCCCTGCGCTACCGCCAGATTTTCACCTGGCTCAAAGACTTCGCCGACTTCGACATCGACGTGCTCCACATCATCGGCGGCGGTTCGCTCAACCAATATCTCAATCAGTTTACAGCCAACAGTTGCGGCGTTTCCGTACTGGCCGGCCCGCAGGAAGGCACGGCCATCGGCAACATCATGCTCCAGGCCAAGACCTCGGGCTTGGTGAAGGACATCTGGGAAATGCGCCAGATCATCGCCAACTCCATCGAACTCAAGAAGTTTGAGCCGCTGGACAAAGAGGCATGGGACGAGGCATACGAGAAATTCTTATTAGTAACGAAAAAATAACTTGGTACGGCGAGGAATTTACGGCGCCCAAGAGAAATGTACCAGTTTTTAGGTAAAATGGCAAAAAAGATAGAAAAGGAAAAAACAACAATTAATAAAATACTTAACAATGAAAGCAGATTTGATTTTAAAGAACTACGAGATTGCTAAGGAGCGCTATGCCGCTCTCGGTGTGGATACAGACAAGGCCATCGAGACCTTGGAGAAGACCCCTATCTCCCTGCATTGCTGGCAGGCCGACGACGTGGTGGGCTTCGAGCGCGGCGAGGCTGCATCAGGTGGCATCCAGAGTACTGGTAATTATCCAGGCAAGGCCCGCACCATCGACGAGTTGCGTCAGGACATCGAGAAGGTAAACTCCCTCCTGGCCGGTACCTTCCGCCTCAACCTCCACGAAATCTACGGCGAGTTCGGCGGCAAGCAGATCGACCGCAACGAGGTGACCGTAGACCAGTTTACAGGCTGGATGCAGTGGGCCAAGGAGCAGAACATGAAGCTCGACTTCAACTCCACCTCTTTCTCCCACCCCAAGAGCGGAAGCCTCTCCCTCTCCAACCCCGACCCAGCCATCCGCGAGTTCTGGATTGAGCATACCAAGCGTTGCCGCCGCATCGCCGATGCCATGGGTAAATTCCAGAACGACCCTTGTATCATGAACATCTGGGTACACGACGGTTCTAAAGACTTGACCGTAGAGAAGGGCCGCTATCGTGAGATTCTGAAGAACTCGCTCGACGAGATTCTGAAGGAAGAGTTGCCAGGCATGAAGTCTTGCCTGGAGGCCAAGCTCTTCGGCATCGGCCTGGAGGCTTACACGGTAGGTTCACACGACTTCTACGCAGGCTACTGCGCCAAGAACAACGTGATGTACACACTCGACACAGGTCACTACGAGCCAACAGAAAATGTATCTGATGCAGTTTCAGCCCTCTTGCTCTTCGTGCCCGAACTGATGCTTCATGTATCTCGCCCAATGCACTGGGATTCCGACCACGTGACACTCTTCGACGACAACACCCGCAACCTCTTCTCAGAGTTGGTTCGTGCCAATGCCCTCGACCGTGCCCACATCGGTCTCGACTACTTCGACGGTTCCATCAACCGCATCGGTGCTTACATCATCGGTGTACGTGCTGCCCAGAAGTCATTGCTCCAGGCCTTCCTTGAGCCTCTCGACATCCTGCGCAAGTATGAGGACGAAGGTAAGCTCTTCCAGCGCCTGGCCCTCTTGGAGGAAGAGAAGACATTGCCATTCGGTGCCGTCTACGACTACTTCAACCTGAAGCACAACATCCCAGTTGGCGAGGAGTTCATCGCCGATGTGGAGAAGTACGAGGCTGAAGTACTCGCTAAGAGAGGATAAG
>CAVGLH010000272.1:0-2681 GCA_963630065.1 Bacteroides fragilis | reverse complement strand
CACTCAGGCAAGGAATTGTAGCTTCGCCCATGAGAAATGTACCAACTTATTTTTTTAATCATTACTTACCCTTTTACCTTTATCAGATTTCCACTCTCACTCCGGCGTAGAACATCCGTCCTTCCACGGGTCCCCACACCAAGGTTGGTTCAAAGTCCTTGCCCCAGGGGTTACCGGCTCCATAGATGGGCGTCTTCTGCTTGAAGCCCGTCAGGTTCTCACCTCCCACATAGATGCTCCAATGGCGGAACCATCGGGTAATCTGTGCGCTTACCTGCTCATAGCTGCGGAAGCGACGATCCCAAGAAGGACTGCCATCGGCCAACTGGTATGGTTCGGGATTCCTGCCTCCGCCATTGAGTTGCAAGGTGGCGTCAAACTGCCACAAAGCCAAGGGGGTCTTGTAGGAAAGCGTGACGAGTCCCTTGTACTTGCTGGTCAAAGTTTTCTCCTTCAAGATGCCGCCATAGGTGCATTTCACATCGTTCAAGCGATAGGCCGCCGTTATCTCCAAACCTTTCAGCAATGGATAGGAGGCATCTATCTGGAAGGTGTGCGAATAAGACTTTCCGTCGAGATTGCCGATGCTGATGTAGCGACGGTCGCTGTCGTAGTCCACCACAGCCTGGTTGCGGAAGCGGGTATAGTAATACTCGGCGTTGAGCTTCAAGGTCTTGCCGAACATCGGGATGTAGAAGGCCGTGCTCACGCCATAGTTCCACGCCTCCTCCTGTTTGAGGTCGTCTGAGATTCGCAACTCCCTGCCGCTCGCCAAGAGGTAGTTGTATTCCGCCAAGCCGAATACCGTGCGGTATCCCTTGCCTGCCGAGAGTCGGATGCTGACGGCATCAACAGGCGAATACTTCAGATGGAAACGAGGAGTAAAGAACGTACCATGTATCGAACTGTGGTCGATGCGAGCCCCTGCCATCGCCGTCAGTTTCGTACCCAATGTATAGGTGTACTGGGCGTATGCGCCAGGGGTAGTCTCCTTCTCGTTCGTATGGGTGCGTTGCCCCAAGTAGTCGTGGTTGACGCTTAGACCTGCCGACAAGTTGTGCTGAGTGGAAAAGTTGGTCTCGAACATCAGCGAACCGTAGAGATTCTTCTCGTTGAGGTCGTAGAACTTGTTGCCATACTGGGCATCGAGCTGGTGCATCGAGGCGGAACCCATGAAGGCAATGTTGGTGCCATGCTCCTTGTTGAGGATAAAGGCATGCTTCATATAGCCCTCGTAACGATTGGTGTGGAGCTTGATGCGATAAAGCTCGTGCTCATGGGAGGATGAATGCTCTTCGTCCTGTCCGCTGGTACGTATCTCCTTCAACGCTCCAAGTCCACCATGAAAGATGTAGTTGTCGCCTTTATACACCCATCGGTTCTGCACGTTGTACTGTTCCCTGCCGGGCATGTCGTAAAATCCGTCACCATTGTCGTCGTGGTTCTTGAGGATGTTCTCGTGATGGAGAAGCACTTCCGTAGCCCATTTGTCAGAGAGATGCACGTTGGCATCGGCATTCGCCTCGATACGGCTCTTGGTGTCGCCGAAGAGGTTCACCTCCACCTTCTGTTCATCCTCCGGCTGGAGATAGTCCACGTTGATCTGTCCAGTGATAGACTCATATCCGTTCTTCACCGAAGCACTACCCTTCGACACCTGGATGCCTTTCATCCAAGGTCCCGGCACATAGCCGAGGGCGTAAGGGATGGCAGCCCCGCGGTAGTTGGGCAGATTCTCTGTGAGCATCTGCACGTAAGTGCCCGAAAGGCCGAGGAGCTTGATTTGCCTTGCCCCCGTCGTGGCATCGTTGTAAGCCACATCCACCGAAGGATTCGTAGTAAAGCTCTCGCCCAGGTTGCAGCAAGCCGCCTTGAAGAGTTCGTCCTTGTTCACGGCAATGCCATTCACGGCACCAGCCAACCGAGAAGTGCCCGCCTTGCGGGCCACCACGTTCACCTCCTTCAAGGTCTCGTCCTTGAAGATAGAGTCAGTGGAAGCAATATTTTGTGGATGGGATTCTTCCCCGATGTTATTTGCGTAAGCTCCAGTGCCAGCCATGAGCAAGGCACTGAGCAATATATGTTTTGGATACATTTTTCTTATTATTTGATAAACCTAAACGTAATTATACAATCATCTTGGCTGCAAAAGTAACAAAAGGCTTTTGCAACCTATATGCAAATACGTGGAAATCAAATAATCAGCGTGTTAAGCATGGACAGATAAGCCCTTGGGGGCGAATGCGGAACGCTGATGTTCCAATGTCTGGCCTTTTGGATGCTGCATACCATGGGGCGAGGCAATATCAGCCAATGGGATGGCAAGATACCGGCAAAGACAGGAGCGGCATCGAAGTCCACTTTCTGGATGGAGAGCGTAGGCGACAACTTCACCTGCTTCACATCCATGCAATGCTTCTTCACCTGTGCTCCCTGCTTATGCCCCTGGCAACAGTCGTGGTGCATGCAACGTTTCAGGCAACAATCACCCATTGTCCCCACCATCACCTTGTTATAGCTGAGACAGTGCATGACGGTAGTACCCACGCTCATGTAAACCACCATGAGCGAGAGCAAGAGAGCCATCAATATGTTGAGCGAACGTTTCATGGGCGCAAAATTAATACTTTTCTGTCTGACAACTTCCAATCGGTTCTGAAATATAAGATTATTTAAGAGTC
>CAVGLH010000271.1:0-2703 GCA_963630065.1 Bacteroides fragilis | reverse complement strand
TTGAAGTCCTCCAACTCGTCATACACAAAGTTGATGGCATACTTGTCCTGTGCGGCATTCAAGTCTTTCAATGCCGCGGAGAACGACACATTATTATATTGTCGGGTAATGCGCTGGGCGAAGGTGCTGATGCTTACCGCCAGCAACAACATCAGATTCACAACAAACTTTCCCATGGCCTATTCTACTTTTAATGTTCCGTCCTCTTCCGTAATCTGTATGCGGTCGAAGGCATTCAAGATTCCGATATTCTGCTGCAAGGTTTTCGTCTTGTCCCAGTTGAAGAAGATGCGGATGTGGCGGGAGGCTTCATTCGCAAACTCCACCTTCACCTGATAGAATACAGCCAACTGCGAAACGACATCGCCCAGTTCGGCATTGTCGAAGACCACAGGCTTGAGGTCGAGACTATCCGTCTTCTCCACAACCATAGTCTTCATACTGTCTTGCTGGATAGCATTAGGCATGGATGCAGACTGTTCCGTCTTCTCTTGTACTGCTTCTTTCGAGGACGACGAACGGAACACGCCCGAATGGATGACGGCAAGAGCGACTCCAGAAAGGAACGCTACGCCAACGATAGAAGCGGCTATCTTCATGCGGTTGCCCTTCGTCTGCTTATGCTTTGCGGCAAACACCCTCCAAGCCTCATCCACATCCACGCTCTCTGGATTGGCCTTCTGCTGCGCCATTCTCGCCATTGCCATGTCGTGGAAGAAAGCCTTCATTTCCTCGTCGGCGAGCAAGGCTTCCACTTGCTCGCCGGTATATCGCTCGGGATGTTCCTGCATATCGAAGAACATCATCCGCTTCTCCTCTTTACTCTTCTTTGTTGTCATTGCTTAGCTCTCTTTAAAAGTGTACTTACTGTGCTATAACCCTATTATAGCGTTCTTCAAACTGTTTTCTAATCCTGTCCAGTGCCTGCGAGAGATGGTTGAAAACCGTCACCTTGCTCACCCCCACTTCGTCCGCTACCTCCTGGTAGGATTTCTCCTGGAGATAGCGCAAGCGGAAGATTTGCTTTCGGACGGGAGGTTCGAGGTCATCGATGAGCAGCATAAGCTGGTCGAGCCGTCCGTCGGTATCGTCCGACAAGATGACATCGGCATCGTTAATCAACAATTTCACCACCCTCTCCTTGACACTCTTGTGCGCTATCAGGTTGAGACAGCGATGCCGCACGCTCCGCATCAAATACCCCTCCTCGCTCCCAGGCACCAGGACCACACCGTCGGCAAGAATCTTGGCAAACACTTCGCTCACCACATCCTTGCTTTCCTCGTCATCGGAGAGGATGTATCTGGCCAGATTGTACATCTTCCCGTAATGGCGGCGGAACAGTTGTTCTATGTCCTTTTCCTGTTTCATACACTATCTATACAGTTGAGCTTAGCGAAAAACTAAGCAAAGCCATGACTTTTTTGTCTTTTTTATCATAAAACGACGGCAAAGGTAGCGATATTTCATTGTTTATCAAAAACTTTTCTCCCTTTCCAATGATTATTTCAAGAAATATGCTTATTTTTGCAACGTAAACTCAAATATCTACAGGATTATGATGGAGACAAACGACAGAAGACTACCCGTAGGAGTCCAATCTTTTGAGAAAATCAGAAAAGAAGGATTTCTATATGTTGACAAGACTGACATTATCTGGAATCTTGCCAACAGAGGGAAAAAAAATAATTACCTAAGCCGCCCACGCCGCTTCGGAAAATCTGTCCTTGTAGATACCCTTCATGCCTATTTCGAGGGAAAGAAAGAACTTTTCGAAGGACTGAAGATCATGGACTTGGAGCAAGGGTGGACGCAGCATCCCGTCATCCGCCTGGACATGAGCCGGGGAGGAACTTCTGCCAAGACCATCTGTTCCTATCTGAACCGTTGCTTCAAGAGCTATGAAAAGAAATATGACGTGGAAGTCAACGCCGAGGACTCCTTGGCAGACCGGTTCGACGCCATCATCCAAGGAGCATACGAGGCAACTGGCAACCAAGTGGTCATCCTTATCGACGAATACGACTCGCCTCTCCTACATTCCTGGAAGACTCCCGACCACAAGCCTTGCACGGATGTATATCGCGAAGTGTTCGCCATCCTGAAAGCAGACGACTACTACGAGCGATTCGTCTTCATCACAGGCATCACGAAGTTTACCCAAATCTCACTCTTCTCCGTACTCAACAATCTGAGCAACATCAGTTTCGACGCTCCCTATGCAGCTATCTGCGGAATCACCAAAGACGAAGTGGTCAACGACTTCAAGCCTGAGATTGAAAAAATGGCGGAAAAAGAGAACTGGACCTTTGAGGAGGCCGTCTCTCAGCTGAAAGCCTATTATGACGGTTATCATTTCAGCATAGACAACATGGTGGATGTATTCAACCCATTCAGCCTCATCAATGCCTTGGACGACAAGAAGCTAAGAAACTATTGGGCTTCCTCTGGTGCCACCTCTCTGCTGCCTAAGTTTGTGGATAACATGGAAGTAAAACTGAAAAACTTCGACCCCTGCAGATTGCTTCAACAAACCATCGAGACATCCGATGTCACAGGGGGCGGCGCAGAACTGTTCCTTTACCAGTCAGGTTACCTCACCATCAAGGATTACCAGATGGGTGCTTACATCCTCGGATTTCCCAACATGGAGGTAAGGCAAGCCCTCTATGATATGGTGCTGCCTGCCCTGACCCTAAGGAA
>CAVGLH010000270.1:0-2724 GCA_963630065.1 Bacteroides fragilis | reverse complement strand
ACTACGGACTACAGGCTCTCTCCGAAGTCCTTTCTGAACTTCTCCGCCAGTTCCTCCTGCCAGTAGTTCACCTCCTTCAGTCTTCCGAAGAAGAAGCGGAGGACGGAGGGCTCTTCCACCCACTGCAGGCCGCCGATGAGCTGGCGGTTGTCCCACAGCCACTTCACGCGGTCGGCAACATACTTGAGCTGGGAGAGGGTGAACACACGGCGGGGCACGGCAAGGCGCATCAGCTCTAACTCGGCATAAGGCTCCGAACCGTCGGGGTTGCGCTGCTCGGAGAGCGTGCCGCGCTCCATGCCACGGATGCCTCCGGCTATGTAGAGAGCGGCGGCAACGGCTCCGGCAGGATACTGGTTGTGAGGCATGTCGGGCACGAAGGCTCCGGCATTGAGGTGGCAGCCCAGACCGCCCGAAGGCAGCACCACGGGCACACCGTAGTCGTCGAGTTCCCTGGCGAGATAGTTGATGAACTCAGGTCCCTGGCTGAGATACTCCATGTCGAGCGACTCGTAGAGTCCCTGTGCCATCGCCTCCATCGTGCGCACGTCGATGCCGCCATAGGTGAGGAAGCCTTCGTAGAGCGGGATGTACTCCATCATCTGCTGCGTGTACTTGGGATCCTTCGACGTGATGATGCCGCCCTTGGCGAAGCTCAACTTGCGGGCGGAGAAATAGATGATGTCGAAATGGTCGGCGAGGAGGTGGTAGATTTCCCTCGGCTCCATAAACTTGCAGCGCGCCTCACGGGTCTTCATGAAATACACGTTGTCCTGGAGCAGGGAAGCGTCGAGCACCGACTTCACGCCCATCTCATGGCAGATGTCGGTGACGGCGAGCATATTCTCCAGCGACACGGGCTGGCCGCCAATGAGGTTGGTGCCCGACTCCACACGCACGAACGCCACCCTGTCGGCTCCTATCTCCTGGATGCGCTGGCGCAGGTTCTGCAGGTTGAAGTCGCCCTTGAAGGGGTCGTTGCTCTGGGGGAGCAAGCCCTTGGCGTCCACCAGTTCCTCCACGGTGCCGCCGAGACGGGTGATGTGTGCCTTGGTCGTGGTGAAGTGGAAGTTCATCAGCGCCACCATGCCGGGCTTCACGAACGCCTCGGCGAGGATGTTCTCGCAGGCTCTTCCCTGGTGGGCGGGCAGCACGTTCTCCGTACCGAACACCTCCTTCACAGCCGCCTTCACACGGTTGAAGGTCTCCGAGCCGGCATAGGCATCGTCTGCCTGCATCATCGCTCCGAACTGCAAGTCTGACATGGCGTTCACGCCCGAGTCGGTGAGCATGTCCATGTAAATGTCCTTGTTCTGCAAGAGGAAGGTGTTGTTTCCTGCCTCCTGTATCTTCTTCAGACGGTCCTCCACGGGCAGAAGCGCGAGCTTCTGTATCATTCTCACCTTGTGCATTTCGAGTGGCACCTGGTTCTCACTCTTATAGAATTTTACTGCCATTTTTTGTTTTGTTTTTAGATTTGATTGTTCCGCTCGCAAATTTACCATAACCGGGGCAGTAAGAGGGGATATATTTTTCGGTTTTATCTACCTTTTTTGCTGATTCGGGAGAATAATACCGATTTTGCATACCAATATTATCGCAGATACCAATAATTATCGTACTTTTGTACCAAAATCAAAGAAACCCAAGAAAAGAAATGAGTCACGTCAGAGTAGAAAGCATAGATCAATTCAACCATTACTTCCACCAGCCCACCTACCATCCCCAGGTGAGCGTGGCGCGCCTGCAGGACGCCGACCTCTCGCTCTTCGAGCCCACCGACTTCTGCATGTACTGCGTGGTGCTGATGGAGGTGGACTTCGGCGAGCTTGTGCTTCACGACACCTGCATGCGTTACCGCGGCGGCACGATGTTCACCATGAAACCGGGCGACGTGGTGTCGATGAACCTCGACAGCAGGGTGAAGCCCCACGGATGGATGCTCGTATTCCGTCCCGAGCAGTTGAACGGCACGGGACTGGGAAGGGATTTTTATATGTTCAACTTCTTCGACTACAAGGTGGCAGAGGCACTGGAGCTTTACGAGAGCGAGCGGCACGTAATCCTGAACTGCTTCAACAACATCAACACCGAGCTGCAAGCCCCCGACGACGAGCTGACCAGCCACATGCTGCGCCTGGGCATCGGACAGCTGCTCACCTGCTGCCGCCGCTTCTACGACCGGCAGTTTGACAAGAAAGACCTTCGCACCTCCGACCTCGCCAAGCGGCTCGACCTGCTGGTGGACGAATACCTGCAAGACAGCAGCCACAAGCTGCGCACGATGGGGCCTCCCACCGTGGCATGGTGTGCCGAGCAGTTTCACCTCTCTCCCAGCTACTTCGGCGACATCGTGAGGCGGGAGTTGGGCATTACGCCGCAGTCGTTCCTGCAAAACAAGCTCATCGACCGCGCCAAGTCCCTCCTGGTCAACCCCGGCCTCTCCGTCACCGACATCGCCTCTGAGCTCGGCTTCACCTATCCCAACCATTTCGCCCGTCTCTTCCGCCAGAAGACCGGGCTCTCTCCCAGCGCCTTCAGGAAGCAGGCTGAATGATTCTTTGATTACCCCCCGAAGAGGTATAATCCGTTAAATAATCTAAGGAATTATACCTTTTCGGGGGTAATCTCAATATTTCTTCGTATATTTGCCCCCGAAAGGGTATAAACGACAAGAATATGAGCAATCACACAGGCGGATCTGGTACATTGCCCATGGGCGAA
>CAVGLH010000269.1:0-2726 GCA_963630065.1 Bacteroides fragilis | reverse complement strand
GAGAACCACCACAAGGTGCGTATCCAGGACGATGCCTGCATCGCAGCCGTCAAGCTGTCAGAGCGTTACATCTCCGACCGTTTCCTCCCCGACAAGGCCATCGACCTGATGGACGAGGCGGCTGCCAAGCTGCGCATGGAGCGCGACTCCGTGCCCGAGGAGCTGGACGAGATTACCCGCCACCTGAAGCAGTTGGAGATAGAGCGCGAGGCCATCAAGCGCGAGAACGACCAGCCGAAGATAGCCCAGCTCGACAAGGAAATCGCCGAACTGAAGGACCAGGAGCACGACTACCGTGCCAAATGGGAGGGCGAGAAAGCCCTTGTCAACAAGATTCAGCAGGACAAGCAGGAGATGGAGAACCTCAAGTTTGAGGCGGAGCGCATGGAGCGCGAGGGCAACTACGAGCGTGTGGCAGAGATACGCTACTCGAAGTTGAAGGCCCTGGAGGACGACATCAAGCGCATACAGGAACAGTTGAAGAGCACGCAGGGCGGTGCAGCCATGGTGCGCGAGGAAGTGACCTCAGACGACATCGCCGAGGTGGTGAGCCGCTGGACGGGCATCCCCGTGAGCCGCATGATGCAGAGCGAGCGCGAAAAGCTCCTCCACCTGGAGGAGGAACTGCACAAGCGTGTCATAGGCCAGGACGAGGCCATCACAGCCGTCTCTGATGCCGTGCGCCGCAGCCGTGCCGGACTGCAAGACCCGAAGCGACCCATCGCATCCTTCATCTTCCTGGGTACCACGGGTGTAGGCAAGACCGAACTTGCCAAGGCGCTCGCCGAATACCTCTTCAACGACGAGTCGATGATGACCCGTATCGACATGAGCGAGTATCAGGAGAAATTCAGCGTGACCCGTCTCATCGGTGCGCCTCCGGGATACGTGGGCTATGACGAGGGCGGCCAGCTCACCGAGGCAGTGCGCCGCAAGCCATACAGCGTGGTGCTCTTCGACGAGATAGAGAAGGCTCATCCCGACGTGTTCAACACGCTCCTGCAGGTATTGGACGACGGCCGTCTGACCGACAACAAGGGCCGTGTGGTGAACTTCAAGAACACCATCATCATCATGACTTCTAACGCAAGCCGCGAGATGCTTCGCAAGACGTTCCGCCCCGAGTTCCTGAACCGTATCGACGACATCATCACCTTCCAGCCGCTCTCCAAGGAGCAGATAGCCAGCGTGGTAGAGCTTCAGATGAACCGCGTAAAGAAGATGCTGGAGCCGCAGGGCTTCGACCTCCGCTGGACGCCAGCCGCCATCAGTTACCTCGCAGAAGTGGGTTACGACCCCGACTTCGGTGCCCGTCCCGTGAAGCGTGCCATCCAGGACTACGTGCTCAACGACCTGAGCAAACAGATTCTCTCCGAGCGAGTGAGCCGCGAGAAGCCGATCACCGTAGACCATACAGAGGCAGATGGACTGGTATTCAAGAATCAGTAATACAGACAGTTAATGGAGGTGATGTGACGTTTTGTCACTTCACCTCAATTTCGTTTTTTTGACGACACCTTGACCGTACGTTTCATACGGTCAAGGGTATAACATAGAGGCTACCGTACGTTTCATACGGTAGCCTCATAACGTCCAGCGCATTGATTAGTGCGCCCTGAAGGGGCAACCTGCGCCTAGCCCAGGGCAACACCCTGGGTATATCGGCCAGGCAGCAGTGCGCCCTGAAGGGGCAAAAGCGTTATAATGCCCAGCGTTTATATTGCATTGTCCCCTCTATGGCGTCACCATGGAATCAAGGTTGGACACGGTAACGCTTTTGCCCCTTCAGGGCGTTCGTGGACACGTCCTGCCGAAACCCAGGGTGTTGCCCTGGGCTAGGCGCAGGTTGCCCCTTCAGGGCGCGCTGGACATTGCACAGGTGTTTACTTAGCAACCATCCGGGGTGCAAACTGATAACGATAACGATAACAGTTCGATTTTCCGCACTTCCTAACCGATGATGATGCCGCCGTTTGACCGAAGTTTAAAAACTTGTAATACAAAGAGTTAATGGACATGATGCAGTGAAACGCTGCGTATCATCTCCCTTTGCTTTTGATTGTTTTAACACTGTTTCTTTGGAAGTTGTTCCCCAAAAGCGTATCTTTGCCGGAAAGAGGCGATATGTATCACCCATAGAGCAAGTATTTTAACCAGAAATAAGACGATTATGGAGCAATACAGAGTCAACAGAGTGTGGACGGACGAAGCCCGCGTCTGGGCGGAGACCACGAATGGCTGGAAGGCGAGCTATCCCTTCAGCCGCTGGAAGCGTCTTGCCAACGCGTCCGACAGCCAGCGCAGAAACTTCACGCTGAGCCGCTATGGCATCCATTGGCCGGAAATAGACGAAGACCTCAGCTTCGCCGGAATGTTCTGCGACGCAGGATTATGCCCGGGGACAAGCAAGGAAGATTCCGTGTATTACCAATAGCACTCGTCTCGTTTCATCACCAGCGGATAACGCTCGGGGTGCTTGAGGCTATCCACTTCCAGGTCAATGTCCAGCCTGGGCCATTCGATGGCATCGTCGCCACACATTCTCACGTCGAGGACATCGCACACCGGGGCTGTTTTCATCCACGGAAGCCGATTGAACGACACGAAATAATCCTCGCCAAGGACCGAAAGCATCAGCCCTTTGTCATTGATCATCAGCACGCTGACCGATGTGCCGTTGGTATTTGACTTTAAACTCGTCTCCATATTTTTCAATTATTTCTTCG
>CAVGLH010000268.1:0-2786 GCA_963630065.1 Bacteroides fragilis | reverse complement strand
TTTTATCCGTTTTATCCGTGCTATCCGTGTTCGACCCTCCTGCCTGCCAAATCATATGTATCTTCTCCGCCACGAGCTTCGAAATCCCGTAAGCCGTGTTCGGCGTAGGAAGCGTCGTCTCCTTCTTCAGCTGTTCCGCAGCCCCGTAGGGCGCGATGCTCGAAGTAAACACGATTCTCCTTATCCCCCATTTCTCCGCAAAGGCACACACATTCTCCGCCCCGCGTATGTTCGTCTCGAAGTATTCGATGTCCTCATGCCCCGGCGTGCGGTGCACGGCAGCGAAGTTGAAGATGATATCGTCCGGCGTAGGCGTAAACGGCAAGTCCTCTATCGGCTTGCGGATGTCGCACTCGATATATGTCGATTGCAATGTCTCCCCCTCCCGCAGTGCCGGCTTATAGTCCTTCACCACCGGGTTCGGTGTTCCCGGCTTCACGATGTCGAGGTTATACACTTGAGCCTCAGGGTTCAGCTCCTTGATCAGATTGGTGAGATGGGTACCGATAAAGCCGGTACCGCCAGTGATAATATAGTTCATAAAAATGATTCGAATTTATCGGTTACAAATTTCAGTGTAAATATCTTCCAAGGCATGAATGCGGTTGTCGATAAGGAAGTCCGACTCGAAGTAGGCACGTGAGTTCCGTTCCATCACCTTGCGCTTCTCGTCATCCTCTATCAGTCCGTTCATCTTCTCCACAAAGGCAGTCACGTCCAGTGGCAAGAGATAGCCGTTGTAGCCATCCTTCACACAGTCCTTGTTGCCCAGCACATCGCTCGCCACGACAGCCTTACCCAGCGACATCGCCTCTATCACGGAGATCGGCAAGCCCTCGTAGAGCGAAGTCATAAAGTAGAGCATGCTCCCCTTCACATACCTCAGCGTCTCCTCATGGCTCAACCAAGGCAGGAGATAGAAAGTGTCGTCCATCCCATAGCGATGAATCAACGCCTTCATATCCTCCAGCATAGGCGAGTAGAAACCCACGCCTAGCAGATAAAACTTCACGTCAGGATACTTCAGGTGAATGCCATGCGCCACCTCCACCATAAACAGCGGATTCTTCTGGTATGAAGGCCGCCCGATGGAAGTGATATATCGTTCACCGTCCTTTGGTACAGGCAGAGTAGAAGAAATCTGTGTTCTCTGTGAAATCTGTGGGAGACTATCCAGCGTGGCGTTGTTCCACGCATAAGCCTTCTCCTCCTTGAATCCCACCACCTTGATGCCAAGTTCCCTTTCGCTCCCCGAGCAAGCCAGTAGCCACGAATTCAATTTCGCTATCTTCTCCAGCAGCAGAAACACCTTTCTCTTCTTCGACGACTCCGCCGAGAGAAACGAGAAAGCATGCGCCGTATAAACTACCTTCGTGCCTGTGAGGAAAGCAGCAAAACGCCCGATGACACCGCCCTTGGCACTATGACAGTGCACCAAGTCAGGCTTCTCCTTTCGGATAATCCTCAGAGCCTGCGCCACCGCCTTCAAGTCCTTCATGGGATTCAAGGCACGGTACATGTCGATGCTGTAGGTCTTCACCTGTCTGCCATGCCGCAAGTAAGGCTTGTTGTTGTCGTCCGCCCCATTCACGATGACGAACTCAAACTCATCGCTCGCCATAGCCACGGTATTGCGCACATAAGTGTCTATGCCACTCTTGAGGTTGCCAATATGAAGTATCTTCATGCTGCCACCCTCCTTTCTTCACGTTGGAGCGTGGCATAACCGATAAATACGAGTGAGTATTCCTCACTCTTCGTTCTTATCTCTCCACTTCGATTTACCCCCCCCTATTCAAATTATTGAACATCTCGTATTGATTTTGCAAGTAAGAAATTCTGTTTTCTATGAAAAAATCCTTTAGGAAAATCTCCCTCGATTTCTTCTCCATCTTTAACCTTAATGCCTCGTCATTCACCAGTTGAATGATTCTATCTGCGTAAGCATTGGCATCCAAAGGCGACAAATAGCCATTCTCCCCATCTCTCACACAGTCCTTATTCCCGACAACATCGCTTGCGATAATCGCCTTGCCGTTTGCCATAGCCTCAATCACAGCCAATGGCAATCCCTCATAAAGGGCAGTGGAAATATAGAATAAAGATTTGCGGACAAACTCCTGGCAGTCTGCATGACTTGTCCAAGATTCCAAACAAATAGAGTCTTCCAATCCCAGCTCAGCCATCTTGGCTTTCATCGCCTGCAGCTCAGGAGAATGATAGCCGACACCGAGCAAGATGAATTTCAAATCGCATCCCTTGTCCTTCAACTTCTTGACAACATCCAGCAAGAACAAGGGATTCTTCTGGTAGCAAGGTCTGCCGATATAGCAAGCAAAAGGCTCTTGCATTTCGACAGCCTTACCGCTTTCTTGCGAGGCATCTGGCACAGCATTGTGCCATACCAAGGCATGCTGCTTGTCATACCCCACATCCTTCATCGCCATCTGCTGCTCCGACTCCGAGCAAGCCAACACGTATGTATTGAATCGTGTCAGCCTTTCTATCGTCAGATACACCGTTCGCTTCAGCCTCGAAGGAGTGCAGAGATAGGAGAAAGCATGGGGCGTATAAAATGTCTTAACTCCAGTAATCCATCCAGCCGCCCGGCCGATGATACCGCCCTTTGCACTATGGCAATGAATCACATCAGGCTTCTCCGTCTTGATAACCTTGATAGCCTGTACCAAAGCCTTCAAGTCATTCACTGGGTTGAGAGAACGGAATAGCGAGATTGGATATTCCTTGACTGCGAAGCCATTGCGCATAACTGGTTGATGCTTGTC
>CAVGLH010000267.1:0-2794 GCA_963630065.1 Bacteroides fragilis | reverse complement strand
TGGGTGACAAGCTCGCCGGTCGCCACGGTAACAAGGGTATCGTTTCCAAGGTGGTTCGCCTGGAGGATATGCCTTTCATGGAGGACGGTCGTCCTGTGGATATGGTGTTGAACCCATTGGGTGTGCCTTCACGAATGAACCTCGGTCAGATCTTCGAGTGTATCCTCGGTGCTGCCGGCAAGAAGCTCGGTGTGAAGTTTGCCACTCCTATCTTCGACGGTGCCAAGCTCGACGACCTCTCTGTATGGACAGACAAGGCAGGTCTGCCTCGTTTCTGCTCCACCTATCTCTATGATGGTGAGACCGGCGAGAAGTTCGACCAGCCGGCTACCGTGGGTATGACCTACTTCTTGAAGCTCGGTCACATGGTAGAAGACAAGATGCACGCTCGTTCCATCGGCCCATACTCACTGATTACACAGCAGCCACTTGGTGGTAAGGCACAGTTTGGTGGTCAGCGATTCGGAGAGATGGAGGTTTGGGCCATCGAGGCCTTCGGAGCAAGCCACGTGCTGCAGGAGATTCTGACCATCAAGTCAGACGATGTTACGGGTCGCAGCAAGGCATACGAGGCTATTGTGAAGGGTGATCCGATGCCTACACCGGGCATACCAGAGTCTCTCAACGTGTTGCTCCATGAGCTCCGCGGTCTTGGACTGAGCATCAAACTTGACTAATTTTGAGAACCCCTAATTAAGATATAGAAAAATGGCTTTCAAAAAAGATACAAAAGTAAAGAATAATTTTACCAAGATTACCATCGGACTTGCATCTCCTGAGGAAATCCTGGAAAATTCTTATGGTGAGGTTACCAAGCCTGAAACCATCAACTATCGCACTTACAAACCCGAGCGTGATGGCTTGTTCTGCGAGCGCATCTTCGGTCCTACCAAGGACTTCGAGTGTGCTTGCGGCAAGTACAAGCGCATCCGCTACAAGGGTATCGTCTGCGACCGATGCGGTGTGGAGGTGACCGAGAAGAAGGTGCGCCGCGAGCGCTCCGGTCACATCGAGTTGGTGGTGCCAGTGGCTCACATCTGGTACTTCCGCTCACTGCCCAACAAGATAGGTTACCTGCTCGGTATGCCTACCAAGAAGCTGGATGCTGTCATCTACTATGAGAAGTATGTGGTGATCCAGCCGGGTATTCTGGAGGGAAAAACTGATGCTGATGGTCTGGAGTTGAATGGTTCTCATAAGTTCGACCTCTTGACCGAGGACGAGTATGTTGCCATCCTCGACCAGTATGACCCAGATGGCACCAATGAGGACTTGGAGGATACCGACCCCAACAAGTTCATCGCCAAGATGGGTGCAGAGGCTATCTATGAGTTGCTTCAGGGCGTGGACCTCGACTCGTTGTCATACGAGTTGCGCGACCATGCCAACAACGACTCTAGCCAGCAGCGCAAGACCGAGGCTTTGAAGCGTCTGAACGTAGTGGAGGGCTTCCGTGCCAGCAAGGGCATCAACAAGCCTGAATGGATGATCATGAAGATCATCCCTGTCACTCCTCCAGAGCTTCGTCCGTTGGTACCGCTGGATGGCGGTCGTTTCGCCACATCCGATTTGAACGACCTCTATCGTCGTGTCATCATCCGTAACAACCGTCTGAAGAGATTGGTTGAGATCAAGGCTCCCGAGGTGATTCTCCGTAATGAGAAGCGTATGTTGCAGGAGGCTGTCGACAGCTTGTTCGACAACTCCCGCAAGAGCTCTGCTGTGAAGAGCGAGAGCAACCGTCCTTTGAAGTCTCTCTCCGACTCCTTGAAGGGTAAGCAGGGACGTTTCCGCCAGAACTTGCTGGGTAAGCGTGTTGACTACTCTGCACGTTCCGTAATCGTCGTGGGTCCTGAGCTGAAGATGGGTGAGTGCGGTCTTCCTAAGTTGATGGCTGCCGAGCTTTACAAGCCGTTCGTGATCCGCAAGCTGATAGAGCGTGGCATCGTGAAGACCGTGAAGAGTGCCAAGAAGATTGTTGACCGTCGCGAGCCCGTTATCTGGGATATCCTCGAGAACGTGATGAAGGGTCACCCCGTCATGCTCAACCGTGCGCCGACACTTCACCGTCTTGGTATCCAGGCCTTCCAGCCCAAGATGATAGAGGGTAAGGCTATCCAGCTCCACCCGTTGGCATGTACTGCGTTCAACGCCGACTTCGATGGCGACCAGATGGCCGTACACCTTCCTTTGAGCAACGAGGCTGTGCTGGAGGCTCAGATTCTGATGCTCCAGAGCCACAATATTTTGAACCCTGCCAATGGTGCGCCTATCACCGTTCCTTCACAGGATATGGTGCTCGGTCTCTATTATATCACCAAGATCCGTCCCGGTGCCAAGGGCGAGGGCCTGGCATTCTATGGTGCCGAGGAGGCTTTGATTGCCAACAACGAGGGCAAGTGTGACCTCCACGCTTTGGTCAAGGTGGTCGTAGACGACTTGGTAGACGGAAAGATTCAGAAGCGCATGGTGGAAACGTCTGTAGGTCGTGTCATCGTGAACGGCATCATACCTACAGAGGTGGGCTTCTTCAACGATGTCATTTCCAAGAAGACTCTCCGTGGCTTGATTTCCAACGTAATCAAGGCTGTCGGTATGGCCGAGGCTTGCGAGTTCCTTGACGGTATCAAGAACTTGGGTTATCGCATGGCATACGTGGCAGGTCTTTCGTTCAACCTTGGCGACATCATCATTCCGCCCGAGAAGGAGGAAATCGTTGAGCGTGGCCGCAAGGAGGTAGAGGAAATCACCAACAACTATAATATGGGTTTCATCACCAACAAGGAGCGTTACA
>CAVGLH010000266.1:0-2814 GCA_963630065.1 Bacteroides fragilis | reverse complement strand
CTGGAGACCGTGCCCTACTGCGACAACACCCATTACGAGGGCCACTGGCAGCAGACGCTCTACATCATGTTTGCCCTGCTCACGGACTACAAGATACTCGTGGAGCAGCATACGGCAAAGGGCAGGATAGACCTCGCGCTGGAGACGAAGGCCGCCATCTATGTGATGGAGCTGAAATTCGGCAAGAGCGTGGAGGAGGCCCTCGCCCAGATAGAGGCGAAGCGCTACGCCGACGCCTTCAAACTGAAGGGCAAACCCGTGGTAGAGGTGGGCATGAACTTCTCCCTGAAGGACGGGGTGAACACATTGGAATGGAAGATAAAAGAATAAACTGTAATGAAACTACATATTTTCAATCCCGAGCACGACTTGGCGCTGGCCGCCAACCAGGCAAACTATACGGCTCCGCATGCAGGAAGACAGCTGCACAACGACTTGTCGTTCATCCCGGCACTCTGGGCCGACGAAGGCGACCTCGTATTGGTCGACGACATCGACGACGCCTGCGACAAGGTGCGCCATCTGGGCGGCTATTCAGATACCCCTATATATGGCAAGGTGGAATTCATCACCCCCCTGCAGCTGCAGGAGCTGATGCGCACCACGATGTCGGTAGACAGCATCCACCCCTGGGGCTGGGACAAGGCTCTCGCCACCCGGCTGAAAGCCCTGGGATGCCCCGAAATCATGCTGCCCGCGCCACCGGTGCTCGACAGCATCAGAGAGGTGAGCAGCCGGCAGTGGGCCGCCGCCCACCTGCAGACGGACGCAGACTACGTAGAGTCGGCCGATGCCCTGTGCGAGGCCATCCTGCGCCGCGGAAGGGCCGTGGTGAAGGCTCCCTGGAGCAGCAGCGGCCGCGGAGTGAGGTATGTGGCCGCCGAGAGGGGAGCGAGCCACGCCGGCCATGCGCTGGCGGGCGGCGGCACCGACATGGAGGCCACGCTGAAGTGGGCCGCCAACGTCATCCGGCAGCAGGGAGGAGTCACCGTGGAGCCTTATTACAACAAGGTGAGGGATTTCGGCATGGAGTTTGAGATGAGAGACGGCAGGGTGGCCTACTGCGGACTGTCGCTCTTCGACACCGTGAAGGGGGCCTACTCCGGCAACCTCCTGGCCACGGAAGAGGAGAAGGAGGCCACGCTCCTGGCCTGCCACGTGGGCCGGGGGGAGCTGGAGGCGATTCGCCAAAACGTGGTCAGGAAGATGGAGCCTGCCCTCGGCAGCATCTACAGCGGCCCCTTCGGCATCGACATGATGGTGTGCAGCGACGGCAGGGGCAATACGTTCGTCAACCCCTGCGTGGAGCTCAACCTGCGCCGCACGATGGGCCATGTGGCCCTGGCCCTCGGGGTGTCGCAGAAAGCATCGCGACATATCATGAGGGTGGATTTCGACGGCAACCGCTATCACCTCCGGGTGTGGCCGGGGAAAAACAGTTAGAAGCCTGAAGTTTCTTGCCTGAGTGTGGTACGGCGGGGGCGCCGTACCTCCTAGGGGGGCTGTAGGAGGTACAGCGCCCTCGCTGTACCACTCAAGCGAGAGTACCAATCCAGTGCCAACCCTCACTTCAGACTGAAAAAAAGACTTCTGACTGAAAAAAGACTTTTCCGACTTCCAAATAAATTTCAAAATAATTAATAAACAAATAAACAAATAAACAAACAAAAAACTTAAAAACATGAAATCAAAAATGATTCTCCTGATGCTGGCTTCAGCATCGCTCGGGGCTTTCGCCCAATCGGGCAAGACGGCCCAGACCAGTGGCACGACACCCTATGTTTCGAAGGTGTGGAACCCCGACCTGGGCAACGGAATGTACAAGAACCCCGTAATCAACGCAGACTACAGCGACCCCGACGTGGTATGCGTGGGCGACGACTACTACTTGACGGCCAGCTCGTTCAACTGTATCCCCGGCCTCCCCATCCTCCACAGCAAGGACTTGGTAAACTGGGAACTTATCGGCCATGCCGTGACCAAGCTGCAGCCCGAGAGCGAATTCAACAAGCCATCCCACGGCAACGGCGTGTGGGCGCCCTGCATCAGCTATCACAACGGCGAGTTCTACATCTACTGGGGCGACCCCGACTATGGCGTGTTCATGGTGAAGACCAAGGACCCCGCAGGCCGGTGGGAAGACCCCGTGTGCGTGATTCCCGGCAAGGGCATGATCGACACCTCGCCCCTGTGGGACGACGACGGCCGCGTGTATCTCGTCAACGGATGGGCCAACTCGCGCAACCGCTTCGCCTCCGTCATCACCGTGCGCGAGCTGAGCGCAGACGGCACCAAGGCCATCTCCGACCCCGTAATCGTCTTCGACGGCAACGGCACGGAATACCGCACCTGCGAGGGCCCCAAGTTCTATAAGCGGGGTGGCTGGTACTGGCTGATGTTCCCCGCCGGAGGAGTGCCCACGGGCTTCCAGGTGGCAGCCCGCTCCAAGTCGCCCTTCGGCCCCTACGAATATCAGAAGGTGCTGGCGCAGGGGGGGAGCAGCATCAACGGCCCTCACCAGGGCGGATGGGTGCACACCAAGTATGGCGAAGACTGGTTCCTCCACTTCCAGGACAAGGAGGCCTACGGCCGCGTGGTACACCTGCAGCCCGTAACCTGGAAAGACAACTGGCCCGTGATGGGCAAGGTGCCCGCCAAGGGATATTGCGGCGAGCCATACGAAACCTACAGGATGCCGAAGGCCGGCAGCCACGTGAACATGAACCCCGCCGAGAGCGACGAGTTCAACGAGCCCCGGCTCGGACTGCAGTGGCAGTGGCACGCCAACTACCAGCAGTGGTACGGCATGCCCAC
>CAVGLH010000265.1:0-2865 GCA_963630065.1 Bacteroides fragilis | reverse complement strand
GTACTACTTGTCTGTTTATGTAAAATCTTTCAAAGAACTCTTTCTTTATGTTGCTAAGAGAAAGTGCATTTCTCAAAAGCGAGTGCAAAAGTACGAACTATTTCCGAAACTACCAAATATTCCGAGAAAAAAGTTTGAAAATTAACAGTATTTTAACAATTAGCCTATTTTCCTCGAGTACAAAAATACACAATACCTTATTATATATATAATTACTGTGCCTCCAGATAGAGCACACGTGAAGACCAGCAGTTCTTCTTGCCCCAGTCCACATCGTGCGTATAAGGCATTTCCAGTCCGTGCTCCATCAGGAACTTGCCGGAGTAAGCCTTACCCTCGCAGGGGAGCGGCTTGTTGTCGATGACATCCAGCTCGCGCACCTTGTACATCTTGTTGGCATCAAGACCAGCCATCCTGACTCTTGGCAAGTGGCAGTTGTAGAAGTTGGCGAGCTTCCACCAGTAGAACACGGCCTTGTCCTTCTCCTCGCTCACATACATGATAGATGACAAGCCCTGGTTGTCGAACGGAGAAACCAGACGATAGAGGTCGCCAAACTGCACTACAGGGCGAATCTCCTTATACTCTGAGATGGCTTTCTGGCAGAGTGCTTTTTCCTCGTCGGTCATGTTCTTGGGCTGGATTTCCATACCAAGACGGCCGCTCATCGCCACGTCGATGCGATACTTCAAGCTGGTGGTGCGGAACACGGTGTGGTTGGGCACCGCCGAGATATGGCTTCCCATGGCGATGGCGGGGAAGAAGTAGCTGGTGCCATACTGCATGTAGATGCGCTGCATGGCATCGGTGTTGTCGCTCACCCAGAACTCGTCGAAACCACGGAGGAACCCCCAGTTGGCACGACCGCCGCCGCTAGCACAACATTGGATGACCACATCCTTGTACTTGGCGCGGATGCGATCCATCACCTTGGCAAAGCCCGCATGGTAGGCGATGTTGAGATGGCTTTGGTCGGCCATTGAGAGATACTGGCTGCCGTGGTTCATAATGCCCATATTGGCATCCCACTTGATGTAGGCTATATCTGGATATTTAGTAAGTAAATTGTCTACTACGCCATACACGAAATCCTGCACCTTAGGATTGGAGAGGTCGAGCACCAACTGTGTGCCGCCACGGCCGAGCACAGCGTCGCGCTTGGGAGCCTTGATAATCCAGTCGGGGTGCTTCTCGTAGAGTTCGCTGGTGGTGTTGGTCATCTCCGGCTCTATCCAGATGCCGAACTTTACGCCGTTCTTCTTGGCGTCGCGAAGCAATCCCTCGATACCATCGGGCAACTTCTTCTTGTCTACCACCCAGTCGCCCAATGAACTGTTGTCGCTCTTGCGAGGATACTTGTCGCCAAACCAGCCATCGTCCATCACGAAGAGTTCGCCGCCCATGCTGTGGATGTCCGCCATCATCTGGTCCATGCCCTGCTGGTTGATGTCGAAGTAGACACCTTCCCAAGAGTTGAGGAGGATGTCGCGCTCCTTGTCGCCGTGGGCGAGGATGTACTTGCGGCCCCACTTGTGGAAGTTGCGGCTGGCTCCGCCAAGTCCCTCGGTGGAGTAGGTGAGGGCGAGGGCAGGGGTCTTGAAGGTCTCGCCTTTCTTGAGATGATATTCGGAGTTGTCCTCGTTGATGCCGGCGAAGAAATAATGGTATTCTGTGTCGTCGGTCACCGTCTTCAGGCGATAGTTGCCGCTGTATTCGAGGGCTGCGCCAATCACATCGCCCTTGTTCTCCTGCGCCTTGCCGTCGAGCGAGAACATCACCTCGGCATGGTCGGTGTGCGAGGGGCGAGTGCCGTCGGTGTTGCGGATGACAAACTCGCCGGGGGCCAGCTTCTCGTTGCTCACATTGGCCTCGTTGGCCCAAGTGCCGGAGAGATGGCTCATCCATACGTCGCCGCGGCGGATGGGGAGCATCGCCGAAGCAAAGGTGGTGAGGGTGACCATACCCTTCTCGCCATTGGTTATCTCCGTCCAGGCTTCTATCATATCGACATCATTGTATGCACGATACTTCAAGTCTACCTTTAAATTATATACAGGATCCTTGAGATGAATCGTTGTGATGGTGGCGTTACCCTCCGCCTTCACCTCGCTGCCCGTGGCGACGAGCGACGTAGACAGGTTGCCGTCGCTATGGCGCATGGCGAAGGCTGCCTCGGCGGGTGTGTTGAGTCCGTAGGCCGGATAGACATCCATGCGCCCCTCCGTAGCCACCTTAAGATTCTGCAAATCAATGTTGTTCAACTTGGTACCGAAGTACAGATACTGTGCGGGCTTACCGTTTTCCACATCGAGGATGAGCGACATGCCCTTGGTATTGACCGAAACCTGCCCTGCCATCGCCGGCAAGGCGACAGTCATCAATAAGAGTGCGATAGATTTTAATTTCATTTTATTTTGCATTTTGTTAGTTTCATTTATTTTGCGGTTTGTTTCCACTGTTCCAAGTAGGTCCGTAGGGTTGCATCTTGCCGTTTTGGCATAGCTCTTAACATCCGCGAGCCAATCGTTACCAACCACACACGCTTCGACAGGCTACTCTTCATAGTATAAGAGGTTCTTTAGTTTCAAAGAACTATTCCTTGTACGACTTTACAACGCAATTCGGTAGCAAAATTATAAAATTATACGATACGCTCCAATACTTTCTTGATTTATTTTCCTCGAAAAGCAGAAAAGGACAAACAATCGGCAAATAAAGCAAAACAAGGGAAGGTTGAT
This sequence comes from Bacteroides fragilis, assembly GCA_963630065.1. Classification (GTDB taxonomy): domain Bacteria; phylum Bacteroidota; class Bacteroidia; order Bacteroidales; family Bacteroidaceae; genus Prevotella; species Prevotella fragilis_A. The sequence goes on along the minus strand of CAVGLH010000265.1, from coordinate 127 downwards.
GTAAAATTACAAGATAGAATAAATTCGCAGTACGGTCGTAAAAGACGAGAGTCTATAATCTTAGTAATGTCAAAAAAATAACTTGAGCATTTTTTGAAATCAAAGATAAGCTATGGTTTTCTCCGTA
>CAVGLH010000264.1:0-2879 GCA_963630065.1 Bacteroides fragilis | reverse complement strand
TTCCCTCGCCAAGGGCTATCGCAATCCGTCCTTCCGGGAGATGTATCTTTACGCCATGGCGAATCCCGACCTCAACCCGGAGAGCATGATGAACTATGAGGCAAGCATTGCCAAGCATTTCTCCCGCTATCTGTCGATGGACGTTACCGCCTATTTCTCAGAGGGAAGCAACCTGATTCAGACAGCGAGCGTGCCCACGGCAGACGGCGGCACAACGAACCGCAACATGAACACAGGCTCCTTTATCCATAAAGGTATAGAGGTATCAGCCCAGAGCCATCCGCTCGATGTGCTTTCGATCCGTGGTAGCTACAGCTTTATGCACACGTCGCTCAGCAACCTCACCGCCGCCCCCAAGAACCAATACTTCCTGGGCATCGGGTGGCAAGCCTTGAAGCAACTCTCCGTGGATGCTGAGCTGAAGGGTATAGGCGGACTGTATGTGGCCGACAATGTGGAGCGTCAGGACTACGCCCTGCTGGGACTTCGCCTCACCTACAAGCCCGTCAAATTCCTTGACATCTTCGCCCACTTCGACAACATCGCCAACGCGAAGTATCAGATCAACTACGGCTATGAGATGCCTGGCTTCACGGCCATGGGAGGAGTGAAAGTGAGGTTCTGAAAGAAAGAAAGACTTTATGCTTCCACTTCCTTCCAATCCACGAGTCCCTTGCCCTCGCTGTCGAGTTCCACAGCGAGGGCAATTTTCTTGCGTTTGTCGGCCTTGAAAGGCTCGGTGTATTGGTTGGCGATGATTTGTTTCTCTGCTGCGGCGAGACCGCCGTTATTGCTGAGTTTCAGCTCCAGCACATAGATATAATGGGGCACTCCCACCACCATATCTATCCTGCCCGTGGCAATCATCTTCTCCACTTCCACCCGGCAGCCGATGGCATTGAATATCGTACTCATTACGAGACGGTAACGCTCCTCCATGTCCATCGAGGCGAGCTTCTTATTACTGTAGGGCACGTCGGCAATCAATGCCTTCAGACACTTCTTCGCCTCGGGGAGGTTGCCGAGCTGTAGGGACAAGAACAGGTTTGCCTGGACAGACTGGAAGTCTCCGCCTCTTCTCAATGTGAGTGTGGGCAGTACGATTTCGTAGAGTGCCTGGCGAATCTCATGGTTGGGGATTCCCAGGAGATAGACACCCGGCTGATAGTCCTTGATGGTGAGATAGCCCGACTGGTAGAGGAACAGTTCGGAGCCTCCCCCCGTCACGTCGGAAGTCTCGGCAATGGCACTCAAAAGGGAGCAATGGTCGAAGTCCTTCAAGCGTATCTCCATGTCATTTACAAACTTTGGAAGCAGAGAGGTGGCCCCCGACGAAGCCCAATAGTTTCTGATTCTTCTGTCATCCAGGGCGTTGATGAGGCTAAATGGATTGAACACGTCCACCATGTTGTCGGCACTGAAGTGGTAGCCGTCGTAGTTGGCCTTCAACTGATAGAGCGTTTCCTCCTCTGTCCATCCGTTAGCCTCGCCCATCGCCTTGATTTCCGGCACGAAGTTGTCGGTAATCTCTTGCTTCGTGATGCCGCAGATAGGGGCGTAGAGGCCGTCGAAGCTGATGTTGCTGAGGTTGTTGAGCACGGAGAAGAGGGAGATTTGCGTAAATTTGGTGATGCCTGTGATAAAGACAAACTTCTCATATTGGTCGTCAGCCTTTAGTATGGCGAACACCTTGCGATAGACGGCGGTGCATGCTTCATGGTGGGGTGTCTTCCATGAGTGTTGCAGGGGCGAGTCATACTCGTCGATGAGGATGGCGACTTGCTGGCCTGTCTGTTCGTAAGCCGTCTCTATGATGCCGTCGAAGCGATTGGCGAGGGAGTCTTGCGGATCCACTTCCACACCATACAGTTTTTCGTATTTCTTGAAAGCCTTGTTCAGATAGGAACAGAGGTCTTCGGCTGTGTCTCCCCCACGGCTCATGTCGAGGCGGATGATGGGGCGCTTCACCCAGTCCTTCTCCAACTCCATGATTTTCAGTCCCTCAAACAGTTCCTTCCTGCCCTCGAAATAACACTGGAGGGTATCCACGAGCACGGATTTGCCGAACCGCCGCGGGCGGCTCAGGTAATTGTACTTCTTTCCCTTGTTGACAAGACACCAAACGATGTCGGTTTTGTCAACATACAGATACTTTTCCTTCCTTATTTCTTCAAAGGACTGGATGCCTACGGGCAGTCTTCTTTCGCTCATTTCCGTCATCATATTCTCAGCCTTTATGTTTTACATCTGCAAATATACGACATTTATTTGAAAGTAAGGCTTATTGAACGAGAAAAAATTCTCAATAATTTGGCTGGTCAGGAATAAATTCTTATTTTTGCAAAATCAAAAAAAACTAAGAAAGAATTACGGATATGGAAGAAAGGAAGCATTTCTTGCAGCTGCCCCTGGAGGAAGTGAAGCTCGCCTTCGCCGCCCAGTGCGTGGAAGGGACGGAGGAATCTACCACGAAACCGTGATAGATGATGAGAGTTTCTACTCTACCTACCCACCCCTCGTAAGTATGATACTTAGCTGCTGGCTTTAAGTCACTCACGAATCTCACTCTACATCAAACTCTGAAAATTCGTGTGAGATTCGTGTTCTGCTAAACAGTATCAAACAAAATGTCTCCAAATCAGTGACAAAACGTGGCTTCTTTGCCAGAATCCATCTAAAAAACGAACAAAATACGCTTGTCTCATCATTTTGTTTCCATTTTCTTCTTTTGTTTGGAGAAATTATCGTATCTTTGCGATTGGACTCTTTGACGGCTTGTATCTAATGCATAAAAGATTAAGTTTGGATTTCGCATAGATTTAGTGTATAATATCTTTGTAGTTTCATTAAATAACAAGATTATGAGCAACAGAAAAGAA
>CAVGLH010000263.1:0-2903 GCA_963630065.1 Bacteroides fragilis | reverse complement strand
CTTTAAAGCCCAAGAGGCTGGAGTAAGGATCGCCGCCTGCCGTATTGTAAATAGGTTTCTGCCATTCTGCATTAGGATTACTTGGGGTCCAATAGTCGATTTCACGCTGCTGGTACATACCATACTGGCTTTCACCACCAGTGCTCACCATATAGTCCATACGGCCATAAAGTTCCACAGAGAGTTCCAATCCCTTCCAAGAGAAGGTATTAGTCCATCCCATCGTCCAGCGAGGGTTGGCTGAGCCTAAAATCACACAGTCCTCGTTGTCAATCTTGTAGTCACCGTTCTGGTCCTTGGGACGAACGCTACCCACGGTAAACTTATGACCGTTGGCGTTGAACTTCTCCATCTCGGCCTTGTCCTCTTCCTTCCAGATGCCCAAATTGTCGATGCCATAGAACACGCTGATAGACTCTCCGATGAACCATTCGTTGTTAATATCGTCTTCCTTGCCGTTGGCGAGACTCACGATTTCATCCTTCTGATAGGCCAGGGTCAAATCGGAATCCCACTGGAAGTCCTTAATCTTCAATGGTACCGTATTCAAAGTGATGTCCACACCGAAGTTCTTGGTCTCGCCCACGTTGGCCATGATGCTGGGATAGCCCGTCAGGGCGGGGATGGTCCTCGTCATCAGCAAGTCACTGGTTCTGGAGTGATACAGGTCGACCGTATCTCCAATGCGTCCCTTGAGCACGCTGAAGTCGATACCATAGTTGAACAGGGTGGTCTTCTCCCATCCCAAGTTCTTGTTAGGCATCTTGTTGTCGCTATTTGTATAATAAGGTTCGTTGGTTACGAAAATCTGCTGGTTTCCTGTGCTCGACGGATACCAATAGGCACCGATTACGCCCAATGTCCCATAGGGAGACACGGCCGAGTTACCGGTGGCACCTACACCCACACGAAGTTTCAACTGCTCAATCCACTTCACGTCCTTCAAGAAATTCTCCTGGTCGATACGCCAGCCCAGGGCTGCAGACGGGAAGAAGGCCCACTTGTTGCCGGCAGCCAGCACCGAGGAGCCATCATAACGCCCCGAAACGGTCAGGAGATAACGATCCTTGTATGAATAGTTGACACGAGCCATATAGGAAGCCAGCTGGCTCTCTGTTAGGCCTGTGCTGAACCCTGGCTGATACTTGGAGGTATTGGCGATGTCTATCAACCCCATGTTGTTCCACAGGAACCCAGGAATCAACACGTTCTGCTCGCTCATGCTACCCTCTTCCTTGTTATACTTCGAGGCACTCTGGAGCAAAGTTACATTCAGGTTGTGCTCGCCAAAAGCCTTGGAATATGTAATCATGTTGTCGAGCGTCCAGGAGAAGTAGCGGTCGTCGTTCCTACGGGCATAGTTGGAACTTCCCGCACGTGTGGCAGAGCTTGAGTCCAAGAATACACCCTGACGATAATGACGGAAGTCGGGTCCGAAGGAAATCTTATAGTTCAATCCCTTCAAGGGCTCCCATATCTTACCGAAGTCTACCAAGCCATAGAAGCTGCCCAGGGCGCGGAGTGTCTGGCGGTTGTCGGTAGACTTTTTCCACTCGTCCACCACCGTATATACATTGATGCTGGAACCGGCTGGCTGGAGGATGATGTCACCATTCTTATCATATGGCAAGGCATATCTAGGGATAGCCTTTGCAGCCGAATAGATGTCGACGGGACCCGAGTTGTTGCTCTGGCCCGTGCGAGAGTAACCGTATTCTTGCTCCGACCAAGACCCATTGATAGAGCCGCCCCACTGGGTGTGGTCGGCATTCCAGCCTCGGTTCACGTTGGCCAGGGCCACGTCATCACCCGCAAAATAAGCCTGGTCTTTTTCATAGTTGGGCTGGTCGCCCAAGGGGTTATTATCTGGGTTGGAGTTATAGTAAGCCCAGCGGCGCCAAGTGATGTAGTCGCTGGCATTCATGGCCGGAGATTTGTCCACAATCTTCTCGAAAGTGATGGAACCAAGTTGAGTTGCATCACACCGCTCCGGCCACGCTTGGTCGTAACTAGTACAACACCGTTGGCACCACGAGAACCATAGATAGCCGTAGAAGAAGCATCCTTCAAAATGTCAATAGATTCAATGTCGCGCGGGTTCAATGTCTCTATACCTCCAGAGCTCAAAGGTACACCGTCCACTACATAAAGAGGAGAATTGGAAGCATTCAAGGAACGATTGCCACGAATGCGAATGTCGCCCAGAGAGCCTGGTCGTTCATTGGAGGTGAGTCTACACCTGCCGCCTTGCCCTGCAAGGCCTCGAAAGCATTGGAAACTGGCTTGGAGTTGAGTTCCTTCTCGCCCACACGGGTCATAGCTCCAGTCACATCGGTCTTACGCTGCACGCCGTAGCCTACCACCACCTCTTCAAGGCTCTGGTTGTCTTCCTTCAATGAAACGTTGAGGGACGACTGCCCGCTGGTCTTAATTTTCTGGGAGATGTAGCCGATGTACGATACTTCTACCACTGCGTTTTGAGACACATTGCTCAACGTGAAGTTTCCGTCCAGGTCGGTCACGGCACCATTGGTCGTGCCCACCACCTTTACACTCGCACCGATAATAGGCTCGCCATTGTCATCCAACACCTTGCCTTTCACGGTCTTTGTCTGCTGCACTACATTCGTAGCTGCGATCGCATCATTACCCCCCATATATCGGGGCGAACATCAATGCCGAGCAGAACAGAGTGACAGGCAATACTGACTCTCTTAAAAATGGATTTTTGTTCATAATTTTGTTTTTAAGTTTATATTGTTGTTAGTTCTGAGCGCAAAAGTACAGCTATATTGCCCAACTGGACTTTACATTTTGTTAATTTAACCACACTTTTTGATAATTATCGTTTTTTATCTTTACAAGCCCTTTTTTACCCTTTTTTCTTTTGCTTTTTGAATATT
>CAVGLH010000262.1:0-2908 GCA_963630065.1 Bacteroides fragilis | reverse complement strand
AATTAACCACGAATTATACACAAATTTAATTTCTGAAAAATTCATGTTCAATTCACGGACATTCGTGTTAAAGACAAGAACTTGAATTTCAGAAGTTTCATTTTCATTGCTTTACAATGAAAAGTAGAGTCTCTCATACGCCCTCTGCATCTCCTTGATGGAGAAGTGCTGGAGGGCAAACTGCCGGGCCTTCTTTTGCAACGATTCGTAATCCACCCGGGGCAGCACCTCGCGGAAGAGGCGCAGGAAGGCTTCCACGTCGTCGTCCCTTACCCTCAGCGGCCAGTCTTCGGGCAACGTCTCGTCTATGCCTGCGCACCAGTTCACCACCGCCGGCGTGCCGGCGAGCGATGCCTCTATGCAGGTCAAGACCAAACCCTCATGCACCGATGGCATGAAGAGGTAGTCGAACGAACCCATATAGCGGGCAAGACCATACACCTTCTCGTAGAGCGACACGTTGGGCAGTGCGCCCAGCGCCTCCTTCACCCTCTCGCCCTGCGACCCGCTCCCCACCACATGGAAGTGGTAGCGGCTGTCATCCCCCAATGCCGTGATGACGGCGATGAGCTGGCCGATGCCCTTCTGCGGCTCCAGCCTTCCGGCAAAGAGAATGTTCTTCTTGCCCCTCACCAAATGTGGGAACGCCTCTTGCGGGGTCTCCGCCAGGCCGTTGTATATCAAGGGCACGTCGGTCTGTCCATATTCCTTCTCATACACGGCTTTCACCGCCTTGGAGATTGCCACGTTGCAGCGGTGCTTCCTGTAGAACCGCTCCACCACCTTGCCGATGAACTTCCACTCGTTCCAGAGCTGGGTGTTGTGGATGGTGCGCACATACTTCGGCCTGGTCCGGAAGAACACCCATGCCACCTTGCGGAAGAGCCACAGTGCCAGGTCGGGTATCTCGGTATGCGCATGGATGACGTTCGGCCGGATGCGCAGGTAGGTGAAGGCAAACCACAGGGGGAAGAGGACGATGGCGGGCTTGTTGCCGCGGACGGGGGAAGTGTGGTACTGGATGCCGTGGCTCCTCAATTCCTCCTTCATCTTCTCGGAGAACTCCGACCGTCCCTGTTCCACCTCTACCACATGATACTCGATACGTCGGTTGCCCGACTCTGCGATGTTAAAGGCTACTCGTTCCGCCCCTCCCAGGTCCAGCCGGGCCACCACGTGGGTCACCTTCATCAAGGGCTTCATCCCCTCTATCAGCCGGTCCATCTGCACGCTGAAGGCATAGGGCATTTTCGACTTCCTCTGCCCGTCGCCAGGAAGTTCAGCCGTCCGGGTAATCTGCCTGGCGATGTCATCCACGTCGTGCGGGTCGCAGAGGTATCCGTTCTTGCCTTCCTCTATCAGGCAAGCCGAGCCTGCCAACCGGCTGATGCAGCAGTTGCAGCCGCAGAGCAACGCCTCGTTTGTGACTGCGCCAAAAGGTTCCAGGAAACTGGGAAGCACGAAGACATCGGCGGCATAGTACCACGCCAAAAGGTTCGCGCCGTTCTGGCGGCCGGCGAACACCACCTCCGCGCCTGTCTTGGCGGCATATTCCTCCAACTGCCGGCGCAGCTCCCCATCACCCACGATGACGAGACGATGGGGGAAGTCGAGTTTCCTGCAGGCATCCATCAGCACGAAGAGGTTCTTCACGTCTATCAGCCGTCCCACGAAGAGGATGGTCTTCACGCCATCCCTGCCGCGCAGGTCCTTGGCAAGGGTGCGTGCCTCGGCGAGTGTGCAGGCATCCTGCTTTGTCTCGTCGATGATGAGCGGCATGAAGATGCCCTTGCCGTAATGCGCCTGATACCAGTCGGTGGAACGCTTGTCCAGCAATATCAGGTCGTCCATGAACGGCATGAGCAGTTTTCTCGACAACCCGTGCAGTCGGGAGAATCCCTTGTGTTCCAGCATGTCGTAGCTGTCGTCACACTGCGACACCACCTTGTATTTGTAGCCGAAGAGCTTCTTCAGCAGCATCACCTGTATGGCAAGCACCGAGAACTCGGGCACGATGACAACCTCCGGGCGCAATTGCCTGATCACCTGACGGAGATTCCACACCATCTGCCGGTCGCCTACCAGTCGGGTAATCTGCAGGTAGTGGGGAGTGAACGTGCATTGCCGCTCCAGCTCCTCCGTGGAGAACAACTGCCCCTCGAAGCCATGCAACTGGAAGTATATCTCGCAGTTCATGTGCTCGTGCAGGTAATTGTAGTAGTCGAGCCTGTAGGGTGCCAGCAGCACCCCCAGGTATAAGTTTTTTCTTTCAGTCATATTTTCTTTCTAACATAACCATTTGTCCATTCTCATTTTCCTTATCACCGCCATCATCACCATCTCTACCGCCATCACCACGGCAGCCATCGCCAGCGGTTCTATCCACAGCGGAAGACTGCGCTCGAAGCCCACTTGGCACAGACCGGAGATGAACACCACATGAGAGAGGTACACGCCGTAGCTCACCTTGCTGGCGAACACCACGCCGCGCATCGCCTTGCCCTCCCTGAGCCGGGGCAGCAGGAGGGTGCAGAAGGCGGAGAGGTTGAAGGCGAGTTGTACGAGCTGTAGGAAGCGGTCGTCGGTCACGCCGCAGGCGCCCAATGTCACCTTGGCGGCAAGTGACAGCACGAGCAGCCCGATGCTGGCGCTCCCGAAGTGCCGCCACTCATGCAGACCATGGGTGATGACATAGCCCATCACGAAATACACGAACCACACGAAGTATTCCGAAGAGAACCCCTTCACCCATTTCACGTCGCCCACAAGGCCGCTCTAATGGATGCTGATGACGAAGAATATCGCCAGGCACCTCACCAAGTCATAATTCAGGTTTCTTTCCTTCATATAGAGTTAGACATAAATTAATTTCTGAAAATTCATGTCCAATTCATGGACATTCGTGTTA
>CAVGLH010000261.1:0-2972 GCA_963630065.1 Bacteroides fragilis | reverse complement strand
AATGCTGTTACTGCTTTTTTTGAGTTATGCAAGGTATAAATGCGGAGACGCTTACTAGTAGGGTGTAATGTTGGTGCAATGTCATAAAGCACATTACACCAAGCTAAAACCCTATTATTCAAATTATTACAAAGCGATAATGTAGCGTAAAGCAGTTTTGGCCTATGCGCAGAAAAATCCCGCTGACTCCACAAGTTCAAATGAATCCAGAGAATCAACGGGACCAAAACAAAAGTATATCTTTTACCTATTTTACTCTACTGTAAAGTCGAAGCCGAATGGCTGAGACTGGAAGTACTGGTTGCTAAGACCGCTCTTGTAGAAGAAGCAGTACTCGCCTGGCTCCAGTGGCTGCGGGAATGTCACCTCGAAAGTATTGTTGTTGATGGTGTTAATCTCAAAGTTCACCATCTCACGTGTGCTGGCATTGGTTCCCTCGAAACCTGCAACCGTATAGGACATGCTCTTCGGGAAGAGGCGACGGCCACCCTTCTTGCTTTCTTTCACCTGCATCTTGATGAGCTGGAACTCATTGGGGCTCTGGATGCTGTTCATCACCATCTCGTATGCATTGGATGCATCCTGCTTGAAGCTTTGGCCAGAGTCATGATTGAAGAAGAAGCGGAACACTGGCTGAGTGCCGGTCTTAACCTTGGAAGTAGAACCAGGGATTACAAGCTTCTGCACATCCTTGCCTGTAGAAGCCATCAACAGGGCACCACCTGTTACTGCAGCAGCCTCTCCAGCTCCAATAGAACGTCCGCTCACTGCGCTACCTACACCCCAAGCAGCACCAGCGATGGCAGCAATAGTACCGAGGTTGAAGCTCTTCTCCTCCTTCTCGAAATTGGTGCGATAAACCTTCACTGGTTTGCCACCTCCAGCTGGATTCCAAAGCACTACACCCTCATAGCCATTGTCGGTCTTGGCAATCTTCTGGAGATAAGTGGTCAACTCCTGTGTGGCACCTGCAGCCTTCAGGTCGCGCATATAATTGATGTCGAATGTAATCGTACGAGTGGAGCTATTCTCAATGGCACCTATGATTTCCTCTGAAGAGAAACCCTCCTTCAAGAGGTCGAGGACAGACTGGTTTGTTACCGCCTCATTCTGAGCGTTTACGGACAAAGAGGCTACCATCATCATTGCTGCTACAAATATTTTTTTAATCATAATCTTTCTATTTTAAATTGTTTGACTTATGAAGTCATTATTACTTCTTAGTTATCAGAACCAAGTTTGTTTCTTGATTCTGATGCAAAGATAGGTAATCTTTCGATACGTTCCAAGAAATATCGCAATTATTTTTAATAAAACTCAAATTTAAAACCGCTACATTTCATACAGTTTCCAAATAGGCATTTCCACCTTATTTAATATAAAGTAGCAATTCAAGCAGAAAACTCAATCATCATAACTAGTTTACTCGGCTATATCCCTACAACCGAAATGAAGTCTTTACAAAAAAGGTGCACCACGCCGGAGCGGAATGCACCTTTATAAATATCATGCGAATTGTTATTCTACATCATTGTTGTGGTCCAAGGAATCGTTGAAGTCCTTGGGAGCCTGCTCCTCATCACGATGCTCGTAACGACGTGGCTGACGAGCAGGACGCTCACCACGACCCTCATGACGGTCATCGCGACGGCCCCTGCGCTCACCACGCTCTGGACGTGGGCGACGCTCACGCTCTACGAAACCCTCTGGCTTCTCAACGAGAACACGGTGAGAGAGCTTGTACTTGCCCGTCTTAGGATCAATCTCCATCAACTTCACCTTGATCTTGTCGCCTTCCTTGATGCCAGCCTCCTCGACAGTCTCAAGACGCTTCCAGTCAATCTCTGAGATGTGGAGCAAACCGTCCTTGCCTGGGAGAATCTCCACGAAGCAACCGTAAGGCATGATGGAACGAACAGTGCCCTCATAAACCTCGCCTACCTCGGGAACAGCCACGATGGCCTTAATCTTGGCAAGAGCTGCATCGATAGAGTCCTTGTTAGGTGCAGACACCTGAACATGACCCTTGCCGTCGCTCTCGTCGATAGTGATGGTAGAACCTGTATCCTCCTGCATCTGCTGGATAATCTTACCGCCGGGGCCAATCACTGCACCGATGAACTCCTTAGGAATATCGAACGCCACGATGCGTGGAACCTGAGGCTTCATCTCGGCACGAGGCTCGGAGATGGTCTCCATCATGCAGTTGAGGATGTGCTCGCGGCCAGCCTTAGCCTGCATCAAAGCCTCCTCAAGAATCTCGAAGCTCAAACCGTCGCACTTGATATCCATCTGGGTAGCGGTCAAACCATCGCGTGTACCAGTGGTCTTGAAGTCCATGTCGCCCAAGTGGTCCTCATCACCGAGGATGTCGCTCAATACAGCATACTTCTCCTCACCCGGGTTCTTGATAAGACCCATGGCAATACCGGAAACAGGCTTCTTCATAGGAACGCCAGCATCCATCAGGGCGAGTGTACCGGCACAAACTGTAGCCATAGAAGAAGAACCGTTAGACTCCAGAATCTGGCTTACCAAACGTACTGTGTAAGGGAAGTCTGAAGGAATCTGACCCTTCAAACCGCGCCAAGCCAAGTGGCCGTGACCAATCTCACGACGACCTACGCCACGCTGAGCCTTGGCCTCGCCTGTAGAGAATGGAGGGAAATTGTAGTGGAGGAGGAAGCGCTGGTAGCTCTTCTCAAGAACACCATCGATGAGCTTCTCATCCATCTTAGTACCGAGGGTACAGGTAGAGAGCGACATCGTCTCGCCACGCTGGAAGATGGCACTTCCGTGAGGCATTGGGAGAGGTGAAACCTCGCACCAGATAGGACGAATCTCTGTTGTGGCACGACCGTCGAGACGCAAGCCCTCATCGAGGATGCAACGGCGCATAGCGTCACGCATCACATCATCATAGTAACGTGTAGCCTCGGCGTGCTTCTCCTCCAATTCCTCCTCAGAGAGGT
>CAVGLH010000260.1:0-2987 GCA_963630065.1 Bacteroides fragilis | reverse complement strand
CGGCCATGAGCACGGCGAGAAGCCAATACGCGACGACCATTCTTTGTTGCCATACGCTCGCGGAAACCATGCTTGTTCACGCGACGACGATTGTGAGGCTGAAATGTTCTTTTCATTTTTCTTATTTATTTTTTAATTTATAATTCTTGTCAAAAGTGCGGAATACGCCCTTTTTGGGCTGCAAAATTACGCATATTTTCTGAAATAACCAAGAAAACCACCAAATTTAGCTTAAATATTTATGTTTTTTTCGATATTTCCTTTGATTTTTCATCATTTTACCGTAACTTTGCACACGATTTTGGAATAATAACATTACAAGATAAATAAGAAATGATTAATTCACAGGAAATTAAGAAAGGCACTTGCATCCGCATGGATGGCAAGGTATGGGTTTGCATTGACTTTCAGCACAGAAAGCCAGGTAAGGGCAACACGGTGATGAACACAAAATTGAAGAACGTTGCCGACGGCCGCGTGCTGGAGCGTACTTTCCAGGTAGGCTTCAAGCTGGAGGATGTTCGCGTGGAGCGCCGTCCTTACCAGTACCTCTATGAGGATGGAGCAAGCTGCATCTTCATGAACCAGGAGACCTTCGAGCAGGTGCCAATCGACAAGGAGAACGTTACAGGCGGTCAGTATATGAAGGAGGGTGACGTAGTGGAGGTCGTAACAGACGCTACCGACGGCACTGTGCTCTTGGCCGAGATGCCCGTGAAGACCACTTTGAAGATTACTCACTCCGAGCCAGGCGTAAAGGGCAACACTGCCACCAACGCTACCAAGCCTGCTACTCTTGAGACAGGTGCTGAGGTTCGCGTACCTTTGTTCGTTAACGAGGGCGAGACTATCCAGATCGACACACGTGACGGTAGCTACCTCGGCCGTGTAAGCGAGTAAAAAGAGTATGAAGTATTCCATCATAGTGCCAGTATTCAACCGTCCCGACGAAGTGGACGAGCTTTTGGAGAGCCTCACCCATCAAACGGAGAGAGACTTCGAGGTGGTCATCGTGGAAGATGGCTCGCAGACTCCTTGTGAGGAAGTTTGCAAGCGATACGATGGCAAGATGGACATACATTATTATTATAAAGAGAACTCTGGCCCAGGACAGAGTCGCAACTATGGCGCCAATCGCGCCAAGGGGGAGTATCTCTTGATACTCGACAGCGACGTGGTCTTGCCAGAGGGCTATCTGAAGGCTGTAAGTGATGAGTTGGCCAAGGAGCCTGCCGATGCGTTCGGCGGCCCGGACAAGGCCCACCCATCATTTACAGACACCCAGAAAGCGATTTCCTACTCCATGACATCCTTCTTCACCACCGGCGGCATCCGTGGCGGAAAGAAGAAGATGGACAAATTCTATCCCCGTTCGTTCAACATGGGCATCCGCCGGGATGTTTATCTCAAGTTGAACGGTTTTTCCAATATGCGTTTCGGCGAGGACATTGATTTCTCCATCCGCATCTTCAAGGCTGGCTGCCAATGCAGACTGTTTCCCGAGGCATGGGTATGGCACAAGCGACGCACCGACTTCCGCAAGTTCTGGCGGCAAGTCTACAACAGCGGCATCGCCCGCATCAACCTCTACAAGAAATATCCCGAGAGCCTCAAACTGGTGCATCTCCTGCCCATGGTCTTCACCATGGGGGTAGTCGGCACGTTCCTGCTGCTCTTCTTCGGATTCCTTCCCTATATGCTGGGTATAGTACATATATTCCCCATTCTTGGCCATGCGATGGAGCTGTTGGGATGCCTTGGTCTCTGTGGCATCATCCTCTATATCGCAGCTCTGTTCATCGACAGCAGCAAGCAGAACAACAGCATGAAGATAGGCTTGCTTAGCATCCGGGCCGCCTTCACCCAACTGATGGGCTATGGCTGCGGATTCATTTCGGCATGGTGGAAGAGATGTGTGCTCGGCCAAGACGAATTCTGCGCTTACAACAAGACATTCTACAAATGACCGAGAAACTGACCATCGCCAACTGGGCAGAGGAAGACAAGCCCCGCGAAAAACTCGAACGACTGGGAGCCTCAGCATTGAGCAATGCCGAGCTATTGGGCATCCTCATCGGTTCAGGGTCTACCGACGAGAGTGCCGTAGACCTGATGAAACGCATCCTCAACGACTGCGACAACAACCTCAACACTTTAGGAAAGAAGGAGATCAGAGACCTGACACGCTACAAGGGCATGGGGCCTGCCAAGGCCATCACCATCCTAGCGGCTTGCGAACTGGGCAAGCGTCGCGCACTCGAAAAGATTGGCACTCGTCCAGACCTGGGCTCATCCCTCGCTGTATACAACTACATGCTCCCCAAGATGCAGGACCTCAGCACCGAGGAAGCCTGGCTACTCATGATGAACCAAAACTTCAAACTCATCAAGGCCACCTGTATCTCCAAGGGCGGCATCACGGAGACAGCCACCGACATCCGCCTCATCATCAAGGAAGCCGTACTCAACAATGCCACCATCATCGCCTTCTGCCACAACCACCCGAGCAACAACCCCACCCCAAGCAAGGCCGACGACATGCTCACCCAGAAGATAGCCAAGGCTTGCGAAATCATGCGCCTCTTCTTCATGGACCATGTCATCATCACCGACGGGGCTTTCTACTCCTACCACGACAAGGGGAAATTGTAGTCCAAACCAAGCGTATTGGCACCTCAAGCGAAAAAAACTGCCTTTTCTTTTTGTATTGTCCCCTATTTGCATTATCTTTGTAGTCAAATTATAAATTAAGATTATGACACAAGAAGAAAAGACAACAATAGAAGAGAGGATCGTTGACGTACTCAAGACCGTATACGACCCCGAGATTCCCGTTAATATCTGGGACCTCGGCATGATCTACAAGATAGACGTGAAGGATGATGGCAACGTAGACCTCGACATGACCTTCACTGCCCCCTCCTGCCCTGCCGCCGACTTCATCCTGGAGGATGTACGCACCAAGGTAGACAGCGTGGAAGGTGTGA
>CAVGLH010000259.1:0-3038 GCA_963630065.1 Bacteroides fragilis | reverse complement strand
AAGAAAACCAACCTCAAGGTGCTCTATGTGGGAGGACACTCCGACATGGAGACATTCGGCAACGGCGACTATGACAAGGACGCCAACGCCAAGAGCATCACAGAGCGTACTGCCGCATGGGAGTCGTTTCTTTCGACCTACTTCACAACGGTGAAGGCGGTGCAAGGAAAAGACTACAACTACAAGATGTCGTACGACTACGACGTGACCATCATCGACGGAGATCCAAAGCCGCTGGAGCCGCAACGCATGGTTTCCCAAAACGGCAAGTTCGACAAGATAGTCTATGCCAAGTACTTCCCCGAGGACTTCGACCGCCCCGTCATCACCATCGCCGACGAGAGCGAGACGGTAGGTCGCCGCATCGGAACGAAAAACGACTGGTACTGCCTCTGCCTGCTCGGCCACGCCTATAACATGCAGACCAAGAGTGCCATTTTCAAAGGCCCTTACAAGGTGAAGCTCACCACCGTAAACCGCCCAACCCCGGAAGGTGCGAAGGAATATGCACAGATGTGCCAGGAGAAACTGCCAGACATGCTTCCGATGTGGAAGGTTCAGAACAAGGACTACGGCAACACAAAGGGCTATAAGATAGGTATGGTAACCCGTCAGTGGGGCTACCTCGACTCCCCCGACGCCGAAATCATGTCGGGCGGCGAAAGCGCCAAGAGCTACGGTGCCATCGCCATCGGCCGCCATGCCAACTGGTTGCACTGGGGCTTCTCGGCTTCTCCTGCCGACATGACCGACGAGGCAAAGCCTGTGTTCCTGAATGCCGTGGTGTATATCAGCAAGTTCAAGGGCCATCGCATCATTGCCCGCAAGCTCCACGAGGGCATTGCCACCAGAACAACCGTTGACGAGAGGAAATACACTGTCAGCAAGGAGAACTACGAGGCATACAAAGCCATGCTGGAAAAGAGCAACAAAACGATGAAGCTGTATGCCGACTCACTCAAAAAGGTGGAGGCAGCCGGAGCCAAACTCACTGGCGAGGAAAAGATGTATATCCAGATAGGCGAGAATCCACAGCCTATACCTTCCTACCTCGACTACGTAAAAGAAAGAGCGGGTGAACTCTATGAGAAGTTTGGCACCGACGTGGACAAATACGTGAAATACTACGAAGAGAACCGCCCTTACTTCTATGGTAGCCTCGACGGTTACGACGTAAAGGTAGACGACGATGCCAAGAGCCTCGGCATCGCCAACAACGACAAGCGCATTCTAGACCGAGCCATTTCCCTCTGGGAGAGCAACCAAGATGTGGAGAAAGCAAAGCGCATCCTCTACCGTTACACCTTACTGCGCTACGACAATGCCAAGGAATGGCGCGATTGGTACAACAAGTATCAGAAAAAACTCTTCTTCACAGAGAGCGGCGGCTGGCTTTGGCTGGTCAACGACCTCGCCCCTAAGACTCCCGGCAACGACTACAGCATCCTGAAATTCAACGATATTGACGAGAGCAATCTTGCACCGATGAAGGAAAAGGCTACAAAGGACGACCCTGTTTCCTTGGCTTCGGCAACCATCAGGAATGGCAATGAGGGCGAATGGGTCATCCGCATGAAGATTTATCCAGGCTACCATATCTATAGCAAGGTGAGCGACCAAGACCCTTATATCGAGACCAAGTACGAATTTCAGACAGAAGGCGACGTGAAGCTCGTCGGCGAATTGCAAAAGCCGGCAGGTAAGCTGATGGCAGGATCCAAGTCCATCGTCTATGAGGGAGAACAGGTGTTGCGCCAGAAGTTTACGGGCAAGCAGGGTAAGATTACCCTTACCATCACCTACCAGGCTTGCGACACACACGCTTGCCTGATGCCCAAGGCCAAGACCATTAAAATAGAATTATAATAGGATTATAATCGAGTATTAACGTAAATATAAGAGAGAGCATGAAAAAAATTGAGAACATGAAACGAAGCCTCTTTGTAACGACGCTCATTGCGGGAGCCATCACTTTCGGAGGGGCAAGTCCTGTTATGGCGCAAAAGACACAACGCCAGACCGTAACCATCAATGCCAAGTCGATGAGCGTGAAGCAGTTTTTTGCAGAGGTAAAGAAACAGACAGGCTTGAACTTCATCTACAGTACCGACCTGGCCGCTAAGTTGCCGCACATCAGCGTGAATGCCACCAACCGCCCTCTGCGCGAGGTATTGGACGATGTGATGCAGAAAGTAAACTGCAAGTACGACATCGAGGGAAACATCGTAACCATCACTCGCCGCATCTCCGGTGAGCGAGTTCGCAACGTGTCTGGTATCGTCACCGACGAGAGTGGCGAGCCTTTGATAGGCGTATCTGTCTGCATCGACGACAGCAAGGTATGCACCATCACCGACAGCAAGGGTTTCTACACCCTTAAAGTTCCGGCCGATGCCTGCAACCTGAAGTTCAGTTACCTGGGAATGAGCAACGCCACGCTCAAGTTGGGCGCAGGCAGAGCACCTATCCAACGCAACCTGCAGATGGCCACCGACCATGAACTTTCAGAGGTAGTGGTAACGGGTTATCAGGAGATTTCCAAACCCAAGATGACTGGTTCCGTTACCACCATCACTTCTTCAAAACTGGACGAGCGATACACTACCAACATCATGAACAACCTCGAAGGCCGTGTGGCTGGTCTCTCTACCTACAACGGCAAGATGACCATCCGAGGCACCTCCTCACTCTATGCCGAGACCACCCCATTGTTGGTTGTGGACGGTGTGCCTGTGGAAGGTAGCATCGATGACCTCAACCCATACGACATCGAGAGCGTCAACGTCTTAAAGGATGCCGCTGCCAACGCCATCTATGGAGCCAAAGCTGCCAATGGCGTGATCGTTGTCACCACCAAGAACGCCAAGAAGGCTGGCAAGATAGACATCGACTTCTCCGCCAACCTGACGGTATATGAGAAGCAAAACGTGGACTATGCCGACAACTTCTACATGACTCCAGAACAGCAAGTGGATACAGAGAGCAAGTATTGGGACTACTATTTCTTCAACAACGATGGCGAGATAGCCGACCCTATC
>CAVGLH010000258.1:0-3087 GCA_963630065.1 Bacteroides fragilis | reverse complement strand
AAGAGACATCATCTCCCGCCACCTCACCTCTCCCTCCATGCTCTGCGTGCTGAGCATCCAAGACTGGCTCTCCATCGACGAGAAGCTCCGCCTGCCCGATGCCGATGCCGAGCGCATCAACATCCCTGCCAACCCTAAGCACTACTGGCGCTACCGGATGCACCTCAACATCGAGGACTTGGCAGCCAACAAGGAGCTGATGGCGAATGTGAGCGAGCTGATTTCGCAGACAGGAAGAATTTAAAATATTGTCAGATATGAGATTGAATTCTCATATCTGACAACTTATAAATTAGGCTGTCCAATTTGATGTACCCAATTTTTAAATGTTTTTATCTTCTATATTGCTGGTTATTAAAAACTAAAGCCTGAAAAATAGACTGTAATTTGTACCTTCGTTGCATTTTATGTATCCTAGGATTATTGACTATTGCATAAAACTCAAAAATAAGTATAATTAAAAATAATAATATGTATGATTTATAAATCAAAAGTGGATATTTGGATGGTTATTTTTACGTTTGGTATAACGATGCTCTCGGTGCTTCCATCTTTACTCGTGTCATTTCATGTGTGGGACTTGTTGTTACCTACTATATTGATGTCTTTTTTAATCGATTTGTTTTGCAATACTAAGTATATGGTTTGTGGTAAAGAACTGATAATTAAATGTGGTAGTTTGATGAAAACAAAATATAATATATTGAGTATCACTCAAATAGTAAAAGCAAAAAGTTGGGAAAGTGCTCCTGCTCTGTCTTTAAATAGAATACGAATTATTTTTAAGGATGGTAAAAGCGTTCTTGTGTCTCCTAAGGATAAAAAAAAATTATAGAAATGCTTTGTCGTATAAATGATAATATAGAAATACCCTTGTAAGAGAAAAAGCAGCCCCAAGATCTATCGCTATGCCGAGGCTCCAAGGGTGGAGGCTTTGCGACAAGGTACGCAGCTACATAAGGTAACATATGTATGGATTCAAAATGCGAGACCCTGTTTTTGCAAGGTCTCGCATTTTTGTAAATAGCCCAAGGAAAGTCTTGTTTTTATTCTTCCTTGACAATCCAGTTGCCAATCGTGCGCTGGTTGCTGTCGTAATTGACACCAATCTTGAACAGTCGCTTGCCATCGGCGGAGTAGGGAATCAGATAGCCTTTGTCGTCTATCTGCTTGATGGCCTCCTCGGCGGAACCGTCATACTTTAACTCAAATACATAAACGGCATCTGGCATATAAACCACGGCATCCGCTCTGCCTGTCGCACTGCCTTCCTCCACTCTCATAAAGGCTCCCATCAGGTTGAAGATAAGGTAGAAAACTGTCTGGAAGTCTCGCTCGTTCTTATTGGACAAACGGTTGGAAATGCTGGCGAGGTACGCCTTCAGCCGTACCATCGCACCTTCCAAGTCGTCATCGTAGAGCTTTTCCAAAAAGTCGCCCACAAGACTGTTGTTGTCTAAAGAGACAGGGGAAAGATAATTAGGCGCAAGACTCTTCAACATGCCAATCTTGACCTCCTGGTTGGGATAGCCCAAGGAATAGCGCTTCAGTATCGGGTTGTATTTCTTGATGGTCAAGTAGCCACTCTGATAGAGCAGAGGAAGAGCCGATGTCATCTGCTCTGGAGAAACATCGAAGTCATCCACATTACAGCCTTTCCTTTCGATGTCCATCACATTGACATGGTATTTCTGCAAGCTCTTGATGAGATAGGAAGGAGTGCCGGAGCCAAACCAATAGGCATCTATTTTTTTACTATTCATGGCTCTTATCATACTGAAAGGATTGAACACATCCTCAGAATGTTCGCTGAAATGATAGCCGTCATAATATCTGCGCAATTCTTCCAGGCACTCTTCACAGGTCATGCCAAGCGCTGCGCCAAGAGCCTCTACATCCGGCTTCATCACGGTGGTAAGCTCGGTCTTGCTGATGCCGCAGATAGCAGAGTATTGGTCGAGCATACTGATGTTGTCGAGGTTGTTCAGCTCGCTGAAGATGCTGAGTTGTGAGAACTTCGTGATACCAGTGAGAAAGGTGAATTCCAAGTAGGGGCCAAGTTTCTTCAAAGGGCTATAGAAGTTCTGCATGATGAGGCGGAGCTGTTTCAAGTTGTCTTTCTCGTGTACCACATCCAGCAAAGGGGCATCGTATTCGTCGATGATGACCACCACTTTCTCGCCAGTCTGTTCATAGGCGCGTTCCACGATTCCCATCAAACGTGTGTTTGGAGTGTTCTCACATTCACCTGTCCCATATATCTTTTCGTATGGCAACAGGATGAAGTCAAGGTATCCCTTCAAGCTTTCTGCATCGAAGTGCTTGGCACCGCTCATGTCGAAGTGGAGCACTGGATGTTTCACCCAGTCCTTCTCATAGTCGGCGATAGCCAACCCGTCGAACAGTTCCTTTCGCCCCTCGAAATAAGCATGGAGGGTAGAGGCAAAAAGCGACTTGCCGAATCGTCTCGGACGGCTCAGAAAGATATTCCTCATTCCTTTCCTGCGGAAATCCACAAGATATTTCGTCTTGTCCACATAGAGATAGCCTTCCTCTCTAATGGTCTCGAAAGCCTGTATTCCAACAGGATATTTGTTTACGATTTCTGCCATATTCTTGCTCTTTTTAGTTTATCTTTTTGCAAAGATACTACTTTTATTTTATAACGGTTCATTTTCTGTGATTAAATTTTCTCCAGTAATGGTTTTGTGCAAACGTTTGCATCCTGACGCTCAGTATTTTGGTGGAAAAAATGACAAGGGATTCGTTTCTTTTCGCTATCTTTGCACACGAATAAGCATAAACAATAAATACTAACAAAGATGTAAAACATAGAATAACTAGCAATATGAAGAAACTGAATGTTTTAGCGCTGGGCCTTTTGCTCCCGATGTTGGCAGCAGCCCAGACCGTGAAATCGCCCAATGGCAATGTCACAGTGACGTTCTCGCTGACCGGCAACGGACAGCCCACTTACGAGATGAGCTACAAGGGCAAGACCGTGTGCAAGCCGTCCCACCTGGGACTGGAACTGGCAAAGGACAAGCATGCCTCCAAGGGCATGGACGAGACCAGTCTGATGGACGG
>CAVGLH010000257.1:0-3088 GCA_963630065.1 Bacteroides fragilis | reverse complement strand
GCCTTATCCAATATCTTTGCTGAACTACTTCGACCGATACCATAGATATAGGTCAATGCGATTTCGCCACGCTTATTCTGGGGCAAATCTACTCCAACAATTCTTATTGCCATTGTAAATAAAAAAATAATTTAAATAATTAATACCTTTTCGTTAAAAGCGGTGCAAAAGTACAACTTTTTTTTGAAACAAACGTACTTTTACAATACTTTAACATTAACCCTGACGCAATTTCATCTTAGGGTTCTTCTTGTTGATCACAAAAAGACGACCTTTGCGACGAACGATCTTGCAGTCAGCAGAACGTTTCTTCAATGATGCTCTTGTCTTCATAACCTTATATAAATATGAATATTATTTGTATCTAAAAACAATTCTACCCTTCGTAAGGTCGTAGGGACTCATCTCCACCTTGACCTTGTCGCCCGGTAAAATCTTGATGTAATGCATTCTCATCTTACCGGAGATGTGTGCAGTGATGTCAACACCATTCTCCAACTCAACTCGGAACATAGCATTCGACAATGCCTCTACGATTGTTCCATCTTGCTCAATAGCCGACTGTTTTGCCATACGATAACTTTATAAGCGGTAAAGGCTCTCCATAAGAACAATCCCTATGGAGAGTCATTACACATGTTTATGTTATATTAATAAGCAGCTACTCCA
Organism: Bacteroides fragilis; assembly: GCA_963630065.1. GTDB lineage: Bacteria > Bacteroidota > Bacteroidia > Bacteroidales > Bacteroidaceae > Prevotella > Prevotella fragilis_A. The sequence goes on along the minus strand of CAVGLH010000257.1, from coordinate 2,419 downwards.
CCCTGACGCGTATGGCCTGAATTGAGCAGACCATCGTAATGGCGCATCAGCATGTGACTCTCAATCTGCTGCAACGTGTCGATGACAACACCTACCAAAATCAACAGAGATGTACCTCCGAAGAATTGAGAGAAGGCCTGCTGCACATCAAGGAGTCCTGCAAGAGCTGGCATAATCGCAATAAATGCTATGAATAATGAACCTGGCAAAGTAATTCGAGACATTACGGTATCAATGTACTCAGCCGTATCCTTACCCGGCTTGACACCTGGTATGAAACCATTGTTACGCTTCATATCCTCGGCCATCTGCGTGGGGTTCAATGTTATCGCAGTATAGAAATAGGTGAAAGCAATCACGAGGATCACATAAACCACATTATAAAGCAAACTGCGGTTGTCCATCAACTGCTGAACAACGCTGCTGGCGTTTTCAGACTGATAGCGAACTATCGCCAATGGAATGAACATCAAAGCCTGTGCGAAGATGATAGGCATTACGTTGGCAGCGAAAAGCTTCAAGGGGATGTACTGACGTGCACCGCCATACTGCTTGTTGCCCACCAGACGCTTGGCATACTGAACGGGAACCTTGCGGGTGCCCTGCACCAAGAGGATGGAAGCACATACCACTGCGTAGAGGATGAGAATCTCAACGATGAACATAATCAAACCACCGCCTGAGATAGCCTGCAAACGAGAGGTGACCTCCTGAACGAATGCCTGAGGAAGACGGGCCATGATACCCACCATAATGATGAGGGAGATACCATTGCCCACACCCTTGTCGGTGATGCGCTCACCGAGCCAGAGTACGAACATACTTCCCGCTGCCAGAATGATGGTGGCCGGAATCATGAAGACTGTCCAGCTAATGCCTGTAGCCAGCGCATTACCTGCCTGCATCTTCAAGTTCAAAAGGTAACTAGGAGCCTGGAAAACCAAGATGGCCACCGTCAAAATCCTAGTATACCATTGAATCTTCTTTCGGCCGCTCTCACCCTCGCGCTGCATCTTCTGGAAATAAGGCACAGCGACAGCGAGAAGCTGCATAACAATAGAAGCTGAGATATAAGGCATTATTCCCAACGCAAAGATGGAAGCATTGGAAAATGCACCACCAGAGAACATGTCCAAAAGCGACATAAGGCCGCCAGAGGTCTGTGACTGAAGTTTGTCTAACATACTCGGGTTAATGCCGGGAAGCACAACAAACGAGCCAAAACGGTAAATAGCCGTAAACAGAAGGGTGATGAGGAGTCGCTGACGCAAATCCTCAATCTTCCAACAGTTCTTTAGTGTCTCAATAAACTTTTTCATCTACTTAGATTATAGTTGCATTACCACCTACTGCCTTGATAGCTTCTTCGGCAGACTTAGAGAAAGCATTGGCTTCTACTTCCAACTTAGCCTTCAACTCACCGTTGCCGAGAACCTTTACGAGCTCCTTACCGTTGGTAAGACCAGCCTCTTTCAGCTCAGCGATACCGATCTTGGTAAGGTTCTTGGCCTCTGCAAGAGCCTGAAGGGTAGAAAGGTTAACAGCAAAGTATTCCTTATGGTTGATGTTCTTGAAACCAAACTTAGGAACACGACGCTGCAAAGGCATCTGACCACCTTCGAAACCAATCTTCTTCTTGTAACCAGAACGAGCCTTGGCACCCTTGTGTCCACGAGTAGAAGTACCGCCGAGTCCAGAACCTGGACCACGACCAATACGACGACGTGAATGAGTTGAGCCGGCAGCGGGTTTCAAATTATTTAATTTCATAATCGTTCTTAATTTAAAAGATGAATTAATCTACTACGTTAACGAGGTGATGAACCTTGCGAATCATACCACGGTTGCTTGGAGTATCCTCAACCTCAACAACCTGAGAAATCTTGTGGAGACCCAAAGCCTGAAGTGTACGCTTCTGATCAACTGGGGCACCGATTTTACTCTTAATCTGCTTGACTTTAATTGTTGCCATATTTAGAATCTCCTAATTAACCGTTAAATACCTTATCCATGCTCACACCACGCTCGCCAGCTACAGTGTAGGCGTCACGCATCTCAGAGAGAGCGGCGATAGTAGCCTTCACCAAGTTGTGGGCGTTGGAAGAACCCTTGGACTTTGCAATGACATCCTTCACACCTACGCTCTCCAGAACGGCACGCATAGCACCACCGGCCTTCAGACCGGTACCGGCAGCAGCCGGCTTGAGGAGAACCTTGGCACCGCCGAATGCAACCTCCACCTCGTGAGGAACAGTACCCTTGAGTACGGGAACCTTCACCAAGTTCTTCTTTGCAGCCTCAGTACCCTTGGCGATGGCAGCTGTAACTTCACCAGCCTTGCCAAGACCATAACCGATAACGCCTTTACCGTCACCTACAACGACGATAGCAGCGAATGTGAAAGTACGACCACCCTTTG
>CAVGLH010000256.1:0-3107 GCA_963630065.1 Bacteroides fragilis | reverse complement strand
TACTTATACTTGACGGCGGATCATACAACCGCCTGAATGCCCCATATATAGGGGGGCTATGAGGGGTTAGTGTAGGTCGGTGTCCTTGCGGTTCAGCACCCATCCGTTCACCTTCATATTGGCGGTGAAGTTGTAGTCGCGGGTGTCGGGCACGTAGAACATCAGGACGTAGTGGTCTTGGCGGTCCAGGTATTCCTGGTCGCCCCATTTCTTGCCCGTACCCGATGAGTTCTCACCGCAGAGGGCGAGGAACCAGGGGAGGGAGTGGTTGAACACCACCTTGGGGTTGTTGGGGTCGCGCTTGTCGGTGATGATGATGCGCTTGTCGCTGTAGGTGGTGGTGCCGTCGGCAGCCTTGGTGGTGGCTACCTGATCGTTGGTGCGCTCAAACATACGGGATGAGGCCAGGTCGTAGACCAGTGCCTGGTCCACGGGCTGTCCGTCCACGAGGGTTTTCTCGTCGCCGTAGTTGCTGCGGCACTCCTCGTTGTAGGGCAGGTAGGTAATCAGCTTGTTCTCCACCTTGTCGCCGTTGCAGTCGAGCAGGGCGGCGGATCCTTCGATGCGCACGTCGAAGTTTTCAGGCTTGAAGTCGGTCTGGTCGTTCTCGTAGGGCAGCAGCACGATGCGGTAGGTCTTGGTACACTTCATCAGGCTGAGGGTGGATGTGGTGTCCTTGTCTTGGAAGTCTACCGTGGTGCGGGCGGTGTAGAGGGCGGTGAAGTTCTTGTTGTTGACGAATCCCTCCTGCTCTCCCTTCTTTCCCATCTCCTCCTGCAGGTCGGCCATGGTGGACACGCCCGGGGTGAGCTTGGTGAAGGTGAACTCCATCTCGTCTTCGGCGGTGGAGTCGGCATCGGCCCTGGTGGCATCATACTGCTTGTTGCGTGCCAGACATACGAAGGTGTACTTTCCCTTGTTGAGGTCGCTGATGTCCATGGTGTAGCCGGTATCGAATTTCTCTGACGACTGCACGTAGGTATCGAAGTATTTTCCGTTTTGGTCGAACACATACACGTTGAGGTTTTTCACCTCGGCAGAGAAAGCGTCGGCATCCTTCACGTTGTAGGTGTAGTCAAACTTGAGCGACACTTTCGGGGTGACGGATGGACAGCTATCCATGTCGTCGTTGATGCAAGACGACAAGGCAGTGAGAGCCATGACAGATGGCATGACCAGTTTGCCCCAGCTTTTGGCGATGTATAGTGCTTGGTGTCCCAAATATTTACATGAGAAGTTTGCCATATTGATAATTCTTTATCTTGTTAGTTTTCTGAGTTCTGTTCCTTGAAGGTGGTATGTCAGCGTCTTTCCTCTCGCTTCTAGGGGGGGTATTCTCCCGGGGGTGAGAGGGATGCCCCGGGAGAATAGGATAGTTTATGAGATTACTTCAAATCAACGCTCTGGGTACTCAAAACCCAGTTGTTAACTGCAACCTCTACGCCGAGATAGTACATTGCTTCTACAGTTTCTGGGTTTCCGTTAGGAACATCGGCACCGATGTTGTAAACATTGTTCACTGTCAACTGATAGATGGTGTTGCGAAGAATCATTGCCGCATCGTTCATGTTCGAATCGGTGATATCGTTCTTGTAGTAGCACAAACCAGCGCGGTACACCTCGATATTGTATGTCTCACGGAATTTCTTCAACTCGGTCTCTGATGCACCAATCGTTTTGGTGTCACCTGTTGTGATTTTCAGCTCTTCCTTAACCTGATCGGCAGTCTTGCTACCGAAAGGATTGGTCTGCTTTTCGTAAGCTTTAGCGATAGCTTCCAAGCTGCGGTAAACCTTGTTGTCGAAGCGGTAGAAGGTGCCGTCGGAGCAGTCGGGAGTATCATCTGTAAACTTAGTGTCGTCAAGAGTCACCTTATACTCGAAGTACATCGTAGTTTTAGCGTTTGTGCTGTTGTTCTCGAAGACATAGTCCTTGCCAGTCTTGTCATCTGTTACAGCCTTGAAGTAATCGAGGTTTTGCGCATCTGTGGTACCTCCGAATTCAGATGTAGGCTGAATGTAGGTGGTTTCGTCTGGAATAGCCATTGCTGTGAAGTCATTATTCCAGTGCTGCATCAAGTAGGTCTTGTTGCTCAAGTTGGAGATGGCGTAGCGTGTCAATGCTACACTCTTTACCTTATCCAAAGCATCCTCAATCTTCTTTTTCTCTGCTGCAGAAAGTTCACTGAAGTTTGCAGGCTTCGTGGTGTTAATTGTAGTTGCGGTTGATGTCGGCTCATCGATTCTTGCCGTTATACGCTCAATCTTGATAGGAGACTCAGTTCCGTCAACTTTAACTTTTGCAGGCTTCTCTGCTTTCTTGTTCTCCTCTGCAAAAGTTACCTCATATTGGTCGGCCTTGTTACTCTTATCGTTCTCGTTGAACATAGCGAAGCTATTGTCAACGCTATATGCGGCGGAGAACTTGCTTTGATCTGTTGGGATAGTTGCCGGCACGCTGTATACATCGTTTTTCCAAGGAGATTGGCTGGTAGTATTTGCCAAGAAATATACCTTGTATTTTTCACCTGCAGTAACGTTCTTTACAGAGATGGAAAGAGTGGTCTTACCATTTGTTCCTTGAGTAGGAATCTTGCTGTTTTCCCACTCAGTTTGTGACATTACCTTGCTATATACCAAAGTTCCAGCCTCATTTACGAGATAGAATGTACCGGAGGTTACATCCGACTCTTGACTTGTGGCCTCCTTCTGCTTCTTTTCATCAGAAGGTATTTCAGTTCTTGTGCCATTGGATTTTGGAGTCTGAACTGTGAGGGTCATGTAGAAACCGTCTGCCTTCGACTGCTCAGTGGTGCCACTGCTCAAATCGTCGTTGCTGCTGCATGCTGTGAATGAGACCGCTGCTGCTGCGAGCAAGCCCATTGCGAAGAGATTGAATTTTTTCATAATGTTCTAATTAAAATAGTTACACTTTTACTTATACTTATACTGAATATTCTTTGTTTATGTAATAACAAAAAAATAAGTTGGTACATTTCTCATACAATTCCTTGTCTGAGTGGTACGGCGGGGGCGCCGTACCTCCTATCATTGCCTTTGCTGGCAAGTGTTGGTAACTGTAGGAGGTACAGCGCCCTCGCTGTACCA
>CAVGLH010000255.1:0-3115 GCA_963630065.1 Bacteroides fragilis | reverse complement strand
CTCGCTGTACCACTCAAGCAAGTGATCGCCCTCGCTGTACCACTCAAGCAAGTGAGCGCCCTCGCTGTACCACTCAAGCAAGTAATCGCCCTCGCTGCACCAAGTTATAAATTGAGGATAGAAAGACTGTTAAAAAGCTGAAATTCCGCACTATTTGCTTAGTGCGGAATTTTTTTTGCATAAAACTATAAGTTTTTCATCTGGTTGTAACACGTTTATCGAAATTTTTGTTTAATTTTGCAGCAGAATTATAAATTTTGAGGAAAAAAGAGGCGTCGGCCTCGTTATTATTAATTAATTTTCGTATTTAAGGTATGCAGAAAAGATTGCATTTACTCATTGCTTTGCTGGCCTTTGTGGTCTCCACTGCAATGGCGCAGATCACCACTTCCGGGTTAAGTGGTTCGGTAACTGCGGATGGTGAGGATGTGATTGGCGCCACGATTGAAGCCGTTCACGTGCCATCCGGTACACGCTACAACGCTGTAACTAACACCAAGGGATTGTTTACCATCAACGGTATGCGCGTGGGTGGCCCCTACCAGGTAAAGATTAGCTACATCGGCTATGAGACCAAGGTCTACAAGGACGTAACCCTCCAGCTGGGTGAAACCTACAACCTCAAGGCTACCCTCAGCGAGGACGCGCAGGCGCTTGGCGAGGTGGTGGTTGTGGCCAAGGGTACCAAGTTTGCTGTGGAGAAGACTGGTGCTTCCACCAACATCTCCAACTCTCAGATTTCCAATATGCCAACTGTGAGCCGTAGCATTACGGACATCACCCGTCTCTCTCCCTATGGTGGAAACGGAATGTCGTTTGGTGGTGCCGACGGCCGTACGGCCAACTTCACTGTGGATGGTGCCAACTTCAACAACAACTTCGGCCTTACAGAGAAGCTCCCCGGCGGTGGCAATCCTATCTCTCTCGACGCCATCGAGGAAATGCAGGTGGTTATCTCTCCCTATGATGTTCGCCAGACCAACTTCGTAGGCGGTGGTGTCAACGCCATCACCAAGTCGGGTACCAACGACTTCAAGGGTTCTGCATACGTTTATCACAAGAACGAGAACATGCGTGGCGACGCCATTGAGCGTGAGCAGATCAACGGTGCCCGCGAGAAAGACCAGTCAACCACTTATGGTTTCACCTTTGGTGGCCCCATCCTCAAGAACAAGCTCTTCTTCTTCGCCAACGGTGAAATGATCAAGACTCCTACCGTAGCCAACCGCTGGCAGGGCTCTGAAGACGGAGTGGCTGATGCCGACAACTATATTTCCCGTACCAAGTTGCGTGACTTGCGCAACGTTTCCGAGTTCGTTCGCAACACATATGGTTACGACACAGGTTCCTGGACCAGCTTCCCAGCTGACGAGAACAACTACAAGCTCCTTTTGCGCTTGGACTGGAACATCACCAACCAGCACCACTTGGCCTTGCGCTACAACTATACCAAGAACCGCTCTTGGAACTCTCCCAACGCTTCATCTATGGACGGTGGTACACGTGCCGCCGGCTCTCGTATGTCGCAGTACTCCATGTCGTTTGCCAACTCTATGTATGCCAACGACAACCTCGTCAACTCTTGGTCGGTTGACTTGAACAGCCGTTTCTCCGACAATTTGTCCAACCAGTTGCTGTTCACCTATTCCAAGCTGGACGACACCCGCTTCACCAATTCCGACGAGTTCCCATTCATCGACATTCTCGATGGCGGACAGACGGATGTGACAGGCAAGGCTGATTCTGACGGTTCCAACAACTACATGGCCTTGGGTTATGAATTGTTCACATGGAACAATGCCGTTCACAACACGGTGTGGAACATCAAGGACGACGTGACTTATTATTTCGGCAACCACAAGATCATCGCCGGTCTCAGCTTCGAGCATCAGATGGCCGACAACTCTTATATGCGTAATGGTTCAGGCTATTATCGCTACAAGTCTCTCGAAGACTTCTATAGTGGTGCAGCTCCCGAGATTGTGTGCTTGACTTATGGCTACAATGGCGAGAGCAACCCTACAGCCCGTGTCCGTTACAACAAGGCTGGCATCTATGCCCAGGACGAGTGGCAGGTGAACGATAAGTTCAAGTTGACCTATGGCCTTCGCCTGGACGGCATCTTCTTCAACAACAACGACTTGATGACCAACAACTCCGTGCTCGCACTCGACTACGGCGGGCGTCATATCGACACCGGCAAGTGGCCTGGCAGCAACCTGACGATTTCTCCCCGTATCGGTTTCGTCTATGATGTGCTCGGCGACAAGAGCCTGAAGGTGCGCGGTGGTACGGGCTTCTTCCAGGGCCGTTTGCCATTGGTGTTCTTCACCAACTTGCCTACCAACTCGGGTATGGTTCAGTATCAGGCACAGCTCAACGCCAAGAGTGCCGACATGAGCCAGTTTGTTGGCGGCCTCGTTTGCGATGCCAACGGCAAGCCTACAGCAGCCGCTCTTCGCGATAAGTTGATTTCCATGGGTTATCCTTCAACCATCACTCCTGAGACAGGTACGGTTCCTTCGGCCATCTCTGCCGTAGATTCCAAGTTCAAGTTGCCCCAGGTATGGAAGACCTCTTTGGCCGTTGACTATCAGATTCCTGTTTCTTTCCCATTGTCAGTGACTTTGGAGGGAATCTTCAACAAGACGCTCAACGCAGCCACCCTTACAGACTGGAATGTGCTGGATCCTTCTGGCTTCGTGCGTTTCAACGGTGCCGACAACCGCCCTGTATATCCAAGCGGTGCCACCTATACATCCAAGAGTGCCTACGTCTTGGAGAACACAAGCCGTGGCTACGGTTGGTCGTTCTCCGCACAGGTCAACGCTCGTCCGGCTGACTGGATCAGCTTGATGGCAGCCTATACCCACACCGTTTCCAAGGAGGTTACATCTCTCCCCGGCTCCAACGCTTCGTCCGTGTTGAACTACATCTCTACCGTATACGGTCCCAACAACATCAAGCTCCACAACGGTAAGAACGTGACTCCAGACCGTGTAGTGGCTTCCGCCACCATCCACGACCACTGCAGCAACCACTACAGCTTCATTTACGAGGCATGGCGCGGTAGCTACAACTACTCTTACATGACCGTGAATGACATCAATGGTGA
>CAVGLH010000254.1:0-3118 GCA_963630065.1 Bacteroides fragilis | reverse complement strand
GCTTGGTAAGAGCCATGAACGGGCAAGCGATAGAATCCTATTGGTTCGGCTCCGGTACGCCGAGCTATCTCATCAAGAGTCTGCAGAAATATCACGTCAACGTGATGGACATCGAGAAGAAGGGCTGCAACGTGGACGACTTCGACGTGTCGCCCGAGCAGATGACCTCCGCCCTGCCCCTACTCTACCAGAGCGGCTACCTCACCATCAAGAAATACAAGCCCCTCACCAAGAGCTACCAGTTGGGCTATCCCAACAGGGAGGTGAAGATAGGAATGCTGAAGAGCCTTGCCCCCAACTACCTCTCGCCCGTGTCGATTGACAACAACGGACTCGTGGCCGACTTCGTAGAAATGCTCTACGACGGCGACCTGGAGGGGGCGATGGTGCGGCTGAAAGCCTACCTCGCCAGCATCTCCAACCGCCTCTCCAACAAGAACGAGCGCGATTTCCAGACGGTGTTCTACCTCATCTTCAACCTCATGGGTGCCTTCATCCTGGTGGAGGAAGACAGTGCCATAGGCAGGGCGAACGCCGTGGTCCACGTGCCCGATGCCGTGTATGTCTTCGAACTGAAATACGACGGCTCGGCGGAGGAAGCCATCAAGCAGATAGACGACAAGGGCTATCTGATACCCTATTCGGCCGACGGCAAGCGCCTCTACAAGATTGGTGTCAACTACGACAGCAACCAGCGAACCATTGGCGACTGGATTATCCAGGAAGGATAAAAATATATACCCAAACACGCAAAAAAGGGATATGCCATTGCAGGCATATCCCTTTCTTATATCTATCGGCTCACGCTAAGCCATTACTCTCCAATTGGAGAATCGGCATAGTCGAGCACGTTCTTTCTGTTGGCTTGCATACGCTCGTACTCCTCCTTGGAGCCGACGATGAGCTTCTCCCACTGGCGGAGACCTGTACCTGCTGGAATCAAGTGGCCACAGATCACGTTCTCCTTCATACCCTCAAGGTAATCCACCTTTCCACGGATGGCAGCCTCGTTCAAGACCTTGGTGGTCTCCTGGAAGGAAGCGGCACTCATGAAGCTCTTCGTACCGAGAGCGGCACGGGTGATACCCTGCAGAATCTGAGTAGATGTGGCAGCCACAGCATCGCGAACCTGTACAAGCTTCTTGTCCTGACGCTTCAAGGCTGAGTTCTCGTCACGCAACTTGCGGGCAGTGACAATCTGACCCGGTTTGAGGTTCTCGCTGTCGCCGGCATCGGTAACCACCTTCTTGCCCCAGATACGGTCGTTCTCCTCGGCAAAGTCGAGCTTGTCGACCAACTCCTGCTCCAAGAATGTAGTGTCGCCCGGATCGTCGATGCGCACCTTGCGCATCATCTGGCGAACCACCACCTCGAAGTGCTTGTCGTTGATGGCCACACCCTGCAGACGGTACACGTCCTGAATCTGGTTCACGATATACTCCTGAACGGCGGTAGGACCCATGATGGCGAGGATGTCGCCTGGAGTAACGCTACCATCAGACAATGGAGTACCGGCGCGCACGGCATCATGCTCCTGTACCAAGATCTGCTTAGACAGAGATACGAGATACTTCTTCTGGTCGCCAGTCTTAGAGGTAACGATGATCTCACGGTTACCACGCTTCACCTTGCCCATGGTCACCTCACCATCAATCTCGGATACAACGGCAGGGTTGGATGGGTTACGAGCCTCAAGAAGCTCGGTTACACGTGGAAGACCACCGGTGATATCACCGGCGCCACCTACGGCACGTGGAATCTTAACCAAGACCTCACCCGTCTTGATGGTCTGACCATCCTCAACGGCCAAGTGACCGCCCACAGGGAGGTTGTAGGTGCCAAGCACCTCACCATTGGCATCCAACACGTCGCAAGAAGGAACCATTGCCTTGTTCTTGGAGTCGGTGATAATCTTCTCCTCCAAGCCCGTGGTCTCATCGACCTCTGCACGGTAGGTCTGGTCTCGCTGCACGTCATTGAACTTCAACGTACCAGCATACTGGCTGACGATAACGGCGTTGAATGGGTCCCAACGGGCGATAACAGCATCCTTCTCGACAATGTCCCCCTCCTTATAATAAAGAGACGAACCGTAAGGAACATTCAATGTAGAAAGCACAATCTTCGTGTTAGGATCGATGAAGCGGATTTCAGCCAAGTGGCTCACCACCTTCTCGCACTTCACGTCGTTTCCTTCCTCGTCTTCCTCAACGAAAGGCACGGTGCTCAACTCGTCGAACTCGATCAAAGACTTGTTCTTCGCAGCAATCTTGGCGTTGGCGGCTGCATTGGATGCGATACCACCGGCGTGGAACGTACGGAGAGTCAACTGAGTACCAGGCTCACCGATGGCCTGTGCAGCGATGACACCCACGGCCTCACCGAGCTGAACCATACGGGCTGTAGCCAAGTTGCGGCCGTAACACTTCATGCAGACACCCTTCTTGCTCTCGCAAGTGAGCACCGAACGAATCTCGACGCTCTCGATAGGAGAATCCTCAATGGCCTTGGCCTTGGCCTCGGTAATCTCGTCGCCTGCCTTCACAATGATGGCACCCGTAGTAGGATGAATCACGTCGTGAACTGATACACGACCGAGGATACGCTCATAGAGGGATGAAATCACTTCGTCACCGTTCTTCAATGCTGTACATACCAAGCCACGGAGTGTGCCACAGTCGGGCTCGTTGATGATGACATCATGCGATACGTCTACAAGACGGCGGGTCAAGTAACCAGCATCGGCAGTCTTCATAGCGGTATCGGCAAGACCCTTACGGGCACCGTGGGAAGCGATGAAGTACTCCAACACAGACATACCCTCCTTAAAGTTGGAGAGGATAGGGTTCTCGATGATCTGTGCGCCCTCGGCACCAGCCTTCTGAGGCTTGGCCATCAAACCACGCATACCGGAGAGCTGCTTGATCTGGTCTTTAGAACCACGGGCTCCAGAATCGAGCATCATATACACAGCGTTGAAGCCCTGGTCGGCCTCGGTCATCTCCTTCATCAAGATGTTACCCAAGTCGGTGTTCACGTGAGTCCACGCATCGATTACCTGGTTGTAACGCTCCTTGTTGGTGATGAAACCCATATTATAGTTGTTGGTGATTTCCTC
>CAVGLH010000253.1:0-3135 GCA_963630065.1 Bacteroides fragilis | reverse complement strand
TCTGCTGCCAGTGGCCCTCGTAATGGGTGTTGTCGCAGTAGGGCACGGTCTCCAGGAAGTCGGCGAGCAGCTGCAGGGCGGCGCCCATGTCGCCCTGCCGTATAAGCACCGACATATCACCCATCAACACCCTGCCATTGTCGACTGCAGAGTCAAGGTAACCTGGCAGCATGCTGTCGAAGAGACCTACTGATATCTCCTTGTTGGGGATATCAAGCGTGTAAGTGTCCGCTTCCTCGTCGTAGTTCTTGATCGTCAGGTATCCGCTCTGATAGAGCAACGGCGTCAGGGATGTCATCGTTTCTGTGGCAGTGTCGAAGGATGCCGCCTTTGCACGCACCTTCCCTAATTGGGATGGCAGCACGCCGAACTTCCGCATCATATTAATAAGATAGGTGGGCGTGCCCGAGCCAAACCAGTAGGCATTCATCTTGCCGTCGGCGAAGCAGTTGAGCAGGCTGTAGGGGTTGAACACGTCGGGCGAGGGCCAGCAGAAGTGGTAGCCGTCGTAGTGGTCTTTCAGTTCACGGATGGACTCCTCCCTCGTCAGTTTCAGCTTGCCAGCCAGCTCGTCGATGTCGTCGCTCATCTGGGTGAGAAGCTCGTCCTTGGTGATGCCGCAGATGCCGGCGTATGGCTCGTCCATGCTCACGTTCCTGATGTTGTTCAGCTCGCTGAAGATGCTCAGCTGCGAGAACTTCGTGATGCCCGTCATGAAGACGAAGCGAAGCATCGGCTCACAATCCTTCAATGGGCTGTAGAAGTTGCGCATCACATTGCGCAGCGCATCGAGGTTCTCCTCCTCGTGCGCCACGTCGATGAGGGGGGCATCATACTCGTCGATGAGAACCACCAGTTGCTTGCCAGTCTGTTGCCAAACAGTCTTGATCAGATGAAGGAGTCTTACATTCGGGTCAAGCGAATCGCACACCACGCCAAACCGTTTCTCATTGTCTCCCAATATGTAGAGCAGATAACGTTCCAGCTGTTCCTTCTCCATGTGCTTGCCGCCGGCCAGGCTGAAGTGGAGCACGGGATACTCCGTCCACTCCTTCTCCAGCCCCTCGATGGCGAGGCCCTCGAAGAGGTCGCGCCTGCCCTCGAAGTAGCTCAGGAAGGTGGACACCAGCAGCGACTTGCCAAACCGCCTGGGGCGGCTCAGGAAGAAGTACTTGCCGTCGGTGTGCGTCATGTGATAGACGTACGCCGTCTTGTCGGCATAGAACAAGTCCTCCTCGCGGATGCGGGAGAACGTCTGGATGCCTATGGGGTATAATTTTCGTGCCATACTTGTTGCCTTTTCCCTGTCCATGATGCCCATGGACAGCGTTCACGCCGCAAAGATAAGACTTTTTCCCGACACCGCCAAACTTTTTTTGAAAGATTGAAAATTTGAAATATGGAAAAATTGAAATACGGAATACTAAAAAAGCTCTTTTTTCACATCTTGCTTGAGTGGTACAGCGAGGGCGCTGTACCTCCTACAGGTACCCAAGGCTGCCCGAAAAGCAATTATAGGAGGTACAGGGCCCTCAACGTACCACACTCTTAACTTGGAATAGTGCTAAATAATTAAAAAAAAGTTAGATTTTGCTATCTAGAGTTTGCAAATTAAAAAATAATGTTTACCTTTGCAGCAGAAAAAACAAAACAAGAACAAACGAACGCATGGAAGAAGCATTCTTCAGGACACATACATACCTCGTAGAGCATACGAACGCACCGGTGAGACGCACATTGATGGACGAAATCGACTGGAGCGACCGTATGATTGGCATCAAGGGGACAAGGGGCGTAGGCAAGTCTACATTCCTGCTCCAGTATGCCAAGGAGCATTTCGGCCCCACAGACCGCAAGTGCCTGTTTGTGAACATGAACAACTTCTATTTCCAGAGCCGGGGCATAGCCGACTTCGCAGGCGACTTCGTGAGGCAGGGAGGCCGCACGCTGCTCATCGACCAAGTGTTCAAGCAGCCCGACTGGAGCAAGGAACTGCGCAAGTGCTACGACATGTATCCCGAGCTGAAAATCGTGTTCACAGGCTCCAGCGTGATGCGGCTCAAGGAGGAGAACCCCGAGCTCAACGGCATCGTGAAGAGCTACAACCTCAGGGGATTCTCGTTCAGGGAGTTTATCAACCTGCAGACAGGCAACGACTTCCACCCCTACACCCTCGACGAGATACTGCACAACCACGAGCACATCATCAAGCAGATACTGCCCAAGGTGAGCCCGATGAAGTACTTCCAGGACTATCTGCACCACGGATTTTATCCCTTCTTTCTGGAGCACCGCAACTTCACCGAGAATCTCTTGAAGACCATGAACATGATGACCGAGGTGGACATCCTGCTCATCAAGCAGATAGAACTGAAATATCTCACCAAGATAAAGCGCCTCTTCTACCAGCTGGCCGTGGAAGGCGCCAAGGCTCCCAACGTGAGCCAGCTGGCCGAGAGCATCAACACCAGCCGCGCCACGGTGATGAACTACATCAAGTATCTGGCCGATGCCAGGCTCATCAACATGATTTACCCCGACGGACAGGCATTCCCGAAGAAGCCCACCAAGGTGATGATGCACAACTCCAACCTGATGTACGCCATCTTCCCGATAAAGATAGACGAGCAGGAGGTGATGGAGACATTCTTCGTCAACTCGATGTGGAAGGACCACAAGGTGCACCAGACGGGCAAGGACCATTATTATATGGTGGACGGCGAAAGGAAATTCCGCATCTGCGACGCCAAGTCGGCCGGCAAGGTGAGAACCAACCCCGACGTCATCTACGCCCGGTACAACACGGAGGTGGGAAAGGACAACAAGATACCGCTCTGGCTGCTGGGGTTCCTTTATTAGAGGTAAAAGGGTAAAAAGTAAAAAGGTAAAAAAGAGTGAAGAACGAAGAGTGAAGAACGAAGAGTGAAGAATGAAGAATTCAATTGCAAAAGCTGTTGTCTTAACTCCTTTAACTCCTTTAACTCCTTTAACTCCTTTAACTTCCCCCAAACAAAAACAAGACTTAAAAATATACAAAACATTTTTAAAATATTTTATCTAAAAGTAAAATGGCTAAAGAAAAAAAATTTATCACTTGTGATGGTAACACAGCTGCCGCTCACGTAAGCTACATGT
>CAVGLH010000252.1:0-3149 GCA_963630065.1 Bacteroides fragilis | reverse complement strand
GCAAGTATGGGTAACTGTAGGAGGTACAGCGCCCTCGCTGTACCAATCCAAAGTCACTCATCCCCTTCTTCCACTCTCCTCCAGTCCAGCAAGCCTTTGCCTTCCTCGTCCAGCTCAATCCCGATTCCGATAACCTGTCGCTTGTCTGCCTTGAAAGGCTCCATATATTGGCGGTTGCTTATCTGCTGGGTGGCGGCATCCTTGCCCCCGTTGTTGCGCAGTTTCAACTCTATCACATAGATGTAGCGGGAGGTCTGCACAACCATGTCTATCCTGCCTGTGGCAAGCATGTGCTCTACCTCCACCTTCCAGCCGATGGCATTGATGATGGTGCTGATGATGAGGCGGTAACGCTCCTCCATGTCCATGGAGGCAAGTTTCTTGTTGCTGTAGGGCACATCGGCAACGAGGGCCTTCAGAGATTTCATGGCTTCATCTACCTGCCCCATGCCTAGTTGAGCATAAAGGTTGGCTTGCAATGAATGGATAATATTCTCTTCACGCATGGTTAGGGCAGGGAGTACCATCTCGTAGAGGGCTTGCTTCACCTCTTCGTTGGGGAAGCCCAAAGTGTAGCCGAATTCATCGCAGCTCTTGATTGTAAGGTATCCACACTGGTAGAGAAACAACTCGGCACCGCCACCTGTGACATCCGACAACTCCAACGTATGCTTCATGATGCGGCAGCCTTCAAATTTACCCAATCGAAGTTCGATGTTGCTTACGAACTTAGGCAGAAGCGAGGTGGCTCCTGATGATGCCCAGAAATTGCCAAGCTCTTGGGTGTCGAGGGCGTTGATGAGGCTGTAGGGGTTGTAGATGTCTACCATGTTGCGGCGGCTGAAATGATAGCCGTCGTAATAATCCTTCAGCCTGTCGTGGGTTTCCTGCAGAGTCCAGTCGTTCACTTCCGCCATCTTTTCCAACTCGGGCTTGAAATTGTCGCCTATTTCTTGCTCCGTGATGCCGCAGATGGCGGCGTATTCTGGCAGGAAACTGATGTTGGTCAGATTGTTCAATACGGAGAAAAGGGATATCTGGGTGAACTTGGTGATGCCTGTGATGAAGACGAAACGCTCATACTCATCGGCGGCTTTCAGAATGGCAAACACCTCGCGATACACTTCCGTGCATTTGTCGTGCTCGGGAGTATTCCATGAATGTTGGAGCGGAGCGTCGTACTCGTCGATGAGGATGCAAACCTTCAGACCAGTCTGCTGATAGGCGGTGGTGATGATGCCGTCGAACCTGTCGGCAAGCTGGGCAGTAGGGTCTTGGGTGATACCGTACTTCTCTTCATAATCCTTGAAGCGCAGATTGAGGTAGGAGCGCAGGGTCACGGCATTGGCTCCGCCACGGCTCATGTCGAGGCGGATTACGGGATATTGCTTCCATTCTTTCTCCAACTGCATGATTTTCAATCCCTCGAAAAGTTCCTTCTTGCCCAGTAGATACGACTCTAGCGTATCGACAAGAATGGACTTGCCGAATCTGCGTGGGCGGCTCAAGTAATTGTACTTTTTGCCGCTATTTGCCAATCGCCATACTACGTCGCTTTTGTCAACATAGAGATAACCTTCTTCCCTAATTGTCTTGAACGACTGCATTCCCACTGGCAACATTCTGTTCGTGTTCTCTATCATAATCGTGAGGTGTTATGCTCTTTTTCTTTTGCAAACTTACACAAAATCCTCCGAATAAACAAGAAAAAAGAAGAAAATAACTTCTGATTGCGAAACTTTTTTGTTCAACTCGTGCCGGTCTTAGAATTCTGCCATGAAAAGAACGCTTACTTTGTAGGCGATGTCCTCCAACTTCTTGAATTGCGAGCTGCCAGCCACTTGCTGTTCCTTGCGCAAATATATCTCCTGGCCGTTAAGCTCGGAGAGTTGGCGCTTGAACATGAAGCGGTGTTTCTGCTCCGCATGGTCACCTCTTTCACCTTTTCGCTTACAGGCTCGTTCTGGTAGAAGCTGATGGTCTGGCTGTCGGTGGTGATTTTGCTCTTCTTGTTCAGTATGTCCACCGAAACCTCGCTGATGCCCTGCTTCTTCTTGATGTTGACATGCAGCACCTTGATGCCTGGCACGTCGAGGCTGGAGGCAAGGTCTTTCTCTGCCCTCCCTCGTCGTACCAGAACACGTATCTGTTTTGCTCCACCATCGAGGTGAGCACTTGCTTTATCTTTTCTCTTGTTGTGTCGGTCATATTATTTTAAAGCATTCATTTTGTTGCAAACAGCCAAGACATGGTCTAGGCCGTATAACATGGATCGTGAGTCTATGCCCATCCAGGAAAATAGAGTTTGTATCTTTTGATACTCGTTTATAACATAACTGGTGTCCATTTCCGAAGTATGTTGTTTAAAACAAATCGGTTCATGGTGAGCAATTCTATTTCTCAGACTATTTACTTTGTCTAATTCATTGAAAATGTATGAGTTGTTGTATTGAACTTCTGCCGAAGATCTAGGCTTATTGGGAAATATTCGCAATAAGCGTTGACCTGTAGCTCTATATTGTCTTGGCGAAAACATGTATTTCCAAACTCCAAACTCTAATTCCGCGATGAGTTTTGAATGTGAATAGCTGGAATTATGTACTAAGCGATTGTATGCTTTTGAGATAATGTTTCTAGACTCCTCTAATCTTGGAACATCAAATATTCCGTTTGGGCTAATTGAGTCCTTTAGCCATTCTTCTCCCAATAAAGGAACTAGTTGCCTGTCTATGGCATTGCGCAAAGCGACTTCAAAGCAACTTACTATAGTGAACATCTCTTGCGACAGCTTTAGGTTATAGCGATATAATGCCATAGCTTT
This sequence comes from Bacteroides fragilis, assembly GCA_963630065.1. Classification (GTDB taxonomy): domain Bacteria; phylum Bacteroidota; class Bacteroidia; order Bacteroidales; family Bacteroidaceae; genus Prevotella; species Prevotella fragilis_A. The sequence continues at coordinate 328 of CAVGLH010000252.1, read as the reverse complement.
CTTTGTGTCATTGTCCATTGCATCAAGGTATCTTTTCATCCTTTTGGCAGACATTATATGCTCAAATTGTGAATATTCCATAATTTTTTATCAATTTATTTGTGAGTAACAAGAAAAAACACTATCTTTGCAGCGTTGACTCCCGGTAGCCTCTGATTCGTCAAGCTATCGGGTCTTGTTTTTTATGTCTCCAAAGATAGTGCTTTTTTCTTTTGGTTGTACTTTTACCTTTGATATATTACGAAAAATTAACCTCTTTATTCCCGTCCCTTGATAAGTTCTACCAGTGATATTTCTCGAAATTTGCAAGAAAGTCTGTCTTTTTCTT
>CAVGLH010000251.1:0-3155 GCA_963630065.1 Bacteroides fragilis | reverse complement strand
TAAGCAATGAGGAAACAATTATTCTCAATGATGTTGAGCCTTGGTTCCGTTGGCGTTGCTACCTTCGTAGCTCCACCGCCAGTTCAGGCTGCTGTAGCCCAGGATCAGGTAATCACTGTCAAGGGACAGGTTGTGGACGACCAGGGCGAGCCTCTGATCGGTGCTACCGTCAAGGCAAAGAATGGCAAGGTTGGCGCAGTGACCGACCTCGATGGAAACTTCTCCATCCAGGTGAAGGGCAATGCCACCCTCGTAGTGAGCTACCTTGGATACAAGGAGCGCGAGGTCGCTGTTCGTGGGCGTGCGATTCTGGAACCTATCAAGCTGAGTTCAAACGACCAAGTGCTCGAGCAGGTGGTCGTAGTGGGCTACGGTACGCAGAAGAAGGCGGACTTGACTGGTTCTGTGGCTGTTGTGAACGCTGAGGAAATGAAGAAGGTGTCCAACTCCAACATCTCTACGATGCTGGAGGGTAAGGTGGCTGGTGTGCAGATTACATCCGACGGTCAGCCAGGTGCAGACCCATCCGTGCGTATCCGTGGTATCTCCACCTTCGGAGACACAGCTCCTCTTTATGTAATCGATGGTGTGCCAATGGGTACTACCATCCGCGATTTCTCCCCAAATGATATTGAGACCATCCAGGTGCTCAAGGATGGTGCTTCGGCTGCTATCTACGGTTCTCGTGCCGCCAACGGTGTGATCATCATCACCACCAAGAACGGTAAGAAGGACCAGCCTTTGAAGGTTGACTACTCGGGTTACATCGGTGCCGACTGGATCCCCAGTTCTACTTACGACACGATGAACGCCGACCAGTACAGCAACCTCATCGGTCACTCTTGTTCCAACTCTGCCACATCCCTCCCCGGCGGTTATAAGTATGACGGTGCTACCGATACTTATCACTTCCAGGACAACACCGACACGGATTGGTTTAAGGAGGTGTTCAAGACTGGTATTCGTCAGAACCACAACGTCAACCTGAGCGGTGGTAGTGCCAAGAGTACTTACAACGTGGGACTTGACTACTTCAAGCAGTCTGGTACACTCCAGGGTACAGGTCCTAACTACGATCGTTTCACTGCCCGTGTGAACAACACGATGGAGACCAAGTTCGTGAAATTCCGTAGCAGCCTCGTTTACTCTCACTCCAGCCAGGACGGTATGGGTATCTCCAATGCCTCTGAGTATATCCAGGGTCTCTACGGCGACGTGACCAACGTGCTCCGTGGTACACTGTTGATGCAGCCTACCATCAAAGCTTACGATGAGTCTACATGGTGCTTGGATGACAAGGTGGGTGCTGCCAGCAACTATAAGTATGACGCTTACGGCTATGGCGTGTACTATGATAACATCCACGGTGATATATCTGCTTCCAACCCATTGCTGATCAACAACCTGATTTCGCGAAACACGTTGGTTGACCGTTTCACCGGTACGTTCTCTACTGACGTTGATATCCTCAAGATTTTCGGTGTCAGCAGCAAGAACCACTCACTCCACTATAACTTGAACTTGTCTTACAACACGACACACGCTACAGACAAGACTTGGGTGGGTGCATGGATCCAGAGTAACCGTGTATACCTCAGCAACGACAACGAGAAGTTGACCAAGGCTGCGCGTAACTATACCACAGGTCTTGTCGAGAATACCCTTACATACGATGGTACACTCGGTCTGCATCATGTGAACGTGGTGCTCGGTCAGACCTACGAGGACGAGACAACCAACACTTTGACAGGTTGGGGCAACACATTCTCCACTCCTTACTTCCTGCAATTGCAGAACGCAAGTACACGCGACGCAAGCTCTTATGAGTACAAGCACCGCTTGGCTTCATTCATCGGTCGTGTCAACTACAACTTCGCTGACCGTTACCTGCTCTCTCTCACGGTTCGTCGTGATGGTAGCTCCCGTCTTACCAGCGATAAGCGTTGGGGTACATTCCCCTCTGTATCTGCAGGTTGGCGTTTCGATAAGGAAAAATTCTTCCCCATCAGCCACGACATCGTGAGCATGTTCAAAATTCGTGGTAGCTACGGTGTGCTGGGTAATGAGAACATCGGTGAGTACCAGTATCTTGCTACGCTCTCCCGCAACAACCTCACCTATAGCTTCGGCGGTCAGAAGGTGACAGGTTCTGCCATCTCTACCTTCATCAACAACAACATAGCATGGGAGAAAAAGAAGTCATTCAACGTGGGTCTCGACCTCGCCATGTTCCGCAACCGTCTGGAGTTCTCCTTCGAGTACTATAACAACAAGTCTGAAGACCTCCTCTACTCTGTTCCCGTTCCTACCATCGCCGGTGTGGACAATGGTACAGTGACGATGAATGCGGCAACTATGACCAACAGCGGTTTTGAGTTCTCCGCTACTTACCGTAATAATGACCATCCTCTCAAGTATAGCGTCAGTGCCAACTTGTCTACCTTGAAGAATAAGGTCAACTCCCTCGGTTTCGGTACCAACCAGTATCTCACTGGCGCTTACCTGACCCAGGAAGGTGAGGAGATCGGTAAGTTCTACGGTTATGTATATGAGGGCATCGCACGCTCTCAGGCTCAGCTCGACGACCACGCCACCCAGACGGGTGCCCGTGTGGGTGACTGCCTCTACAAGGACGTGAATGGTGATGGTGTCATCGACGAGAACGACCGCGTGGTACTCGGCAGTGGTCTGCCCAAGGTCAACTTCGGTATCTCCGCTCACTTGGAGTACAAGAATTTCGACTTCAGCGTCAGCACCTATGGTGCGCTCGGCTATCATGTGACGGACGACATCTGGAACAGCTTGCACTCAAGCTACGGATGGGCAAACAAGTCAACAGACCTTGTAGACACCAACCGCTTCGACGATGCAGGTAACTACATCTCCAAGCTTCCTGCCACCTACGCAGCCACACCAAGTGGAGCATCCATGAACTGGAACGACCTCTTCTCAGAGCGTTACATCCAGAATGCAGCCTACTGGAAGATCGCCAACATCGAGCTTGGCTACAACTTCCCCAACAAGTGGTTCAAGGGTGTCATCTCAGGTCTGCGCATCTATGTTTCCGCACAGAACCTCCTCACCATCACAGGTTACAAGGGTTACAACGTTGACTATGCCGGCGGTACATTCACACCGGGCTACAACTTCTGTTC
>CAVGLH010000250.1:0-3167 GCA_963630065.1 Bacteroides fragilis | reverse complement strand
GTGATTTCCCGCTCGTGGCTCTTGGCGCAGATGAAGAAGCGCAGGGATGTGGCGGAGAGCGGCAACAACTTCTTCTCTTTCGTGAAGAAGGACGACATGCTCATCCGCTGGTACGACAGGGAGGACCATACCATCTTCGATGTTTGTGCCGACGACCATTGCCAGCGCTACCAAGGCATAACGAAGGAGACTTCGCCCCATGTGGCTGAGGCCATCCGCCAGACCAAGGGACAGGTGCTTTTGGATGGCGGCGATATATGCGATGCGCGGTTCTCGAAATGCTGTGGAGGCATGACCGAGGAATTCCAGTACTGCTGGGAGAATACGCCGAAGAGTTACCTCTCCAGTGTCAGGGATCTGATACTGGGAGTGAAGAGTGAAGAACTTCAAGAAGAGTCTGCAGCCGAGTCGTGGATTCGCACGAACCCTCCGGCAGTCTGCAACACGACCGACAAGAAGGTGCTCTCTCAGGTGCTGAACGATTACGACCAGGAGACCGCCGACTTCTACCGTTGGAAGGTATCCCTTACGCAGGAGAAACTCCAGCTGTTGTTGGAAGAAAAGTTGAAGCTCAACGTTGGTTCCATCCTCGACCTCAAGGCCGTGGAGCGGGGAAAGAGCGGGCGTATCAGCAAACTGCAGATTGTCGGAACCGAGAAGACTTTTACGATTGGCAAGGAACTCGAAATCCGCCGTGCACTCAGCGACTCCCATCTCTATAGCTCTGCCTTCGTGGTAGACAAGTATGACAAAGACGGGCAGGGTGTACCCCGGCGTTTCGAAATTATCGGAGCCGGTTGGGGACACGGAGTGGGACTCTGCCAGATAGGGGCTGCCGTGATGGGCGAGGAAGGCTACAAGTATGACACCATCCTCCTGCACTACTACCAGGGAGCCGACATCAAGCAGCTTTATAAATAACAATGTTGAATGTTAAGTGTTAAATGTTAAATTGCCTAGCGGAGAAGTTCTCTTAACACTTAACACTTAACATTAAAAATAAAATGCAATGAGTAGTAACAATAATCGGAATCCATGGTTTTGGATTCCGACCCTATATTTTGCAGAGGGATTGCCCAACGTAATCGTGACGGCACTCTCCGTTGTGATGTATATGCAGTTGGGGCTTACCGATACCGAGGTGGGTCTCTACACGGGATGGCTTGCCCTGCCTTGGGTAATCAAGCCCCTGTGGAGCCCTTTCATCGACCTGCTGAAGACCAAGCGGTGGTGGGTGCTAACGATGCAGGCACTCATCGGAGCATCGCTTGCGGGCATCGCCTTCTCGTTGCCCACAGCCTTCTGGTTTCAGGCGACGATGTGCTTCTTTTTTCTCATCGCCTTCTGCAGTGCCACCCACGACATTTCCGCCGATGGTTTCTACATGATAGAACTGGACGAGCATACGCAGACCAAGTTCGTGGGGTTGCGCAACACCTTCTACCGCCTTGCCGTCATCTTTGTCAATGGCTTTTTGGTGATGTTGGCGGGTGTCTTGGAGGTGATGTTCCGCAACCAGATACGTTTCTCCTGGGCGCTCATCTTCTATGGACTGGCGGGATTGTTCATTGCCCTATGGCTCTACCATAGCCGCTTCATGCCCCGTCCTGCGGACGATACGCAGACGGAGCGCACGGTGAGTGAGGTGGCCCATGAGCTGAAGAATATGTTCCGCGCCTTCTTCGTGAAGTTCGGCGTGGCGGAGACTATTTGCGTGATGCTTTTCCTCTTGCTCTACCGCTTCCCCGAGGCGTTGCTCAACACGATGACCAAGACTTTCATCCTGCGCCCCAACTCTCAGGGCGGATTGGGACTTTCGCCCCAGGAATATGGCTTTGCCAATGGCACTGTGGGTCTCATCGGGCTCTTGCTCGGTGGCATCATCGGTGGTGTCCTGGTGAGTCGCGATGGTATGAAGAAATGGCTCTGGCCGATGGTCTGCGCCATCACTCTTCCCGATGTAGTATACATTTACCTGAGTTATTCCTTGAACAGCGACCTCATCGTGGTGTCAAGTTGTCTTTTCGTGGAGCAGTTTGGCTATGGCCTGGGCTTTACGGTCCTCACTCTCTACATGCTGTTCTACAGTCAGGGCAAGTTCAAAACTTCCCATTATTCCATCTGCACGGGTATCTCCTATCTGGGGCTGATGCTTCCCGGCATGGTGTCGGGTTATCTCAAGGACATGGTGGGCTATCGTATGTTCTTCATCATCGTGATGGCTTGTTGCGCCATCACCTTCCTCGTCACAGCTTTCCTCAAGATTGACCCTGACTTCGGGAGAAAGAGACTCCATGTGAAGAACAAAGAGAAACGAAGAGTGAAATTCAAGAGTGTTGGTTTGTTAGATTCTGATAAGTAATGAAGAAAATTTGTACTTTCATCTCCCGATATGTGGGAGTGTTGGTCTTGTTGGCGGCGGTGGTGGCGTTGCTGTTGCCCAAGAGTTTCCAATGGATTGATTTCGTATACATCAATCCGCTGCTCGGCCTGGTGATGTTCGGTATGGGATTGATGCTCAATCCCAACGAATTCAAGGTGGTGTTCAGCCGCCCTAAGGATGTCGTTGTGGGTTGTCTGACACAGTTCATTGTCATGCCGGGACTGGCGTGGCTCCTTGCCAAGGTGTTCCAGCTTCCGCCTGAACTGGCGATCGGTGTCATCCTGGTAGGTTGCTGTCCCGGTAGCACGGCTTCCAATGTGATGACCTATTTAGCCAAGGGCGACCTTGCCCTGTCTGTGGGGATGACGGCGGCAGCCACAGTCCTTGCGCCTTTCCTCCCACCCTTCTTCACTTGGATGATAGCGGGCACTTATGTGCATGTGGATGCATTCAGCATGTTTCTTTCCATCGTATATGTGGTGATTCTCCCCATCATCTTGGGCTTTATCGTACATAAGTATTGGCCTAAGTTTACATCCGCCGCCGTCGGGTATCTGCCCGGCTTCTCTTCGCTTGCCGTCATCTTTATCACAGGCATCGTTGTCTCTCACTCTGCCGAGAGGCTGCTTTCAAGTGGCTTGTTGGTCATCCTCGTGGTGATGCTCCACAACCTCTGCGGCTTTCTCTTCGGATTCACGGTCGCCAAGTTGATGAAGATGGAGTACAGGAAATGCATAGCCATCAGCATCGGGGTGGGTATGCAGAACTCTGGTCTTGCCTGTTC
>CAVGLH010000249.1:0-3182 GCA_963630065.1 Bacteroides fragilis | reverse complement strand
TCCGATGCGGAAATCACAAGAGACGAAGAAACGTTTCGGATTTTTGCCGAAGAGCGTTTCTTCCAGTTTCCACTTTTTCTATTGCCCATGGCAGGAAAGACAAATCTCCCTCAAATCCCAAAATCGGAAAATTGCCTTTCGTTTCCGTGTTATTTTTTGTTTTCTCTTGTTTCCCTTTTGGGTTTAGTGCAATTCTTGTTTCCCGTTTGTTCCTTTTGTACTTTTCTACTCAAAATAGATATTGATAATCTATCACCTGCAAACAATCAGCAGATTGTCAAGAAAAATATTCTGCCCAGGACATGGTTCCACGGCGGTTACAGCATATTTTCCCGAATCAAGAAGAAAATTTGGCAGATAAAATTCTTCTTCCTACCTTTGCAGCCGCAAATCCGGATGTCAGGCAATTTAGTGTAACAATCAAAAAGAAAATCAAGAACATGAGCAATAGAAATCTCCATTTTGACGCTGTGGGCAGCTACCTGCGCCCAGCCGAACTGAAAGAAGCAAGAGCCAAGTTTGCCGAGGGCAGAATCTCTGCCGCCGAACTCCGTGCCATAGAGGACAAACTGATTACCGAACTGGTGAAGAAGGAGAAGGCACACGGCCTCCCGTACATCACCGACGGCGAATACCGCCGCAGCTACTGGCACCTCGACTTCATGTGGGGACTGGGCGGCGTGGAACACATCGAGCTGGAGCACGGCTATCAGTTCCACGGCGAGGAAACCACCAAGGGCTCGCTGAAGCTGACAGGCAGGATTACCGGCGGGAACCATCCCTTCATCCAGGACTTCCTCTTCGTGAAGCAGTTTGAGGAGGATGGCGTGGAGGCCAAGCAGACCATCCCCGCCCCAGCACAGTTCCTCGCCGAGCTGTTCCGTGGCAAGAATGCCGAGAACACCCGCAAGTTCTACCCCAACACCACTGAGCTGATAGAGGACATCGCCAAGGCTTACCAGACATTCTTCAAGGAAATCTACGCCGCAGGCTGCCGCACCGTGCAGTTGGACGACTGCACATGGGGCATGATCGTGGACGACGACTTCTGGAAATCAATGGCAGGCACCGGCTTCACCCTGGAACACGAGGCCTTGCAATACCTGAAGGTGAACAACCTCGCCATCGAGGGCAAGCCCGGGGGACTCACCATAAACACCCACGTTTGCCGCGGCAACTACCACTCCTGCTATGCCACCAAGGGTGCCTACGACCCCGTGGCTCCCTATCTCTTCAAGGATGAGAACGTAAGCACGTTCTACCTGGAGTACGACGACGAGCGTTCGGGCACCTTCGAGCCTTTGAAGCATGTTTCGGACGGGAAGAAGGTGGTGCTCGGCCTCATCACCACCAAGTCGCCTGTATTGGAGGACAAGGCCACAGTCATCGCCCGCATCAAGGAGGCAAGCCGGTATGTGCCGTTGGAGCGACTGAGCCTCAGCCCCCAGTGCGGCTTCGCCTCTTGCGAGATCGGCAACAAGCTGACTGAGGAAGAGCAGTGGGCCAAGGTGGATTTGGTTCGCGAGATTACCGAAGAGGTTTGGGGGAAATAATAGCTATCCAAAACATACATATAAAGAAAGAGGATGCGCTGTTCCTGTCAACGGGAATGCGCATCCTCTTTCTTTTATCCGGGCAGCCGGATGAGAATCATGTAACAGAGAGTTCCCGCGGCTATCGACCACATCATGCTCCTGCGCCAGGCGTGGATGGCGACGGTGAAGAACACGGAGACAACCTGCGCCACCGTATCGGCGGAAAATAACGAGGCGTGGCGAAGACAGTACATCACCAGGAGGGCGAACACCGACGGGGGCAGCACCTTGCCGAGATACAGGATGTAACGGGGCGTGGGCTTGCCGGGACGGAACACCAGGAAAGGGATGAAGCGGGTGAGCATCGTTGCCGCCACGCCCGCCGCCACCATGATGATTTGCTGTGTTGTTGTCATTTCTTATTCTTCCACTTGGTTTAGCTTTCTCCTCATGAGCGTGAGGAACACGAGGATGACCGCCATACTGGGGATGATGAAACGGTCGGCACCGAAAATGAGGAGGCACAGTCCCGAGAGCACCAGTCCCGAGAGAGAACTCGTGTGGTTCTTCTCCTTCAGCCAGTTGTCGGCGAAGATGGCGGTAAACATAGCGGTGAGCACGAAGTCGAGGCCACGGAGGTCGAATGTGAGCAGAGGTCCTATGAGGCCACCCGCTGTGGCTCCTGCCACCCAATAGGTTTCGTCGAGCCAGGTAATCCACAGGAGATACCATCCGCGGTCAATCCCTTCGGGCACCCTCGCCGAACTGGTGAGCGCAAAGGTCTCGTCAGACATTCCGAAGACGAGAAAGAACTTCTTCCATCCCAAGCCCTTGTATTTGTCGAGCATCGACAAGCCATAGAACAGGTGGCGGGCATTCACCATCAGCACCATCAGGAAGGCTTGCAGCGGATGGAAACTGCCCAGCAGCATATTGCCCAGAAGAAACTCTGCGCTGCCGGCATACACCGTAATGGCAAGGAGCATCGGATAGAGGAACCCGAAACCTATCTCGTGCATATAAATGCCGTAGGTGAGTCCCAGGAATCCGTAGCCTGCCATGATGGGGATGGATGCCCGAAAGGCAGGAGGCAATGCCGCCATCGCTTTGTTCTCTCTCATCGCGTCGTCCGGTTTTCTGTTGTCTGTCCTTATTTCTTCTTGGGACGGCGGCGTGCCCAGCCCTCTTCCTCAAAGTTGGGTTCCTCGCCCTTCAGCTTGACGCTGTCGTTGTTCTGGAAGAACTGGCGCCAGTCGCCGGTGTCCTCCTGGCGGCGGGACTTCTTGCCGCTGCGGCCATCGGCACGGGAGCCTCTTCCCTTGCGGGAATCGTCGGAGCCTCTGCGTCCCCTACCCTCTGCATCACGACCGCCACGGGCAGTCTTGCCGTGGCCTTCCTCGTCGGCATCGTTGCAACGCACGGTTCTGCCTTTGTATTCCGTGCCGTTCAACGCCTTCATCACCCGCTTGGCATCCTCCTCAGGCACCTCGATGTAGGCGAACTTGGAGAGCAAGTCGATGTGCCCCACCTCCTGGCGGCCCTTCACATGCTTGTTCAAGTACTGCATAATCTCGCCGGGATAGAAGCCGTCCGCCTTGCCGAGGTTGATGAAGAGACGCTTGAATCCGGCCTCGGCCTCGTGCTTGC
>CAVGLH010000248.1:0-3214 GCA_963630065.1 Bacteroides fragilis | reverse complement strand
AAGACCTTGCCACCTTATTATATAGTATAGACGGCAAGACGTGGACTCCTGCCATTAAGGACTTCAAGATGATTTACGATTATCGTCGCCTCTTCATGGGCACTCGATTTGCCATCTACAACTATGCTACCAAGCAACGAGGCGGCTACGTGGATGTGGATAGTTTCGAGTATCACAAGAAATAATATTGACTTATAATAGAGTGAATGATGAAGCTAGTCAAAAAACTATTGATGGTATTCTTCCTCTGCTTGCCGATGATGATGCAAGCGGAGGGGTATAACTATGTGAGTACTTCGCAGCAACAAGATGCTTTTGTGCTGTCGGCTCATGGCAAGTCGGCAAAGATTTTGGTGGCAAACGATGACTGGAAGGGTGTGTTGCGAGCTGCACAAGACTTGTCGGCAGATGTGCGCCGAGTGACAGGTGTGGAGAGTGAGATGGAAATCGTATCTCTTCCCATTTCCAAGAAAAAAAGAATTGTACCCAGCTATCATCAGAGTGTAATTGTGGGAACACTTGGTAAAAGTAGTCTGATTGATGGATTGGTGAAGAATGGCAAAATCAATGTAGGTGACATCAAGGGACAATGGGAGTCATACGTCATCCAGAGTGATGGCGATAATCTCTATGTGGTGGGCAGTGACAAGCGTGGTACTATCTATGGCATCTATGATATCTCGGAGAAAATAGGTGTGTCACCTTGGTATTGGTGGGCCGATGTTCCTGCCAGGAAATCTTCTGCTTTGTATATCAAGAACGGACGATATGTGCAACCTTCTCCTAAAGTGAAATATCGAGGCATCTTCATCAATAATGAAGAACCCTCGTTCTGCACTTGGGCGAGAACTCACTTTGGCGGCAACAATTCCAAGATGTATACCCATATGTTTGAACTTCTTCTCCGCTTGAAGGCCAACTACTTGTGGCCGGCGATGTGGAGCAGTAATTTCAATGAGGATGACCCGATGAATCCTTATCTCGCCGATGAGTATGGCATCGTGATGGGAACCTCTCACCATGAGCCGATGATGCGGTCGCACAATGAGTATCGCAAACGTCGTGACAAAGTAGGACCTTGGGATTATATCACAAACCGTGCTCGCATCGACAGCTTCTTCTATGAAGGGATGGAGCGCAATAAGAATTATGAGAACCTCGTGACCATCGGTATGCGTGGCGATGGCGATGTGGCGATGGGTAAGGGGGATGATGCCGAGAATATCCAGACTCTGAAGGATGTAATGTCTGGCCAGCGCGACATCATCCGCAAGGTATATGGCAAGGAACCTTCGGCTATTCCACAACTTTGGGCTGTCTATACGGAAGTACAGCGCTACTATGATGCTGGCCTAACCGCTCCCGACGATGTAACCTTACTCTTCTGCGACAACAACTGGGGGTATATCCGTCGCATTGGTCCTGAGAAAGAGCGCAACCGCAAGGGTGGGCTTGGCCTTTACTACCATATCGACATGAACGGTGGACCCTGGAACGACCGTTGGGTGAACACCACGACTATCCCCAAAATGCGTGAGCAGTTGAACTTGGCTTACCAGACGGGCATCGACCGCATTTGGATTATCAATGTGGGCGACTTGAAGCCTCGTGAGTCTGCCATTGATTTCATCATGCACTACGCTTGGAATCCAGACGGCATCAAGGCTGGTCAGGAGATGGATTATCTCCAAAATTTTACAGCGCAGGCTTTTGGCAAAGAAAATGCAGCCGAGGCTGCAGACCTGATGGCGAAATACACCAAGTACAACCTTTGGCGCAAACCCGAGGTGGAGACCACCGACTATTTCAGTATCGTGAACTATCACGAGGCGGAGCGACTGTTGAAACTTTGGCAGGACTTGGCAGAAAGGGCTGAGGCTCTGAAGACAAAGATACCCGCCGAGGCACAAAATGCCTTCTATCAGTTGGTGTACTATCCTGTGGTGGCATCGGCTGGTGTGGCACAGATCTATATCTATGCCGGCATGAATAAGTTCTATGCCAAGCAAGGCAGAAGCATCGCCAATGATTATGCCGAGAAGGCTCGCTTGCTTTTCGAGAAAGACCAACGGTTGACCGACTATTATAATAATGTAATGGGCAATGGCAAATGGAAGGGAATGATGCTCGACAAACATATCGGATATAAGGAATGGTTTATGCCCGAGAAGAACCTCCTACCTCCCATGGACACGGTATCTCTGAAAAAGGGGAAAGACTTGGCTGTGGCATTGGAAGGCTGTGAAGGCTTGTTGGAAGGGAAAAATGTTGTGGGCTTCTTGCCTGCGTTCGAAGGTGAACATCCAACTCCTGCTTATATAGATTTGTGCAACCGTGGTTCAGAATCTTTCAATTATAAGGTGAAAGTGAGTGACAAGTGGATTCGGGTAAGCGAACAGAAGGGAGTGGTAGACAAAGAGGTAAGGCTGAATGTAACCGTTGACCGTTCGCTGTTGAAGGAGAAGGAAGGTGAAGGAAGCATACGGATTACGGGTAATAAGCAGACTTTCATAGTGAATGTAATGGCTACGGATAAAGTAGGTGAATATTTGATTCCTGCCTATGCCTACAACAAGAATACAGGCATAGACGGCAATCCTAAGTGGACGTTCTTGCCCGACCTTGGTCGGGGAAAGGGATGTATGGGTGCGGATTCTTATCTATACTCTTCCCACAATAAAAATGCAGCTTGCTTGGAATACGACTTGCCACAAATGGGAAAGGATTCAGCAGTGGTTTGTCTCGGCATTCTTCCAACTCAGGACATTCACCCTGAGAATGGCTTGAAGATTGGCGTGTCCATCAATGATGGAGAAATCATCGAAGTGGATGCACGCAAGGGATTCGTGGATACCTTCATGGAGTACACGACAGAGAACCTGAAGCGTTCGAATGTACTCTCTCCTTTGCCCGCTCCCAACCGTTCGCTCTATCTGAATGGCGCAGGAAGAGGTATGCGCAATGAAGTATTCGACAACCTTCGTTGGCTCGACGTGAAGTTGCCTGTTGATGCTGACAAGGTGAATCATCTCAAGGTTTGGATGATAAGTCCAGAAATAGTGATGGAACGAATCATCGTCAACCCAGACAACAGCCGTTACTGCTATTTCGGAAAACCGAGTGCAATAGAGATACATAACAATTAACAGAAAATATAGAAAATGATGGAATGTAAACAACTCTTTTCCCTTTGTTTGGGCCTGGCTTTGCATGG
>CAVGLH010000247.1:0-3216 GCA_963630065.1 Bacteroides fragilis | reverse complement strand
GAAAAGGCAATCATAGGAGGTACGGCGCCCCCGCCGTACCACTCAAGCAAGGAATTGTAGCTTCGCCCATGAGTGATGTAGCTTCGGCTTTGCCGCAGATTGAGGAAATTGAAAATAAACTTGAAGAAGACTATAGTACTCCCCCCATTTTCAGACGGGGTTTAGCACTGGAAATGCCTGCAATCAAGAATGTCTCTATCCACAAAAAGTGTCTCTATCCACAAAAATAAAATTGCTCTATCAACAATTTTATGCTCTAACAACAAAATTTACACCTTGGGGGGACTATTTATTTGCTGCTTGTTTACTTTTTTATTATATTTGCAGCGAGAAACATTAAAAGCCCTAACATGACAAATAGTAATTAAACGGAATAATATGATGAAAATACGATTTAGACTATTGGTAGCAATGCTTGCCATGATTCTTCCATTCTCGGTTGCGAAAGCAGAAGCAAGCGACAAGGAGACATCAACCCCACGAGGCTGGTATGTAGGCCTGGAGGGCGGAATGCCTTTCGGACTTTCCACATTCTCAAGTTTCGGACACGACAAAACCCGACTGGGTTGGAGTGGCGGCATATACGGCGGCTATCGGTTCAATGCCATATTCTCGGCAGAGTTGTCGGCCAAATATGGAAGAATGAACTTGGCGGCACAAGACTGCTGTGTAGAACGCAACTATTGGCTCGGAAGCGATGGGGTGCTGTATAAAGCAAACGTCTTGGGCATGGACAGTTGGGAGTATGCCAACTTGAAAAGCCAGGTCTGGATGGGACAATATGGGGCGAGAGTGAACGTCAACCTTCTTGGATTATTCCATCAGACAGCCAGCAGCCGATGGGATGTGGCCGTGACACCCCATATATATGCGGTGACCACCAAGGCAGATATTCGTACCATAGCCGACGATGCAGAGGTAGCGAATGGCTCTGCCAACTGGCATTTCGGCTATGGAGCAGATTTGCAAGTTGGCTACCAGCTCACCCCTTGCCTGAAACTGGGCATCTATTCCGGACTGACCCGACTTACCGGAACGAGAATGGATGGAATGCCCGAACATCTACACAAGAACAATTTCATTTGGGAAAGCGGCATCAGATTGGGATTCAATCTCTCAAAATAAGTAACCCATAAAACAAGATAAGATGAAAGCAAACAGATTTTTTAATATTTGGTTATGGGTGCTGTTGTGCGTCCCATGCCTGTTGACAAGCTGCGACCATCATGTTCACGATGACGAGGAAGAGGGAGGCTTGTCGGTATCCCTCATTTGGGCCGACCCAGCCGACCAAGGCACGGAAGTGAAGGATGTGAAGCTCTGGCTATTCAACGCCGACAACGGATCGCTCGTAGAAGAAAAGCATTATGGCAGTGCAAAGGAAGTGGCAAGCCAACGGTTCCAACTGCCCGAAGGCAATTATCGCATCCTGTATTGCATCAACCTCACCGAGCCTTTCTATATCAGTGAGCCGACAAGGGCTTTGTCTGATTGGAACAACATCCAGATAGGCCTGACCAATCCCAAGAATGTGAAAAGCAATGCCTACTTTGGCGTGGCAGACGTGAGGATAGACAACAAGGAAGGCAACTATGTGGTGCAGGATTCCGTCAAGAGCGTGCTTGCCGAACTCACCGTCATCATCGAGAATGCACCTGAAGGCACGGAGATGAATGGCAAGGCTTTGGATGCAGCCGGGTGCCTGTTCCCTACGCAGAAGAATGGCGACGGCAACTATGGCTTGCCGGGCAAGGAGCCGACGGAAGTGGAACTCCCTACCCTCCAGGCCACCGGGACGACCCTGCAATCGGAAGTGATACGACTGATGCCCACCATACAGACGAATCCCGCCTCTCATATCTATCTCGGTTTCAAGCTCCCTGGCAAGCCCCTGCAAGAGTACGACATCACCGCCCCGGCAATGAAGGTGGGAGGAAAATATGAGTTGCGGCTCAATTACAATGAGATGCAGCCAAAGATGGATCTTGACGCTAACATCAACAACTGGAAAGACCTTACAGGCGAAGTAGAAATAAAATAACAATAACTTTTAAAATGTTTTGTATTATGAAAAAGATTACTAAGTTTTTTGCCCTTGCACTCCTGGCAGGCGCAATGGTTTCATGCAGCAGCGAAGACGCAACCCCTTCCACACCGACCGACAAGGTAGCGGCACAGTTTAATGGCGGCATCTATGTGAGAACTCGTGCCGTAGGTTCCAACTGGTCAGCCAACGACAAGATAGGTATCTTCATGACCAAGGCCGGCGAGACGCTTGCCGCCGCCAACATCAGCGAGGGTATTGACAATGTGCCCTATCAGACAGACGGTGGCCTCGCTTTCTCTCCAGTCAGTGGCGGCAAAACCGTCTACTTCCCGATCGACGGCGATGTGGACTTCTACTCTTACTATCCACAGACCACAGTCAACGACTATAAAGTGGCTCTCAACGTGGCCGACCAAACCGACCAGGAAGCCATCGACTTCATGTATGCCAAAGCCACGGGATGCAACAAAGTCACGCCACAGGTGGAGCTGAGTTTCAGCCATCAGTTGGCCAATCTCATCCTCGACGTGCACCCCGGTGACGGCCTCATGGATGAAGACCTTGCCAACCTGACCATCAAGGTAAAGAATCAGAACACCACGGCTACCTACAACCTTGCCGACGGAACCCTCTCAGAGGAAGGCACACCTGCCGACATCACGATGCACACCACCATAGCCGGCAAGAAATACGAGGCCATCCTGCTGCCTACCACAGAAACGAGCAGAGTGTTGGAGTTTGATCTCAACAACGGCCACGATGCTCCTTTCGTATGGACAATGCCCACCAAACTTGATGGTGGCAGCAAGTATTACTATACCGTGGTGAAGCTGAGCCGAACCGCCGTGGAGGTTTCCGGCACCATTGTGCCTTGGAACGAGGTGAAGGACGACAAGGAGCATGTTGCAATGTAAACAACTCTTAAAATATAACGTTTATGAAGAGGTTTAAAATTTTATACATCGCTGCCGCAGCCATGCTGCTTGCAGCTTGTGCTAACGAAGAAGACGGTATCGGCAACAGCGGTCCTGTTGCAGCCACAGTAAAGGCAGATATTTCCAACAGCGTCAAAACCCGCGGAACTGCAGACAACAACGAATGGACAACTGGCGATGCTATCGGTGTGTACGTTACTTCTGCCGGAAATACCACAGGAACAAATGTCAAAT
>CAVGLH010000246.1:0-3217 GCA_963630065.1 Bacteroides fragilis | reverse complement strand
GTTAGTGTTTTCTGAATTACTAATTGCAAAAATACTAAAAATAACGGAAGCGTTATGCTTTGGTTATATATTTATACAAAAAAACACATATTTAATATTAGTCGCAGCTACACATGTGAGGGAAAGCCAACAACAAACGCAAAATATTGACATTTCATTTGGCAGTTTGACGACCTTTTTATACCTTTGCACACAATATGACAAAGAAAACATTCAATTGCAAGTACATAGTCGTCCCACTCTTCTTCACTCTACTGGCAGGAAAGCCCCTTACCGCCTGCTCGGGCGAGAAGAAGAACACGACAAGTTCTCCAACAGAACTGGAGAGCAAAAAACTGACCTTCGCCCCAGGCGACACCGTGCCCGCATCGGCTGTGGAGAAAGCCGGAGCCAAGAGTTTCTTCTTCTCCATCCCCATCCCCGACAGCATCTTCGCCCTGATGAAGGGCAAGAGTTTCAAGGCCAGCTGTACCGTGCCGCGCAGCGACCTGCGCTACCTGCGCTGCCTCCATGTGGACAAGGACGGACACATTATCGTGGGCGAGATGGTGGTGAACAAGAAGGTGGCAGACGATGTTCTCGACATTTTCCGTCAACTCTACGAGGCGAAGTACCCTATCGAGCGGATGCGGCTGATAGACTACTGGAACGCAGATGACGAGAAGGCGATGCGCGACAACAACTCCTCGTCATTCAACTTCCGCTTCATCTCTCACACCAAGACGGTGTCAAAGCACGGCAAGGGCACAGCCATCGACATCAACACGCTTTACAACCCCTACCATAAAAAGCTGAGAAACGGAACGGAAGTGATAGAGCCTGCCACCGGCAAGCCCTACCTCGACCGCACCAAGAAGTTCGACTACAAGATAGAGAAAGGCGACCTCTGCTACCGACTCTTCAAGGCGAAAGGATTCAAATGGGGAGGCGACTGGACCAACCGCAAGGACTATCAGCACTTCGAGTTGCCCTGACAGGACAGAAAACAAAAATCCGCTTCATTGTCGTTGTGACCGATGAAGCGGATTTTTGTTTTTGAAAGAAGTAGGGACGATCGGGCTCGAACCGATGACCTCTGCAATGTGACTGCAGCGCTCTAAACCAACTGGGCTACGCCCCTGTCTTTTTCAAAACCGATGCAAAAGTACTACATTTTTTTGAACCAGCAAAATCTATTAGCACTTTTTTAACATAGAAAGGCATAAATCATGGATTTTTATTGTCCATTTCGACAAATAGCAGTACCTTTGCACCATTATTTATCAGAAACATCACCAATCATCATGAAGTATATCATATTGGATTTCGACGGAACCATCGGCGATTCACAGGCTCTCATCGTAAGAACTTTCCAAGACACCATGCGCAAGATGGGCAAGGAAGTGAAATCGGCGGAGGAATGTGCCGGCACCATCGGAATGCGCCTGAGCGAGGCTTTCGCCTTGCTTTACAACTCACCGATTGAGGAGGGAGAGAAATGCGCAGAGGTTTATCGCGACATCTTCGAGGAGAACAAGGACAGCCTGGGCATGAATCCCTTCCCCCATGTCATCAAAACCATCAAGCAGCTCCACAAGCAGGGATTCGTCCTGGCGGTGGCAAGCAGCCGCGGCCGGGAGTCGCTGCTGGGGTTCATCCATCAGATGGAACTCGAAGACAGCATCTCTTCCGTAGTGGCACAGGAAGACGTGGTGAATGTAAAGCCCCAGCCCGACATGGTGTTCAAGGCTTTGATGGAAATCGCGGGGAGGGAGGTGAGCAAGGAAGATTGCCACATATTGCCCGATGACCTGAAGGCGATGCTGCCTGAGACCCTGGTGGTGGGCGACATGACCTTCGACGTGGATATGGCGCACAACGCCGGAGCCAAGGCTTGTGCCGTGACTTACGGCAACGGAACAAGAGAACAGTTGGCCTCGGCAGAATGGATTATCGATGACTTTGCGGAACTGTTGGAGATTGAACAAGATTAGAAGCTAACGAACAAAAACCCCAAGAGCAAGCACCATATTTTCTGACTTTTTATTGAAAAGTGTAAGAAATACTTGGAGATTTCGTTTGAAAAGTGTAATTTTGCAGCGGTATTTTATATTGAAAAGTGTCGTTTTGAGACCCTAAAAGTTATTGAAAAGTGTAAATGTCATGCTGTACAGAAAGATTGGAAACTATATAGAAGACCACTTTAAGACGGATTCCGACAAGATTCTCATCTTGGAAGGAGCCCGCCAGATAGGCAAGTCTTACATCATAAGAGAGATTGGCAAGCGATTGTTCAAGAACTTCGTGGAAATCAATTTCGTGAAAGATGACGAGGGAGAACAGACGTTCAAGAACATCAAGACAACGGAAGAATTCTACCTCAATCTCAGCATGATGGCAGGAAAGAGGCTTGACAATTACCAGAATACCCTCATCTTCCTCGACGAGATACAGCAATACCCCCAATACCTCACCATGCTGAAGTTCTTCCGTCAGGACAAGCGTTATCGGTTTGTCGCGAGCGGGAGTTTGCTCGGCATCACGCTGCGCAGCACCACTTCCATCCCCATCGGGAGCATCATACGCAAGGAAATGTATCAGTTGGACTTTGAGGAGTTTCTTATAGCCAATGATTTTGGGGAGGAGGCATTGGCTGTCATGAGGCAGAAGTTCATCGCAAAAGAAAGTCTGAGCGAGGAAATGCACCAGCGTGTCATGGACTTGTTCAGAAGATACCTGTTGGTGGGCGGAATGCCCGATGCCGTCAACACCTATCTTTCCACGCACAACATCGTCAAGGTGAGGGAAATACAGGAGTCCATCCGATCCATGTATGGCGAGGATGCCTCCAAGTATGAGCAGGACTGCGGGCGCAACCTCCTCATCCGCCGCATCTTCGACATGATTCCGTCGCAGATGGAGAACAAGAAGAAGCGTATCGTCGCCAAGGACATTAGAGACAAGGAGGGCGACCGTTTCAGCAGGTACACCGAAGAGTTTGAATATCTCATCTCGTCGGGCATCACCCTTGATGTCCATGCCATATCCAACCCCAAGTATCCGTTGAAGGAATCGGTACAAAAAAACTTGCTGAAGCTCTACCTCAACGATGTCGGCATGCTCACCTCCCAACTCTACCGCAACAACCTGCGCCCTATACTGCAAGACGAGAAGAGCATCAATCTGGGAGCCGTCTATGAGAATGTCGTGGCACAGGAACTGAAGGCACATGGCCATC
>CAVGLH010000245.1:0-3236 GCA_963630065.1 Bacteroides fragilis | reverse complement strand
CCGACCTGCAGCCGCAGACACGCAACAAGATGATGCACGACACGCTCATCCTCTGCTGCCACGAGGGAGTGAGAGACACGAAGCAAGCCTTCGGCAACCTCTTCTCGCAAGTGGACTACCTCTGCAAGGCACGGGGCATCAAGGTGGCCGACAAGATAGCCATACAGACCATGCGCCGCCACAGCAACTCGCAGGAGCCGCTGACTGACGAAGACCTCAGGTACGACGCCCGAGCCCTGGCCGTTTTCATATCAGCCGTGCTGGGCGCGGGCATTCCGCATGAGTTGAGCATCCTCATCCCCCACGTCAACCGCCCCTACCAAAAGGGACTGGAAATCAACAACCGCCGCATCCGCTGCATCGTCAAGAACTGGGACGGCGACTTCATCCATGTGGATATCGACCAAGACGCCGACGAGGAGGAATACCTCGTTCGCCTCAAGGACGAGGAAAACAAGATAGACCATACCTACCTCTGCGAACTGCTGGAGGAAGGCATGCAGCTCAACCTGCTCGACTGTGAGGTGCGCCAGCCCGTGGTGACTCCCCGACTCATCATCGTGGAACCCGACTACCTCATCGACATCAGCAGCATCGCCACCTGCTTCACCGAGTTCGGCCACCATCCCCTGCTCTATCTCCTCAACCAGATGAAGCCGCGCGCCAACACCCAGGCCACCCTGCTCGGTAACTTCGCCGGAGCTGCCCTCGACGACATCATCAACAGCCGAGGCCATTACCAGGTGAACGACACCATCAAGACCAATTTCAGGGAGAAAGCCCTGGAGTTCTGCACCTGCCCCTGGTTCGACCCCAAGAAATTCTACGCCGATGCCAGCCTGCAAGCCTACAACCTGCAGCAGGTGGTAGACATCCTCTTCCCCCGCACCGCCCCGCAAGCACAGATGAACGCCTTCCGGGGCGAAAGCCGCTACGACAGAAAGAAGGCCATCCTGGAGCCGTCGTTCGTCTGCGAGGCACTCGGCATACAGGGACGTGTCGATTTGATGACCACCGACTGCAAGCTGCTCGTGGAACAGAAGTCGGGGCGCAACATGAACATCGAGAGCCACCAGGCCCACCCCGAATACCACAGTTTCCAGCTCGTGCCCCACTATGTGCAGCTCCTGCTCTACTATGGAGTGCTGCAGCACAACTTCAAGCTGGGCAACGACCGGGTGAACATCCGTCTGCTCTACTCCAAATACCAGCCGCAAGACGGACTGATGGTGGTGGCCTACTACCAGAAGCTCTTCAAGGAAGCCATAGAATACAGAAACCAGCTGGTGGCAGCCTGCTTCGAGATAGCCAGGAAAGGATTTGACCACGCCATCGACGAGTTCAAGCCCGAAGTGCTCAACGTGGCAGGAACGCAAGACTTCTTCTACAACAAGTACCTGAAGCCCCAGCTTTCCGCCCTCACCGACCCGCTCCACGCACTCTCGCCACTGGAGCAGGCTTACTTCTGCCGCATGATGACCTTCGTACTCCGGGAGCAGATGATTTCGAAAGTGGGCGCACAGGAAGGCACCAACACGTCGAGCTCCGACCTCTGGACCATGCCGCTCAGCGAGAAGAAGGATGCCGGCAACATCTATACCGGCCTCCACATCACCAGCAAGGAACAGAGCGGAGAGGGAACAGGCTACGATACCATCACCCTCAGCGTGCCCGACCAGGGCAAGGACTTCCTGCCCAACTTCCGCATCGGCGACATGGTGTATCTCTACACCTACAAGCTGAAGGAAGAGCCCGACGTGAGGAAGGCTATATTATATAAAGGTGTGCTGCAGGAAATACACAGCGACAAAATCGTGGTGCATCTCAACGACGGACAGCAGAACGCCGACATCTTCGAGACAAGCCTGCCGTATGCCATCGAACACGGAACCACCGATGCCTCCACGGGCGGAAGCATCCGAAACCTGCACCAGTTCATCTGTGCCCCGAAGGAGAAAAGGGACTTGCTGTTGGGCCAGCGTCCTCCACGGCGCGACACCACCCTCGTTCTCTCCAAGCACTATGACGACGTGCTCGACGACATCATCCTCCGAGCCAAGCAAGCGCAAGACTACTTCCTGCTCGTGGGTCCTCCGGGAACAGGCAAGACGAGCCGTGCCCTGAAGTTCATGGTGGAAGAAGCCCTGAACGACGGAACAAATCTCCCCAAACCGGGAAACAGCCGCCCCGCCTCCTCCATCCTGCTGATGAGCTACACCAACCGCGCCGTGGACGAAATCTGCGAGATGCTGGCGGATTCGGGCATCCCCTTCCTGCGTCTGGGCAGCGAATACTCCTGCGACGAACGGTTCCGCCCCTATCTGATAGAGAAGGCGATAGCCCAGTGCCCCAAGCTCGAAGCCATCAAGCAATATATTATAGGTACGCGCGTCATCGTGGGCACCACGTCGATGATGACCTCCAAGCCCTTCATCTTCACGCTGAAGCACTTCAAGCTCGCCATCATCGACGAGTCGAGCCAGATACTGGAGCCCAATCTCATCGGTCTCTTGTCGGCCGTAGACAAGTTCATCCTCATCGGCGACTACAAGCAGTTGCCCGCCGTGGTGCAGCAGAGCGAGCGCGACTCCGCCATCCCCACCATCAACGACCGCCAGGAGAACGCCGCCATCGACATGAGCATCCTGCAAGACATCTGCCTCACCAACTGCCGCAACTCCCTCTTCGAGCGACTCATCCACTGGGAAGACCACGAGAAAAGGACCGATTTCATCGGCATCCTTCGCCGCCAGGGCAGAATGCACCCCGAGATAGCGGAATTTCCCAACAGGATGTTCTACCAGAGAGAGAAGCTGGAGCCCGTGCCCTGCCCGCACCAGCTGGAGACAGAACTCAGCTACGACCTGCCATCCGAGGATGCGCTCGACTGTCTGTTGAAGGAACACCGCATGATATTCCTGCCGTCCAAGTTCTGCAAAGAGCCCAACATCTCCGACAAGATCAATGCCGACGAGGCAAGCATCGTGGCGGAGATGCTGCGCCGCATCCACCGCTACTACGCCGGCCGCTTCGAAGCCCAGAAGACGGTGGGAGTCATCGTGCCCTACCGCAACCAGATAGCCATGATAAGGAAAGAGATAGAGAAGCTGGGCATCCCCGAGCTGGAGAAGATAAGCATCGACACCGTGGAGCGGTACCAGGGCAGCCAGCGCGACGTGATCATCTACAGCTTCACCATCCAGAACATCTGGCAGCTCGACTTCCTCGCCGGCAAC
>CAVGLH010000244.1:0-3236 GCA_963630065.1 Bacteroides fragilis | reverse complement strand
TGGTCATGTCTTTGAAAATACTTACGTTCATTTCGGATATTTCGGTTAATGTTAAATGTTAAGTGTTAATTGTTAAGTTGGGGCTTGCGCCTTTGCTAAGTTTAATCCGTGGCGAAGATACAATTTTTATGGGGAAATGCAATGGAGAGTGCGCCCGACGTAGTGGGGCGCAAAATGTAGACATTTTAACCTTTCGGGGTTGTATATTAATATAATTTTAATTTCAAAAACGAAACATGAAAAGATTCATGAAGACTCCATCTGTTTTGGCTTTTGCCAAAGAGTTGATCAATGGCAGCAGATGCCACACCACAAGAAGTTTGCGTCAGGCACATTTCGGCCGAGACGCCCAAAAGAAAGTCTAAGACGGACAAAACCTCAGTGTATGCCAGCTCTATACGCTGCTCCGCTATTTGCTCGGCCACAAGAAGAGTCCCTGGGAGAAGCTGCTCCTGGTGGCTCAGTTTCTGGACCGCTTGGAGCAGGATTTCAAGGATGTCTATCCTGCCGATGCTTCGCCGATGCCCGGAGGATATGAGGCGACACTGAGAAAACTGTTTGAAGAGAAATTTAAAGGACAAAAATGATGAAAATAAAGATTGATTACTTGGCTTTTGCCTTGTTGCTCCTTCCAGTATCGCTCCTTCTCGTGAGCGGACTGACTTGGAGTGTGGGGATGTCTATCAGCATGGTGACATTTCCTTTGGGACTGATACTAGCCTTGCTGCTGGCGCATTTGGTGACCAAGCGTAAAGAGGTGCAGGTGCATTCTATGTGCTTGATACTAATAGGACTGGTAGTTGGAGGGGCGCTTTGCGCCCTTATCCACGACCCTGCCTTTGACAGCAACTGGTATCACCAGCCTGGCATCTATCTGCTTTCGCATGGATGGAACCCCATCTGGCAGCATCACTCCGTGACGCTTACAGACAGCTCTGCAAATATGTGGGTAGACCATTATGCCAAAGGGCAGGAGACGATATGTGCCACCATCGTGGCACTCACGGGAAACATCGAGGTAGGAAAGTTGGGCAACTTCTTTCTCCCTCTGTCTTCCTTACTCTTCGCAGTGATGGCATTGAGAAAGCTCTTCCCCGATTGGAGTCGCCGCAAGCTATGGCTGCTTGGGTATGTAGCGGCTTTTCCTCCCGTCATCTGGAATCAGCTGTTCAGCTTCTACATCGACTTCAACCTGTATGCCATCATCATGACTTCCCTGTGTTCTGCTGTGTTATATCGAGAGGAGAAGGCGAAGTTCCTGACGATGTTTGTCTGCCTTTTGGCCATGGCTGCAGCTGTGAAATTCAACATACTGATGTGGTTTGGCATGGTATATATGGGCATGATGGTTTGGTTCTGGCGAATGGGCAAGCGTGACATGGTAGGTAGGATAATAGGCTACGGTGTAGCAGGCGCGCTGGTGACAGTACTCACCTTTTCCTTCAACCCATACATTACCAATACGATAGACCACCAGACACCTGTTTATCCGCTTATGGGGGGGCAAAACAAGTTGACATTATGACCCATGTCGAGCCAGAACTCTTCAAAGGATACAACAATCTTGAAAAGATTCTGGTATGCGACTTCTCAAGACCCACGTCGCGAGCGCAGTGCAAAGCATATTTCTTCCCATACGGTGGGTATCCGCTGAAAAATATGACGGCTTGCGGAACCACCGACCCCTTGCTTGGCGGCACCGGACTATTCTGGATAGATGTTCTGCTGCTCTCCATCCTGGTGTTCTGTATAACCAAATGTTACAGGACGAGAGGAGGAAAGTGGGCGTTGGGACTCTCCCTGGCGTTCATAGTCACCCAGTTTCTCGTACCCGGCGGATGCTTCTACCGGTATGTCAGCTACATCTATCTGATTCCTCTCTTCCTGCTGTTGGCTACAGAGCGGGAACCTCTCGGCAGAAAGACAGGATGGTTGCGCAGGGCTGCGTATGCCTTGCTGCTGGTGAACAGTCTGGTGGCGATGGCAGCCAGCTTAGGCACCACGATAGCATCCAACCAAATAGAAGACTACTATATCAAATGTATCAATGCAAGCGACAAGCCATGCTATAGTTCCAACCTCTACGGATTCGTACGCCAGATAGATGAGGAGAAGCGCAAGTTGGGCACTGTCAGGCCCACGGCATCCATGGAGCAGATGCCATTGGTGCTCTTTAGGGTAAGAGTTTTCCTCGACTACAAGGCACTGAATCGTGACGTACCTACCACCTTTGTGCAAGACCTGTTGCTGAAGAAAGGAGTGCTCAAATGAAAAATTTGATGCTCCTTCTCCGACCGCAGCAGTGGGTGAAGAACTTCTTTATCTTCCTGCCCCTGTTCTTCCATGGCGACCTCGCCAACATGCCGATGCTCCTCAATGCTGTAGTGGCTTTCTTCTGCTACAGCTTTGCGGCGAGCAGCATCTATTGCTTCAACGACATCTATGACGTGGAGGCAGACAGGCGGCATCCCAAGAAGTGCAAGCGGCCGATAGCGTCGGGTGCTGTCAGCATTGCGCAGGCATACGGCCTGATGGCATTGATGCTGCTCCTGTCGTTGGTACTTGCCTATTGTGCATTGGACACTACACACTACACACTGGGAGGTGATAGGTGTGATATGTTTCTATTACCTCATGAACATCGCCTATTGTGTCAAGTTGAAGCAGATAGCCTTGGTGGATGTCTTCATCATCGCCATCGGTTTTGTGCTGCGTGTGATATTGGGCGGTGTGGTCAACGGTATCATGCTGTCGCACTGGATAGTGCTGATGACCTTCCTCCTTGCCCTCTTTCTGGCTTTTGCCAAGCGTAGGGATGATGTGGTGCTCTACCAAGAGACGGGGGTGTTGCCACGAAAGAACGTGAACCGCTACAATCTCGACTTCATGAACCAGGCGCTGACCATCGTCTCTGCCGTCACCTTGGTGGCGTATGTGATGTATACTGTGTCGGATGATGTGATGCGGCAATTCGGCTCGCACTACATCTATCTCACCATGGTGTTTGTACTTGCAGGAATCCTTCGATACTTGCAGATAACCATTGTGGATGTGAAGAGTGGAAGTCCCACGAAGGTGTTGATGAAAGACCACTTTGTGCAGTTGTGCATCGCTGGCTGGGTAGCGTCATTTTTAATCTTGATTTATCTGTAGGACATGGAAAGATTTTAATAACATTTACAAATAACAACAAATTATGAACATTCCACACACTATCCATTATTGCTGGTTAGGGG
>CAVGLH010000243.1:0-3240 GCA_963630065.1 Bacteroides fragilis | reverse complement strand
TGTTGGTAACTGTAGGAGGTACAGCGCCCTCGCTGTACCATTCAAGCGAGATGTATACAGCGCCCTCGCTGTACCACTCAAGCGAGATGTATATAACCAAGTTATTTTTTTATCGTCACATAAGTTAAAAAATAAATATTTTGCTTATACCCAAATATATTAGCCTTTAAAAATAGCTTTTCTATTAAGGTTTGTCCTCCCCCAAGGATTGGTGGGGGAGGACAGAGAGTATTTGTTCTTTTTTTTCTAGATTATTTACCTGTATTGGTTACCTTAAACACCTGGACACGGCTCTTGCCATAGGCCACATAGATGTAGTCGCCGCTTACGGCTACGTAGTTGGCAGAGTTTGCCTTGGTAGCACCGTCGGCGTATGTACCATCAGCGTTGTAGCCAGAGTTGTATGCCTTGCGGTGGCAAACCTCTTTGAGTGTGCTCTTGTCGAGCACTACCAAGCCATAGCCGCCACATGCTACGTAAACATACTTGCTGTCTACAGCTACGCCATTGCAATAGCCCAGGGCATTGCCGTGCTTCTCGCTATCCTCATTTTGGATTGTAGGACAAGCGAACTCGCCATTCTTTGTACCATTGGTGTAACGAACGAGACCGTTCTCACCGCAGCAAACATAAACGTCGTTGCCATCTACGGCCACTGTGTTCTTACCGTCAACAGGAGAGATGTTTGGTGTATCAGCAAGCTTGGTGGCATTGGACAATTCGGCATCGTTGTCGAATGAGCGAAGCTCACCAGCGGTTACTGTCGTACCATTGTTGGCAATCAAGCTATAGAGCTTATTGTCGCTTACAGCCAAGCCCTTAGCCTCCTTGTTGGTAGCTACCAAAGAGTGGTTGAATGTAGAAGGCTCGAAGATTTCGTAACCTCTTGTAGAAGACATTACATAGTTGTTCTGATACTTCACTACCACGTTGGCATCGTACCCGTTTTTCACCTGTACGTTGAGAGGATAGGTGGTGAGCGTTGAGCCAAGAGTTGCTTCGTTTGCGTCTACATAGCCGAACAAAGCACCCTCTTTCTTGCTTGAACCGGCAACATAAATCTTGCCGTTGTCGTAGAGCAAGTGGTTGATGTCGAGCTCGCCATCCTTTATCAGAGATGCATCCAGCTTCACCTGGTTGCCATCGATATGAGATACCTCAAGTCCGCCGCCCATGGTGGTCTTGCCGTTGCCGTATGTATGATAAGATGTATAGATGTAGCTGCCTACAGGCTGGATGCAAGTAGCAGACATGCCGTTGCGGTTTGCAGCGTCAACTGCTGCCACCAAGTCGAGCTTAGTCTGCTTGGTAATGCTAGCTGCATCTGCCTTCAACTCGTAGCCATACTGCTTGTTGGCTTCTTCCTTCAGTCCGACAGCGCTTCCGTTGGTAGCCTGGTCGTAGTCGTAGTAAGAGCAACCGAGGTCGAGGTCGGCCTGTGATGGAATCTGCTCGTCAGTGCCATGCCAAGACTGATTGAACTGGAACAAAAGAGTTGCATTTTCTACAGGTGTAGAGAAAGCCTGAATCTTGCTGTCTGTACTGTTGTAGGTGAACTTGTCGGCCTTTACAACAGCCAAGCCCTCTGCATTCAATATCACCTGGCCTTCAGACTCATTGTCTGTCACCAAGTTGTTGATGAAGAGCACGCTCTTGGGAGCGAGGTAGATGTGGCTGCCCTTCTTCAAGTTGAGAGTGGCGTTGCCAGTGCTTACGAGCGTTTCACCCTTATCCGAATATGTGTTGTCGGTCACGTTGATATAGTTGGCATTTACCGTGCCACCATTCTCCATGTTCATCTCCTTGGTCACCTTGATGGCCGAAGAAGTTTCAGTAGCGTCGATTTCACCCGTCACGTTGAGTGTTGCGGCCTTCAAGAAGCCTGCTACCTTGATGGCACCAGCCACGTCAACCTCTGTAGAGTTGAGCACATTGGCGTCTGTTGTTACAATAGCACCAGATGCGACGGTGAGCTTCTTGGCACGGATAGAGCCATTGATATATGCCTTCGAGCCAGCGGCGAAAGTGATGTTCTGGGTAGGATCAACTGTATTCTTTTCTACTGCACCGATACCAGTCTGTAATTCCTGGGCTTTTGTACCTGTCTCACCACGGTAGTTGGCGTAGAGTTCGCCGGCAATAGTGATGTCGCCTTCTGCCTTGATTTCGCCATAGTAGGTTATCACCTTACAGGTAGCAGGAATCTTGTTGCCGCCCAATACGAGCGTACCGCCTTGATGGTTTATGGTTGTACCGCGTGATCCTGTTAATGCATAACCGAGGATAATCGTTGCGTTTGCGTTCGCATCGATAGTGAGGGTGGTACCTGAGTGTACGAAAATAGTGGCACCATTCAAGTTCTTGCCAGTCATGTCGATAGACTTGTTAGATCCCGAAATGCTGTAAGTCTTACCTGCTGTCAAGTCTCCTGCGCCATTGATGGCGTTGGCGGCATTCTCTACAGGAAGATTAAAGTCCTTAGAACTTGGAAAAGTTGTGCTGCCTGCTCTTGTGCCGAAGAACTTGCGGGCATTGGCTGTGGAATTCTTGTAGTTGGTTACTCGTGAGAGCAAGGAAGCCGCATCGGACTTGGTGAGTTCGATGGTGGTGGCATCCAGCACACCTGGAGTGATGGGGTTAGAATTGCCTCCGTTGTCGCTAGTGCTGTCGCTACAAGATACAAATACGAATGCTGCCAAACCGATGGCAGCGAGCTTAGAATTGATTACTTTCATATCTCTATCTGTTTTTATTTTTATGACATCTACTTAGTTTCTGACATCTACTTAGTTTCTGACATCTATTTTTTAGTTGCTTTTTGACATCTGTTCTACTTATACCGTTCACAATGCTTTGTCCTTTTCACATTTGAGCTTTCAGGTTCGATCCGAGCCGCCATCTACGTTTCGAGAAGGCGCTTTTCATCTTACGGCGTTGCAAATTTATAGCTTTATTATCAAATAAATCACAAATGTCAGAAAAATCTTTGGATTTTAAGATTAATTAATGTTTTGGGAGGTATATGAAAGGCTAAGTAATGATAAGAAAATAAGTTGGTACATTTCTCATCTTTGCTTGAATGGTACGGCGGGGGCGCCGTACCTCCTATGATTGCCTTTTCGGGCAAGTATGGGTAACTGTAGGAGGTACAGCGCCCTCGCTGTACCAATCCAAAGTAACAGCACCCTCGCTGTACCAATCCAAAGTAACAGCGCCCTCGCTGTACCAAGTTGTTTTTTT
>CAVGLH010000242.1:0-3274 GCA_963630065.1 Bacteroides fragilis | reverse complement strand
TCTTCCTCTCCTACCAGTGCAACTTCATGTACTGGCGCTACTTCATGTGGAACTTCGCCGGACGCCAGAACGACATCCAGGGCAACGGCGAACCCGAGCACGGCAACTGGATTACCGGTATCTCGTTCATCGACGATGCCATGTTGGGCGACCAGAGCAAGTTGCCGGACGACCTGAAGGAGAACAAGGGACACAACGTGTTCTACTGCATGCCTCTCGTTCTCGGCCTCATCGGCCTCTTCTGGCAGGCTTGGTATACCCGCAAGCGCAAGGTGATGAAGAACGGCAAGGAAGTGGAGGAGATTCTCCCCATTGGCATCCAGCAGTTCTGGGTGGTGTTCTTCCTGTTCTTCATGACAGGTCTCGCCATCGTCATCTATCTGAACCAGACACCGATGCAGCCGCGTGAGCGTGACTATGCCTACGCCGGTTCGTTCTATGCCTACGCCATCTGGTGCGGTCTCGGCGTGCTCGCCATCCTCGACCTCTTGAAGAAGAAGGCTAAGCTCAGTGGCGTAGCCATATCAGCCATCGTGGCAGTCATCGCACTCCTCGTGCCTATCCAGATGGTATCGCAGACCTGGGACGACCACGACCGCTCCGACCGTTACACCTGCCGCGACTTCGGCCAGAACTATCTGATGTCGCTCCAGGAGAAGGGCAACCCTATAATCTTCACCAACGGCGACAACGATACCTTCCCACTCTGGTACAACCAGGAGGTGGAGGGCGTAGGAACCGACGCCCGTGTCTGCAACCTGAGCTATCTGCAGACCGACTGGTACATCGACCAGATGATGCGTCCGGCCTACAACTCGCCATCCGTGCCTATCACATGGCCAAGACTCGACTTCTGTTCGGGTACCAACGAGTATG
Source organism: Bacteroides fragilis (assembly GCA_963630065.1). Taxonomy (GTDB): domain Bacteria; phylum Bacteroidota; class Bacteroidia; order Bacteroidales; family Bacteroidaceae; genus Prevotella; species Prevotella fragilis_A. The sequence goes on along the minus strand of CAVGLH010000242.1, from coordinate 2,398 downwards.
TACAGGTGGAGCCAGAGGCCAAGAAGCAGGTGCTCGACTTCTACAAGCAAGACCCTGAAAACGCCAAGAAACAGTTTGGCGACGAGCCATTCGAGCTGAAGAACGTCTTGAAATACTGGGTACGCAGCAAGAACTCGGATATGCACTTCATCCCGACCGACACCCTCTACGTCACCATCGACAAGGAGGCTGTGAAGAAGAGCGGCATGATGATGGCAGCCGACAGCATACCCGACAAAATGGTTATCTCCCTCGCCGGCAAGAACGCCCTCTACAAGGGCGACTTGATGATGCTGGAGATGCTGGCTCAGTGCAACTGGACCCGTCCGCTCTACGTAGCCCTCACCGTGGGCGAGGACAACTATATGAACCTGGGCGACAACTTCGTGCAGGAAGGTCTCGTAAACCGCATCACACCTTTCACCACCAATGTGCCTGGTGCCAAGAGATTTGATACGGAGAAAGCCTACCATAACATCATGAAGCGATTCAAGTTCGGCAATCTGAAGCAGAAGGGCCTCTACATCGACGAGACCACGATGCGTATGTGCTACACACACCGCCGCCTGCTCGCCCAGACTGCCCTCCAGCTCATCGCCGAAGACAAGAAGCAGAAGGCTATCGACATTCTGAAGAAGGCAGACACCGAGATTCCAGCCTACAATGTGACCCTCGACTACATGAGCGGTGGTCTCGACATGGCCCGCGGCTGGCTCCTGACAGGCCAGAAGGCCAAGGGCAAGCAGTATGTAGAGGCTGTATGGAAGAACGCCTACCAGTATCTCAACTACTATCTCTCGCTCAGCAACGACCGCTTCCTGCAGAGTCAGAACGACTGCATCCGTCAAATTATGATCATGCAGAGCATCTGCGACGTGGCAGGCATGGTGAACAACAAGATGCAGCAAGAGTACACCAAGAAGCTCAACGCCCTCTACACCTTGTATCATGGACGTGGCGGCAGACTGCCAGATGCTGGCGGACAGCAATAAGAATTACTTGATAGGGCACCGGCCATAAGGGCTGGCCCTATCAAGTAAACAATAAACATCAAACACTAAACATTACCCCCAAATGTTTATCGAACAACCAGCCAAATGGCTGAGATGGCTCTATCCCAAGGCGATTTGGAGAATGGACCCGTCGGACCACTCAGTGTACCTGACGTTCGACGACGGGCCCATCCCAGAGTCTACCCCCTTCATTCTCGAAACCTTGAGAAAGTATAACATCAAGGCCACCTTCTTCATGGTGGGCGAGAATGTATTGCGCCATCACGATCTCTACAACCAGATTCTGGCCGAAGGACACCAGGTGGGCAACCATACATTCAACCACATCGGAGCTTTGAAGCACCGAGTGATTGCCTATGTGCTGAACACCAACAAGGCCAACGACATCATCCATGCCCATCTCTTCAGGCCGCCCCACGGCTGGATGCGCCCCAGCGAGTATTGGTGGCTTCACCGTACCTACAAGGTAATCATGTGGGACCTCGTGACGCGCGACTACTCCAAGTGGCTTACCGCCGAGGATGTGGTGAAGAACGTGAAGCGATATGCCCGCAACGGCAGCATCATCACCTTCCACGATTCGCTGAAGAGCATCGACAAGCTGAAGACTGCTCTTCCGCAAGCCATCGAATGGCTGAAGGAGCAAGGATATGAGTTTAAGATATTTGAATAAGTATTATGAGCAAAAGAATCAATAGTTACCAGGCCGTGGCCAGTTTTGTGAGAGGCTTCTTCGAGGCTTATGCCCGAGGCATCATGGATGCCGCAATAGGCGGCGACGACTTCCAGAGGAAGAACGACCCGAAGGAAGTGAAGCAGATGATGCTGGAGCACTACGGCGACGTGAACCAATACTTCTTCGACATCATGTTCTCCACCCTCGTGCGCCTCAACTACAAGTCGGCAGAGGATGCCAACGAGCGGATGAAGAAGAACTTCGAGGGCATGAAGCAGGCAGACCCCACCTTCGAGCCTTCGATGCTCGACTACCTACGCATAGCCTGCAAGAGTCCGCAGCTCTACAAGGCGATGGAAACGGAATACAAGCGCAACTTCACCTGGCTGCTGCAAGGCAAGTTCACCACGATAGAGGAACACGTCAGAGACTACACCCACGGCATACTCATCAGTCTTGCCGACGAGCCTATGGCCATCCATCTGCTCACCCGCATCATCGTGAAGGCATACGCCGCCGGACTGAAATGCGGCAGCAAGGAGACCGGGCAGCACCAGCTCCACATGCCCACGCTGCACGGTATGCTCCTCAACAACGTGAACATCCTCTTGAACGAAGCCCCACTAAAGGGCGACACGGAAGACCCCGTGGCACTCTTCAAGGAAGCCTGCAAGAATCAAGAGGAGAACATCAATGTGCTCTTCAACAC
>CAVGLH010000241.1:0-3278 GCA_963630065.1 Bacteroides fragilis | reverse complement strand
GAGCTGACGAAGAGCATGGCAGAGCCATTCTTACAAGCAGCTACACAAGCACCGCAACCGATACATGTAGCGCAGTCCATAGCCTCGTCGGCATTCTCCTTAGGAATCAGGATGGCATTGGCATCCTGAGCCTGACCGGTACGGATGCTAGTGTAACCACCTGCCTGGATGATCTTGTCGAATGCCGAGCGGTCTACCATACAGTCCTTGATGATGGGGAAACCAGCCGAGCGCCAAGGCTCCACGGTGATTACGTCGCCATCGTTGAAACGACGCATGTAGAGCTGGCAGGTTGTTGCGCCACGCTCTGTCTTGCCGTGTGGAGTACCATTGATATAGAGAGAGCACATACCGCAGATACCCTCGCGGCAGTCGTGGTCGAAGACGAAAGGCTCCTGACCGGCCTCGATGAGCTCCTCGTTCAAGATGTCGAGCATCTCAAGGAATGAGGTGTCGTCTGGGATGTTCTTCATCTCGTGTGTATCGAAGTGACCCTGAGCGGTAGGGCCGTCCTGCTTCCAATACTTAACTGTGAAACTTATATTTCTTGCCATTGTCTTGTTCGCTTTTTAGTTCTTGTAATTTCTTGTCTGTACCTTAATTGCCTCGTACTCGAGAGGCTCCTTGATGAGCTCTGGTGCCTTGGTGTCGTCACCCTGGTACTCCCAGCAGCCTACGTAGAAGAAGTTCTCGTCGTCGCGCTTTGCCTCGCCCTCTTCTGTCTGGTACTCCTCGCGGAAGTGACCGCCACAGCTCTCGTTGCGGTGCAATGCGTCGTAGGCGATCAGCTCGCCCATCAGGATGAAGTCGCGCAAGTGGATGGCCTTGTCAAGCTCCACGTTCAAGCCTTCCTTCTTGCCTGGAATGAAGAGGTTCTTGTTGAACTCGTCGCGGAGAGCCTTCATCTTCTTCAAGCCAGCCTCAAGACCTTCCTTGGTACGGCCCATACCTACATGCTCCCAGAGGATGTGACCCAACTCCTTGTGGATGGAATCTACAGAGCGCTTGCCCTGGATGCCCATCAAGCGGTCGATTTCCTTCTGTACGCCAGCCTCTGCCTCTGCGAACTCTGGGAGGTCGGTGGAAAGGCGTGGCCAGAGAGCCTGGTCGGCCAGATAGTTCTGGATGGTGTATGGCAATACGAAGTAACCGTCGGCCAAACCCTGCATCAAGGCTGATGCACCAAGACGGTTGGCACCGTGGTCGGAGAAGTTGCACTCACCGATGGCGAAGAGGCCGGGGATGGTGGTCATCAACTCGTAGTCTACCCAGATACCGCCCATGGTGTAGTGGATGGCAGGGAAGATCATCATTGGGTTGTAGTACTTCTCGCCGTTGATCTCGTTGGCAAGCTCGCCTGGGTTCACGTCGGTAATCTCCTCATACATATCGAAGAGGTTGCCGTAACGCTGCAGAATCACGTCGATGCCGAGACGGTTGATAGACTCGGAGAAGTCGAGATAAACTGCAAGACCTGTGTTGTTCACACCATAGCCCTTGTCGCAACGCTCCTTGGCTGCACGTGAAGCCACGTCACGGGGAACCAAGTTGCCGAATGCCGGGTAACGGCGCTCCAAGTAGTAGTCGCGGTCTTCCTCAGGAATGTCAGAACCCTTCTTGGTGCCAGCCTGCAATGCCTTGGCGTCCTCCAGCTTCTTGGGAACCCAGATACGGCCATCGTTACGCAGAGACTCTGACATCAAGGTCAACTTACTCTGGTTGGTGCCGTGTACAGGGATACAGGTTGGGTGAATCTGAACGTAAGATGGGTTGGCGAAGTCAGCACCCTTGCGGTAGCACTGGATAGCTGCAGTACAGTTACAGCCCATAGCGTTGGTGGAGAGGAAGTAAGCGTTGCCATAACCGCCGGTAGCGATAACTACGGCGTTGGCAGAGAAACGCTCCAATTCGCCTGTGATCAAGTTCTTGGCGATGATACCGCGAGCGTGGCCGTCAACGATTACCACGTCCTCCATCTCATAGCGAGTATAGAGCTTCACCTTGCCAGCCTCTACCTGGCGGCTCAATGAAGAGTAAGCACCGAGGAGCAACTGCTGACCAGTCTGACCCTTGGCATAGAATGTACGGGAAACCTGGGCACCACCGAAAGAACGGTTGGCCAACATACCGCCGTACTCACGGGCGAAAGGAACGCCCTGTGCCACGCACTGGTCGATGATGTCGTTGCTCACCTCAGCCAAACGGTAAACGTTGGCCTCGCGGGCACGGTAGTCACCACCCTTCACTGTATCGTAGAAAAGACGGTAAACGGAGTCGCCGTCGTTCTGATAATTCTTAGCTGCATTGATACCACCCTGCGCAGCAATAGAGTGAGCACGGCGTGGAGAGTCCTGGATGCAGAAGTTGAGGATATTGAAGCCCATCTCGCCGAGAGAGGCAGCGGCAGAAGCACCTGCCAAACCTGTACCTACGACGATGACGTCGAGCTTTAACTTGTTCTTGGGGTTAACCAAACGCTGGTGAGCCTTGTAGTTGGTCCACTTCTCAGCAACTGGTCCTTCAGGTATTCTGGAATTTAATGTCTTAGCCATAATCTTTTTTAATACTTAAATGATTACATGAATTAAGCGCAGCACAATGATGGAGCGCAACCGATGGCGAATGCCAAAACGGTGATGATGAAGAGAGCAATCAGGACAGTGGTGTAAACCATGCCGATCACCTTCCAGCGGCAGAACCAAACCTTACCGTTCCAGCCGAGGGTCTGAAGGGCACTCCAGAAACCGTGGGTGAGGTGGAACCAGAGAGCCACCAACCAGATGATGTAGAGCACTACGAATACGGGGTTGGCGAATGTGTCCTGGATGAAGGCGAAACCATCTGCGGGGTTGTGAGCCACTGTCATGCCTGTCAGCTCGGCAAACATCATGTTGAACCAGAAGTTGAACAAGTGGAGTAACAGACCGAGAACTACGACGATACCCAGTACCAACATGTTCTGGCTGGCCCACTCCACCTTCTCAGGCTTGGCGGTTACCTCGTAACGCTGGTTACCGCGGGCACGACGGTTCTGTGCCGTGAGGATGAAAGCGTAAACGATGTGAATCACTGCCAACGCTGCCAGACCCAAGGTTGCAACTACGGCGTACCAGTTAGCACCCAACAACTCGCAAATCGTGTTGTAAGCCTCTCCAGAGAAGAGGGCTGCAACATTCATGCAGCAGTGGAATGTCAAGAATAGAATCAGTGCAAGACCTGTTACGGACATCACAACTTTTCTACCAATAGATGAATTGATTAACCACATAAATGATTGA
>CAVGLH010000240.1:0-3278 GCA_963630065.1 Bacteroides fragilis | reverse complement strand
CATCTCCAAAATAGGCTATAATCTTGTCGGCAAGATAGCCTACGGTCAAGATGATATCGTTAAATCCTTGGGCGCAGAGAGACCTGATTTCCCGCTCAAGGATGGGCATGCCAGCCACTGGTATCAGAGGCTTGGGAATATTGGGAAAAAGCTCGGCGATACGGGTTCCCCTACCGCCAGCCATAAGTACTACTTTCATCTGTAACAATTTTAAGTGTTGAATGTTGAGTAATAATAAAAATAAGTTGGTACATTTCTTATGGGCGAAGATACAATTCCTTGCCTGAGTGGTACGGCGAGGGCGCCGTACCTCCTATGATTGCCGTTTCTGGCAAAGAGGGGTAACTGTAGGAGGTACAGCGCCCTCGCTGTACCACTTAAACAAGGATGATTCGCGCCCTCGCTGTACCACTCAAACAAGGATGATTCGCGCCCTCGCTGTACCAAGTTATTTTTTACCATCACTAAGTGTTGACTTTTTCAATTCCCGAAGAATTTTTCTTCTAACATTAGACACAGACAGTGGTACACTGGCAGATGCAATTCCTGAATCCTATACGTCTCCGTCTCCGGCACATGGATGCAGACATCCGCATACTTTTCCAGCTGGTTTTCGTCCTGTCCCGTCAGTCCGATAACCTTCAGCCCCTTCGACTTCGCCGCCACTGCAGCATAGAGCACGTTCTTGCTGTTACCGGATGTAGATATACCGAGGAAGACATCGCCTGCCTTGCCCAGTCCATTCACCTGCTGGGCGAATATCAGCACAGGCACGGCATCATTCATGAAAGCTGTGGTTAATGAAGGTTCTCCCACCAAAGAGATTGCAGGGAGCGTGCCCTGCAGGTGGTCGGCGAGCACCGTACCCATCTCCGCATCTATCTTCATCAGGCGGTCTATCTGCGCCGCATAAATTTTGCGCTTCAAACGGAATTCCTTCATCAGCTCACCCACAATATGCTCCGAGTCGGAGGCGGAACCTCCGTTGCCAGCCACGAGCAACTTGCGCCCGGCGGCGTATGTCTCCTCCAATATCTGGTAAGCCTTCAATATATCCTCCTTGCAGCTGTCCAACTGTGGATAACGCTGCACCAATGTTTCGATGTGCTTATCCATAGTCCTAACCTCTAAATTCTAAACTCTCAACTCTATCCGTCGGATATATCTTCCAGCCGTGCGCTCCTCCGTCCGAGAATTGGAACGGCATCACGAAACCGCTCAGTTTCTTCAATGCCACTTCCACCTCCTTCTTTCGGGTAGGTTCCACCACAAACATGATAAACCCTCCGCCACCGGCACCGCTCACCTTCCCGGCCTTTGCACCTGCAGCCATCGCCACATCCATCGCCTCCTGAATCATCGGGTTGGTGATGTTGTTTGCCATCTTCTTCTTGTTCTCCCAACCCTCGCGCAGGATGTCGGCAAAACCGTTGATGTCGCCCTTCAGAATGGCGAGTTTCATGTCCTTGGCACTCTGCTTGATCTTGTGCATCGCCTCCACGGCATCGTTCTCGCCCTTCGAGGTGTTCGCCTTCTGTTCCTCGATGATGGCGGCACTGCTGCGGCTCTTCCCTGTGAAGTAGAGCAGCATGCTCGCCTCCAGTTCGTCCACAATCCATCGCTTTATCTTCAAAGGGTTCACAATCACGATGTCGTTCTGCAGGAACTCCATGTAGTTGAACCCGCCGAAGGCGGCGGCATACTGGTCTTGCTTGCCCCCGGAGAGTCCCAAGTCCTTGCGCTCTATCTCGTAGGCAAGGCGTGAAATCTCGTAGTCGCCGAGCGGCAATCCGAGCCATTCCACGAATGCCTTCAGGATGCTCACCACCATCGTCGATGACGTACCCAAGCCCGAACCTGCAGGTGCATCGTTGTAGGTGGTAATCCTGAACGGCCTGGCAACCACGCCGAAGTCCTTCACCACACGGTTGTACACGCCCTTCACCAGACTCGCCTCGCCGTCTATCTCCAGCCTTTCCGCCACGGGATAGCTCTTGTGGCACTGGGCATCGAAAGCATCTATGGTGATGAGTCCGTCGTCCGTCTCCTCGATGGTCGTATAGGCATAGAGGTTGATGGTTGCGTTCAATATCAGTCCCCCGTACATGTCGCTGTAGGGCGACACGTCGGAGCCTCCGCCCGCCAGTCCGAGGCGCAGCGGAGCCTTACTTCTCACGGTCAGTTTCTGTTTCATCTTTCAGATATTTTTATTGTGTTTTATATTCCAATCCTTGTCGGCGAACACCCCTCATATCTTCCAGATGAAACCCTCACTGTGCCGTCCCCCTATCCCTTGTCGAAGGGGTTGCGGTAGCAGCCCAGCAGTTGCAGGGCGAAGTATCTGAAGAAGTGGATGTCGTCGACGAAATAGCGTCTGAAGAGCCGCTTAGGCTCCTTGAGGAAGCGATAGAACCACTCCATTCCGGCTTTCCGCCAGAACTGTGGAGCCCGCTTCAGCGTTCCTGCCTCGAAGTCGATGGTGGCTCCGAGTGCCATGAAGAGTTTTACCCCCCCATTTTGTCCTTATACTTCATAATCCATTTCTCCTGTTTGGGCGCACCCACGCCCACGAGCAGCACGTTGGCACCGCTCTCGTTCACGATACGGCACAGTTCCTCGCATTCCTCCTCGTTCTTCTCGAAGCCGAACGAAGGGGAATGAGCACCTACCACCATCCGTCTGCCCACCTTTCCGTTGATGCGTTCCATCGCCTTTTGGGCAATGCCCTCCTTGGCACCGAGCAGGAATAACCTGCAGTCGGCATCATCCTTGTGGTACATATAGTAAGAGGTGAAGAAGCTCGAACCCGGTATCGCCTCCTTGATGGGAGTCTTCAGCAGTTTGCCGAACAGATAGAGTATCTTCGAATCGCACACCACCCATTCCGCCTTTTGATAGACTTCATAAAACTCCCTGTCCTTCTGCAGTTTGATCAGATGGTCGAGGTTAGGGGTCACGAGCACCCCCTCCGTCAGGTTCTCCAAGAGCTCCCGACGGGTCGTGTTTTGAATATCAATATTCAATACCTTTACAGTTTCCATTTCAAAAGAAATTGATAAATTATTGTTAATAATACATGCCGTTATATCGTATATATGGAATATATTATGTATCTTTGCGCCAAAGTTAAACCATATAAACAGACAGCGTTATGAGTACATCACCGAATGAGTTGGCAGAAGATTCTGAGGATGCCAAGCTTTATGCGAAGTTGAGTAAGGAGCATCCAGAAGGTCTTATCCCAGTCAGCAAAGAAGAACAGGAAGAATTTGAAAAGT
>CAVGLH010000239.1:0-3293 GCA_963630065.1 Bacteroides fragilis | reverse complement strand
TGAACAGCTGCTTGTACCAGTCGGTATGCGGGTACACCCACTCCGGGTATTTGCCAGAGGCGGTGCGGTTGATGCGCTCCACGCTGTAGGCCGGCGTGGCGTTGGAGTTGCGCCCCAACAAGGCCTGGTTGTACATCTTCATATAGGTGATAGGATCCACCACGTCAATCTGCTGGGTGGGCTGGGTGATGATGCTCTCGTAGCGCACATTGGCATAAACGCTACCCTCCTCACCCTTCTTGGTGGTGACCATGATGACGCCGTTGGCTCCACGGGCACCATACATGGCGGTGGCGGAGGCATCCTTCAGCACACTGAAGCTCTCGATATCCTCCACCTGGAGACGGGAGAGGTCGAGTTTCGAAGACTCCACGCCATCCAACAAAATCAAAGGATCGGTATTGGCGCTGCTGTTGAACGAAGTGATACCGCGGATGTAGAACTTGGTATTCATCTCGTTCTCGGTCAAGCCGCCGGGAAGTCCGCCCGTCTGCCAAGCCACCATGCCCGGGATGCGACCGGCGAAAGAGGTGGTGAGGTCGGAGCTGGACACCTTCAGGTCGCCAGGGCGAACGGTGGTGATGGAAGACACCACGCTCTCCTTCTTCTGCGTACCGAAGGCCACGACCTGCACCTCGTCGAGCGTCTTCGAGTCGGGGCGCAAGTCGATCTTCATCATTTTCTGAGGATTCTTGATGTCGGCATATTCGCTTTTGTAGCCAATGAATGAGAACTTGAGCACATCGCCTTTGCGAGCTTTCAGAGAAAATTCTCCGTTCACGCCAGTGCTGGTACCCGTCTTCGTGCCTTGAAGAATGACCGATACACCTGGCAGTTCGACACCGTTCTCATCGACTACCTTTCCTCTGATGTCGTAAAACTCGCCGGCTCCTTTTGATACATTCAGTGTCCCTTTGGTCACGGTGATGAACTGATGGTCGATCTTAAAGGTCAGGCCTTTCCCGGCAAGGAGCTGCGTCATCGCCTCACGTATGTTGGAAGCCTTGATGTTTTTGCTCACAGTCAGGCCCTCCACGTCCTGGCTGGCATAGAGCACCTTGTACTTGGTAGTCTTTTCCAATCGCTTGAAAGCTTTGGCAAGACTCTCGTTCTTCACGTTGATGACGATTTCCTGTGCTTGTTCCTGGGCGGCGATGGGCAGCGTCATGCCAGGCGACAACAGGAGCGAACTCATCAGCAAGCAATCTCTCAATGTTTTCTTCATTTTACGCTGATTATGGATTAAAATTACTTATTAGTCGTAAAGGAAAGAAAAAGGACACCCCCTTTGAGAGAAAAAATGAAAAATAATGTCACCCCTCTATGCCCAAAAGGGGCATAAAGGTGCTTGGCTTTACCTGATGTGCAAGGTCTCGCCTTCGATGCTGGCCTTGAAGCGGCTGTAGCTGTTGAGCAATTCCACGGCACGCTCCAATGACTCGCTGCGCTGGCAGAAATAGCGGACCTTTATCGTCTTCGCCGACTCGTTGTCGAAAACGACATTCACATTGTACCATCTGCCAAGTGCCTTGACGATTTCCGCCAGAGAGGCATCGTCATAATAAATATAGCCCGACAACCAATAGTTGTAGGTCTCCATATTCTCCGCATTGACGGCCAGAGGGGAGTTATCGCTGACTGTGACTCCCTGGCCGGGGACAAGCTTCACGGAGCGGGTCTCCTTCCTGTCGCTTACCATGACCGAGCCCGTGAGCAGGGCCACATGACAGGGTTCGCCCTTGTAGCAACTCACGTTCAGTTCCGTGCCCAATACCTTGGCCTCGGCTCTTTCCGTACTGATGACGAACGGATGCGCCTTGTCCTTCGTCACCTTGAAATAGGCCTCGCCCTCCAAGTACACCCGGCGCTCCCTGCCGCTGAACACGACAGGGTATGTGAGGCGGCTTCCGGCATACATGAAGACCTTGGTGCCGTCGGCAAGGGTGACGTTGTAGCTCTTGCCCGGCGGTATGGTGACGGTGTTGCTCTGCATGGCCACGTCTTCGTCTTCCAAACCCAAGGCCTGGAGGATGCGGGAAGTGGTGGAAGCAGCGGGTTGCTGTTCGCTTTGGGGCATGATGATGCCCTCGCCCCGCAACACCTGCGGGGTGTTGCCCTTGTGGGAAGAAGTGAGTATGGCCACGGGGACTGCCGTGGAGTCTCTTTGGTAAACCAATGCTGAGCTATGCATGGTAGCAGGAGTGTCAACCTGCAAGAATGCTCGGATAGCGAAGAACAACAAGAGGGAGGCGGCGATGCCTATCGCTGCATAGAGAGGGATGCGACGAGAACGCTTCTGCGGCTCTTCGGCCTCCTGTTCTTCCTCTGACTTTTCTTCGGCTTTGCTTTCTTCCTCCTTGTCGATGAACGCCGATACCTTGCCCCATTCCTCATCCAGGTCGAAAGGCAGGTCTTCTTCGCTGGCACCCTGGCGTGCCACGGCTTGCTGGACATTCAGGATATCCTTGATGTCGGACATGGCATCTCCGTCCTGCATCAGCGATGCAAGTTCTTCATCGGTCAGTTCCTTCTCAGGCTCCAACCAATCTATGATGTCTTCCAACTTGTCTTTATCTTCTTTCATCTTCGAATGTCCTTATAATTGCATTATATAAACGTTATATTCTTGTTTTTTGTACCTCGCCAACCGGTATATTATTCTTTTTTAACCATCATCGTCGGGAATGGCGAGCTGAGTGCGGAGCAGTTTGAGCGCCTGAACGATGTGCTTGCGTACGGCACTGGTGCTGATGCTCAGTTCCTCCGCCACCTCCCGGTATTTCATGCCCTTAAAGTAGCACGACTTGAGAATTCGCTGCGTCTGGGGTGTCATCGTCTCTATCACTTGATACATGGCCTCTATGCGCTGCTCGTTCTCTTCCCAAGCCTGTTCGATGTTTTCCGCCGTGGTGCCATAAAGCATGTTGTAGAATTCGACGTACTTGCTTCGTGCGGTCTTCTTGCGAATATAGTCGACGCACTTGTTATGGATAATCCGATAAAGGAAAGCGGAGCGCTTGGTGACGTCGACTTCCGAGCGTCGGGTCCAAAGCTGTTCGAAAGAGTCGCTGATGATGTCGCGACACGCCTCCTCTTCCTTTACTATCTGCAGGGCAGCATAGTAAAGTTTGGGATACGTGTTGCGAAACAACAGCTCAAACTCTTTCTTTTCGTTCGTCATATATACTCTCTTTCCTTGATGCTACATTAGTAGGGCAAAATCCTATTGCGCTTCCTGCGCCTCTTTCTTCTGATAATGCCAAAGCTCGAACGAGTTGATGAGATTCTGCCAG
>CAVGLH010000238.1:0-3307 GCA_963630065.1 Bacteroides fragilis | reverse complement strand
CGCCTCTTTCTTCTGATAATGCCAAAGCTCGAACGAGTTGATGAGATTCTGCCAGAGCACGTAGCAGCCGGGACCTACCGTAGACAAGGGGTTGAGATAGGCGGTGGCGGCCCAGATGGCGAAGGGCGTGTTCTTCTGCCCGAGCGCCTGTCCAGATTCTACCACGGAACCGAAGTAATGGCCGATGAAGCGACCCGTGGCAAACTGCACGATGCAGAGCAAAAGCGACAAGACGGCTATCACGGCAATGAACGTGACCGAAGTGTTGGCGTGCATGATGTTGCGCATGGTGGTGCCAGCCACCAGAATGAGCGAACCATCCCAAAGATAGAAGCCCAGGTCCTTGATGCTGATGATACGGCGATGGAGACCATGGAAGCAATGCTTCACGATAAAAGCCAAGCCCATCGGCACCACAAGCACGATGCTCACCTGGTAGAGGATGGTGGAGAAAGCAGAGAAGAAGGTCATGTGGCCGCCCTTCTCTATCAAGGGGAAACAGAGCGGTATCATCACGGCGGTGATGAAGTTGGAGATGAAGGTGTAAGTGGTCATCTGCTCCATGCTGCCACCCAACTTAGCCGTGACCACCGAACTGGCTGCGGCACACGGGCCGATGATGCATACAAGAAGCGCCTCCATCAGCATCAAGGGTTCTCCCTGAAGATGGAACACGAGTATCAATCCCAATACTGCCAACACGAACACTACCTGCTGAACGGCCACCCAAAAGTGCCACTTCACAGGCCGCAGCTTCGTGAAATCCACCTTGCAGAACACCACAAAGAGTATCAAAAACATACACGACGGCAGGATGGGCCTGCTGATGGGCGTGAACCAATCGCTCACCGGCTGCAACGCCGGCACATAGGCAAATACGAAATAGATGATGGCACCGAGCGCCATGGACACTGGCAACGACCAATTCCTCAAGAACTTTACAATCTTCATACCTTAGACATTTGTGTTAAACGGCTGCAAAGTTACAACTTTTATCCGAAACCAAGCCTTTTTATTGGCATTATGTTTGCATATCACGCAATAATTGTGTAATTTTGCAACGGAATTACAGATAACACTTACAAATAATGAACAAACTCTTACTTACTTCCGCCATGGCGATGACCGCCATGACGGTGATGGGACAGGGACTGAAGTACCCCACTGCCCCAAAGGACAACACCGTGGACGAGTACTTCGGCGTGAAAGTGGCCGACCCCTTCCGCCCCTTGGAGAACGACACCAGCGCCGTTACGGCTGCCTGGGTGAATGCCGAGAACGCCGTAACCAACGCCTACCTCGCCAAGATACCGCAAAGAGCCAAGTATCTGAAGCGGCTCAAGGAGGTGTCGAATTACGAGAAGGTATATACGCCCTTTGAGAAGAACGGAAAGTGGTATGTATACAAGAACAACGGCACGCAAAACCAGGAGGTGCTCTACCAGATGGACCAGTTGGGCGGCGAGGCACGCGTGTTCCTCGACCCCAACAAGTTGAGCGATGACGGCACGGTGGCCCTGCAGGGCATCTCCTTCAGCCACGACGGCAAATACTTCGCCTACACCATCTCGCGCAGCGGCAGCGACTGGGAGGAAATCTACGTGATGGACGTGAAGACCCGGAAGGTGCTCGACGACCACATCGTATGGGCAAAGTTCACGGGAGCCACCTGGTGTGGCGACGGTTTTTACTACAGTGCCTACGACGCTCCCGAGAAGGGAAAGGAGAACTCGGCGAAGAACGAGGTGCAAAAGGTATACTACCACAAGATGGGCACTCCGCAGAGCGAGGACCAACTCTTCTACCAGAATCCCGCCAACCCCTTGCGCTTCTACAGTGTGGGCGTGAACAAGGAGGAGACGATGATGTTCCTCTACGAGTCGGGCATGGACCAGGGCATCAACCTCTATGTGCGTGACCTCCGCCAGCCCGGCTCGCAGTTTATCCAGATGACGGGCGACTGCTCCAAGACCTACAGCCCCGTGGAGTTCATCGGCGACAACATCTATATGCTCACCAATGCCGGTGCCCCCAAGTACCGCCTGATGGTGGCAAACCTCAGCAAGCCGGGCTACAGCGACTGGAAGGAAGTGGTGCCCGAGGGCGACGCCGTACTGGAGGACGTGACCTTTGTAGACGGCGACAAGATGGTGCTCTCCTACACCAAGGACAACTGTTCGCACGCGTACCTTTATAATATAGAGGGCAAGAAGCTCGGCGAGATAGCCCTGCCGGGAGTAGGCTCCGCCAGCTTCAGCGGCAAGCGCGAGCGCAAGGAACTGTTCTTCAGCTACACTTCCTACACCGTGCCGACGAGCATCTACCAGTACGACCTCGCACAGGGCAAGAGCAAGGTGTACAGTGCGCCGAAGGTAAACTTCAAGCTGAGCGACTACACCTCGGAGATGGCGTTCTACACTTCGAAGGACGGCACCCGGATTCCTATCTTCCTCACCTATAAGAAGGGCATGAAGAAGAACGGCAAGAACCCCGTGCTGATGTATGGCTACGGCGGCTTCAACGTCACCTATCCCCCCTACTTCTCCTCCATGCGCATCCCGTTCCTGGAGAAAGGCGGTATCTATGCCTACGTGGTGTTGCGAGGCGGCGGCGAGTATGGCGAGGAATGGCACCTGGCAGGCACGAAGATGCAGAAACAGAACGTGTTTGACGACTTCATCTCCGCCGGCGAGTGGCTCATCGCCAACAAGTACACCGACAAACAGCACTTGGCCTGCATGGGTGGCAGCAACGGCGGACTGCTCGTGGGAGCCTGCATGACGCAGCGTCCCGACCTCTTCAAGGTTTGCATCCCCGACGTGGGCGTGATGGACATGCTGCGCTACCACAAGTTCACCATCGGCTGGAACTGGGCGCCCGACTACGGTACGAGTGCCGACAGCAAGGAGATGTTCGAGTACCTGAAGGGCTATTCACCGCTGCACAACGTGAAGAAGGGCGTGAGCTATCCCGCCACGATGGTAAACACCGCCGACCACGACGACCGTGTGGTGCCCGCCCACTCCTTCAAGTTTGCCGCAGCCCTGCAGGAGGCCCAGGCAGGCTCCGCCCCCGTGCTGATACGCATCGAGAGCAAGGCCGGCCACGGTGGCGGCAAGCCCCTGAGCAAGCAGCTTGAAGAGACCGCCGACACCTACGGCTTCATCATGTACCAGCTAGGAATGAAATAAGCTATGGGAGTTAAGGAATAATAAAAAAATAAGAGAGTACATTTCTTCTAGGCGAAGATATAATTCCTTGCCTGAGTGGTACGGCGGGGGCGCCGTACCTCCTATGATTGCCTTTT
>CAVGLH010000237.1:0-3309 GCA_963630065.1 Bacteroides fragilis | reverse complement strand
ACTATGACTTCGAGGTGAAATACGCACCCTCCATCGACTCCGACAAGGAGCAGGTCATCTCCGTCGGCGTGTCGGTGACTCCCTATTTCTGGAAGAGCTGGTGGTTTGTCACTCTTATTATAATAGGTGTAGTGGCTGTGCTGCAGTATGCCTACATACATCGACTCAACAAGATGCGGGAGCGAGAAGTGGAAGCCTTGTATCGCCCCATCGAGGCAGCGCTGAAGGAAAGTGCCGAGCCGGGCAAGCTCCAGAGCCGCATCCAGACCATCTTGGCCAACCAGGACCGTTATCAGGAGAGCCAAAAGAAGAGTATCGAGGCCGATCGGAAGGAAGTCGAGGCGAGTGTGCGCCCATTTATGGAGGTGGTGATGGAGGTTATGGAGAAGAACTATGGCAATTCGGAGTTTGGCGTGCAGGAACTCGCCGACGCATTGGGCATCAACCGTAGCGTGCTCAGTAAGAAGCTCAATGCCGAGACAGGCCTGCCCACTGCCCAGTTTATCCGCAACTATCGTCTTGATATCGCCAAGAAGATGATAACTGAAAATGTCGCCAACCGCAACATCACTGAGATAGCCTACCGTGTGGGCTTCAATGACCCGAAGTATTTCACCCGTTGCTTCACCAAGCAGTATGGTGAATCGCCCTCTTCCTACAAGGATTCCTTGGACTGAGATTGTAACATTTGTTCGTACGAATGTTACTTTTGATAATTTTCCTTGCTTATTTGTTAATTTCTCTGTGTGGGAACACAGTTGGTGGAAAAGTATGCATCAATGCAAAAAATCTACCTTTAAGCCTTTTTGTCCACCTATATTAGCGATTTGTCCACCTACTATTTTGCTATTAATTGTACTTTTGCCACCGAAAATTAGCAATCAAACCGATTTGTCTAAAGCACAAACAGCTTGAGAAAAAATAACAACTGACGAAAAGAATAAACAATAAACAATAACCCAAAAAAGTAATAAGCAATGAGGAAACAATTATTCTCTATGATGCTATGCCTAGGAGCTGTAGGTGGCGCTTCGTTTGTCGCCCCGATGCCTGCGATGGCTGCTGTTGCACAAGATCAGGTGATCACTGTCAAGGGACAGGTTGTCGACGATCAGGGCGAACCTCTGATTGGTGCTACCGTCAAGACAAAGGATGCCAAAACTGGTGCGGTGACCGATCTCGATGGTAACTTCGAGATTAGGGTAAAAGCCAACTCCACTCTCTTTGTGAGCTATCTTGGTTTCAAGGAACGCCAAGTGGCTGTTCGTGGCCGCGCTATCCTCGAACCTATCCAGCTCTCTTCTGATGACCACGTTCTCGACCAGGTGGTCGTAGTGGGTTATGGTACTCAGAAGAAGGCAGACCTTACAGGTTCCGTATCTATCGTAAACGCTGAAGAGATGAAGCGAGTGTCCAACTCCAACATCTCCACGATGCTTGAGGGTAAGGTTGCAGGTGTGCAGATTACCTCCGACGGTCAGCCTGGTGCCGACCCTAGCGTGAGAATCCGTGGTATCGGTTCGTTTGGTAGCACGGCTCCTCTTTATGTCATCGATGGTGTGCCAATGGGTACTACAATCCGTGACTTCTCTCCTAACGATATCGAGACCATCCAGATTTTGAAGGATGCTTCTGCGGGTGCCATCTATGGTTCGCGTGCTGCCAATGGTGTCGTTATCATTACTACCAAGAATGGTAAGAAAGACCAGCCTTTGAAGGTGAACTATTCTGGCTATTTCGGTGTAGACCAGATTCCTAGTGACGTATATGACGTGATGGACGCCGACCAGTATAGCAACTATATCGGTCAGGCTTGTGCGAACTCTGGTACTACTCTCCCTGGTGGTTACAGCCTTGGCCAGGATGGCAAATACCACTTCATGGACAATACCAATACCAACTGGTTTGACGAGGTGTTCAAGACAGGTATCCGTCAGAATCACAACGTAGCTCTCAGCGGTGGTAGTGCTCACAGCACATATAATGTATCTCTCGACTATTACAACCAGAAAGGTACTCTTGAGGGTGCTGGCCCTAACTATGAGCGTTACACCGCTCGTGTGAACAACACAATGGACACCAAGTTCGTGAAGTTCCGCACCAGTTTGGTTTACTCTCACTCCAACCAGGACAACATGGGTCTCTCCAATGCCTCCGAATATGTACAGGGTCTTTATGGTGATGTGACCAACGTGCTCCGTGGTACACTTTTGATGCAGCCAACCATCAAGGCGTACGACAGTTCCTCTTGGGTACTCGACGACAAGGTGGGTGCTGCCAACAACTATCGTTATGATGCCTATGGCTATGGTGTTTATTATGACAACATACATGGTGACATTTCCGCCTCCAACCCATTGTTGGTGAACAACCTTTTGCAGCGCAACACATTGGTAGACCGCTTCGTAGGTACAGCTTCCGCAGATGTGGATTTGCTCAACATGGTGGGCGTGAAGAGCAAGAACCATAGCTTCCACTACAACTTGAACCTCTCTTACAGCAAGACAGAGGCAAAGGATAAGACTTGGATCCCTTCTTGGATTCAAAGTAACCGTGTGTATCTCGCCAAGTCTAACGAAACCTTGACAAAGGGCTCGCGCAACTACAGCGATGCCTTGGTGGAGAACACATTGACCTATGATGGCAAGTTTGGCAAGCATAGCTTGAACCTGCTGGCAGGTATGACCTACGAGGAGGAGAACACCAACCTCTTGACCGGTTGGGGTGTCAACTTCACAGAGCCTTACTTCCTCCAGCTCCAGAACGCTGCCACCACCTACTCTTCTTCCTATGAGTATAAGCATGCCTTGGCTTCATATGTGGGACGTTTGAACTACAACTACGACGAGAAGTACTTGCTTTCCGCCGTTGTACGTCGCGATGGTAGCTCCCGTCTGTCCAAGAACATCCGTTGGGGTACCTTCCCGTCTATTTCTATTGGATGGCGTTTCGACAAGGAGAAGTTCTTCCCCATCAGCCGTGACATCATCAATATGTTCAAGATTCGCGCCAGCTATGGTGAGCTTGGTAACGAGAACATCGGTGAGTACCAGTATATGGCTACCATGGCCCGCAACAACATGACCTATAGCTTCGGCAACAACAAGGTGACGGGTTCGGCTGTTTCCACCTTCGTGAACAATGATATCGCTTGGGAGAAGAAGAAGACTACCAACATTGGTATCGACCTTGCCTTGTTCAACAACCGCTTGGAGTTCACCGCCGAGTGGTACAAGAACGTTTCCGAGGATTTGCTTT
Organism: Bacteroides fragilis; assembly: GCA_963630065.1. Taxonomy (GTDB): domain Bacteria; phylum Bacteroidota; class Bacteroidia; order Bacteroidales; family Bacteroidaceae; genus Prevotella; species Prevotella fragilis_A. The sequence goes on along the minus strand of CAVGLH010000237.1, from coordinate 51 downwards.
ACTCCGTTCCTGTTCCTGCGCAGGCTGGTGTGTCCAACGAGTCTGTTACGA
>CAVGLH010000236.1:0-3309 GCA_963630065.1 Bacteroides fragilis | reverse complement strand
TTTCACTCGTTTCTGTCATCATATTCCTTGCCTTTTAGGGTTTCACGCTGCAAATATACCACTTTTATCTGAAAGTGGGGCAGTTTGCCGCATATATTTTCCTATATCCTTGCTGGTTTCGAAGAATTATTGTATCTTTGCGGTGGGGACGGATTGCGCCCTCATGGTAGTAGAAACTTAATAATAATGAGACTATGGCTATAATAGATGTCGTAAAATACCAGTTCAAGGAAGGTGAGGTCGTGCATCGCTTCTTGTCGGAAGGACTGAGATGGGGCACGCAAGTGGTGGTTTATCCGGGTCAGTTGGCTTATTTTGCCAAGGGCGGACAGATCTGCGACGAGTTCAAGGAGGGAACCTATACCCTCAGCACTAAGAATATCCCGGTGCTCAACCACCTGGTGAACCTCCCCTTTGGCGGGGATTCTCCCTTCCAGGCAGACGTGTGGTTCGTCAACCTGCTCTCCAAGTTGGACTACCGCTGGGGAACGGAGACACCCATCCAGATAGAAGACCCCAAGTATGGCATCATCGTGCCTGTAAGGGCTTATGGCCAGTATGGTTTCAGGATTGCCGACCCAAGGAAGTTTATCGGGCATCTTGCCGGCAACAGGGACACCTTCAGCGGCGACCTCCTTCAGTCCTATTTCAGGGGCATCCTGCTCTCGCACCTCACCGACCTCCTCGCCAACAAGATGCTGGCAGACAAGATCTCCTTCCTCGATGTCAACCGCCATCTGCTGGAGATTTCTGAATATGGCCGTGAACATCTGGCAGGGCTCTTCGCCGAGTATGGTGTGGAACTGCTCAATTTCAATGTTATCTCCATCAACGCCCCCGAGGACGATGACAGCATCCGGGAGCTGAAGAAGGCGAAGAGCATCATGGCGCGCCTGCAGGTGACCGGTAAGGACACCTATCGTATGGAGCGTACCTTCGATGTACTGGAGACGGCTGCCGCCAACGAGTCGGCTGGGGGGAACATGCTGAACGCCGGCGTGGGACTGGGCGCAGGAGTCTCCGTAGGCCAGCAGCTCTTCGCCAATGCCGGACAGGTGCTTGACGAGGTGCCTCCTGCCATCACTCCGCAAAACTATTACCTCGCCATCGGCGGACAGCAGAAGGGACCCTTCTCTGCCGACAACATCCGGGACTTCCTCGACAAGGGACAGGTTTCCGCCGCCACGCTCTGCTGGAAGAAAGGCATGAAGCAGTGGCAGCCCGTCGAGAGCTTTGCCGAGTTCTCGGACGGAATGTGTCCTCCTCCCATACCCAATGTGTAATCATCGTTTAAGAAGAAGAAAATGAGTTTAGTAGCAACCAAATGTCCCAACTGTGGTGCTTCCATCATGCTTGACGCTGGAAGCAAGGAGGGTTTCTGCACCTATTGCGGCTCGAAGCTGAAGGTGCAGGATGTCATCAATAGGGTGAAAATAGACAAGACGGGCGATGCCGCCAATTACCTGGCACTCGCCGAGGCAGCCTGTGAGGGAGTGAATGCCGATGAGGCTTATGAGTATGCCAACAAGGCGATAGAGGTGGATGCCGGGAATGCGCAGGCGTGGTTGCTCAAGCTGAAAGCACTGGAAGTGGCTACACATACTGGGTTGGCGAAAAGGAGTGAGGAGTCTGTGGCTTGTGGCAATAAAATCCTCTCTCTTGCCCCTTCCTTGTCAAAAGAGGTGTATCTCCTATGGCTGTCTCATGCCAAGGGTATGCTTGACTACAGAATAAAAATGATTCCTGAGACAACTCTGTGTGCGGAGAAATTTGATGAGTTGGTGCCGCGGGTCATGATCTTGCGCCGTGCTGTTGCTTCGGAAGAAATTGCTAAGGACGAGGAGTTGGCGAAAGGTGTAGTGGAACTTGCAGATTCCCTGAAAGAATATCAGTTTTATGTGAACAAATATGATGAACCGTTAGGATATGCTGAACTCAGAAAGTATCAGCAGTGCGTGGATGAAATATTGCTTGGCGTACCCGATGCCATGAAGCCAGGCTATGCAGTTAAACCAAAGACAACTCAAGGAGAGAATACACAACTATCCAAACGGGCAACACAAATTGTGGGTTGTTTGGCTATTGTTGTCTTTTTCTTTCTTATTTCTGTCCTTGTAAGATTCATCTCGGTCTTTTCCCGTATCTTCTGAACAGATCGGCCACGCACCCGCATTTCGTCATCTTCGCCGGGAAGCCGTAGGCTTGCATCACGAGGCGGTCGTTCTGGCTGATTATCCTACCTCTTTCCAGTCCACAAGTCCCTTTCCCTCGCTGTCCCTATTTCTTCCCTGCCAGCAACCCCTTGATGACGGCATTGGTAAAGCCGCATTGCTCCATGGTGTTGAGGCCCTTGATGGTGCAGCCGCCGGGGGTGGTCACCTTGTCGATGGCCGCCTCGGGATGCTCGCCGGTCTCCTGGAGCAGCTCCACGGCTCCCTTCACGGTCTGTAACACAATCTTCTGGGCATCCTTCGCCTTGAATCCCATCTCCACGCCGCCTTCCACGTTGGCTCTCACATAGCGCATGGCATAGGCGATGGCGCACGACATGGCGGTGGCGGCGGGGAAGAGACGCTCCTCCATGATGAGGCTCTCGCCCAGTTCGTCAAAGATGTCGGTCACTTGTTTGGTCTCCGCCGGGGAGGCATCCACGGGGGTGATGAAGGTCATCGACTGCTGGTAGGCGATGGCGATGTTGGGCATCACGAGGAAGAACGCCGGGGTGCTTCCGTCCTTGTCGAGCCACTGCTTGATGTTGGCGGATGGTACGCCGGCTGCTACCACGATGAGCTTCTGGCTCTTGTAGTCGAGCACGTCCTTGATGCCCGTCAGTGTCTTCTCCACGCACCATGGCTTTACTACCACGCACACTATGTCGGCACCGTGGCAAGCTGCCTCGTTGTCGAGTGTCACGCTGGTGCCGGCTTCGGCGAAGTGGTCGAGTGTGGACTGGTTGTGGTCTGATACGGTGATATCCGATGGGGTGAAGGCTTCGCTCTTCAGGAGTCCTTCCACCATGGCACCGCCCATGGCTCCAGCCCCGATTACTGCTATTTTCATTGTTCTGTAATATATTATGTTGAATATGTTATAAGCAAGGATTTCCCCTGCCGTTTCGTTTCACGATGCAAATATACTACTTTTATTTGAAAGTAGGTAAGGGTGTAGGCAATATTTCTGGCAAAATAGGTCGGTTTGGCAAAATAGCGGGCCTTAATCCATTCCCATTCTTGAAGTATCTACGTTCTTTGTATGCTTCTGCTTGTAGTTTCCTGTCTTGTAGATGACGGAGATGGAGGCGGAGGTCCA
>CAVGLH010000235.1:0-3327 GCA_963630065.1 Bacteroides fragilis | reverse complement strand
AGCAATAATTCTTACATCAACTTATACATCCTATGAAAGTAGTACTTTTAGCAGGAGGCTTCGGCACGCGCATCAGCGAGGAGAGCTTCTTCAAGCCCAAGCCCATGATAGAGATCGGCGGCATGCCCATCCTCTGGCACATCATGAAGGAATATTCCTTTTACGGCCACAATGAGTTCATCATCTGTGCAGGTTACAAACAGGAATACATCAAGGAGTGGTTCTCCAACTACTTCCTACACAACAGCGATGTCTCCTTCGACTGGCGCGACGGCAAGAACGAGGTCACCATCCACCACAGCCAGCTGGAACCCTGGAAGGTGACGGTCGTTGATACGGGCTACAACACGATGACCGGCGGCCGCATCAAGCGCATCCGGAAGTATGTGGGCGACGAACCCTTCTTCATGACCTACGGCGACGGTGTCTGCGATGTCGATATCAACAAACTCCTGGAGTTCCACCAGGCGCACGGCAAGCTCGCCACCCTCACAGCAGTGAAGATGAAGCAGGAGAAGGGCGTGCTCAACATCACCAAGGACAACGCCGTGAAGTCGTTCCGTGAGAAGAACATCACCGATGGTGCCCCCATCAATGCCGGCTATATGGTCTTGGAGCCGAAGGTCTTCGACTATATCGACGGCGACGACACCGTCTTCGAGCGTGAGCCGCTGGAGAAACTCGTGGAGGAAGGCGAACTGATGTCCTACATCCACGAGGGCTTCTGGCAGTGCATGGACAATGTCCGTGAGAAGAACATGCTGGAGAAACTCCTGGAGACCAATACCGCCCCTTGGAAGAAGTGGGAGCGTTCCGTTCCACTCATCCGATAATTGACAATGATACGATAACCACAACAAAAAAATATCAAAAACAAGATATGTCTAAAAAAGAAGATTTGAAGAAACAGATTCTCGACCTGACTCGGGAATACTATCATGAGGTGCACGGTCAGCAGCAGGAGTTCGTGCCTGGCAAGACCAAGGTGAATTACGGCGGCCGCTATTTCGACGACGAAGAGATGGTAAACCTCGTGGATGCCTCTCTCGACTTCTGGCTCACTGCCGGCCCTTGGGCACACAAGTTTGAGACCCGCTTCGCCAAGTGGTTGGGCGTGAAATATTGCTCGCTCTGCAATTCTGGCTCATCCGCCAACCTCCTTGCCTTCAGCGCACTCACCGCTCCCGAGTTGGGCGACCGTGCCATCAAGCGAGGCGATGAGGTGATTACTGTGGCTGCAGGATTCCCTACTACGGTATCTGCCATCCTCCAATATAATGCCGTTCCCGTGTTCGTAGATATGAGCATCGAGGAGAGCAATATCGACACCAAGCAGTTGGAGACTGCCCTCTCTCCCAAGACCAAGGCGGTGATGATAGCCCACTCTTTGGGTAATCCGTTCAACTTGCAGGCAGTGGTGGATTTCTGCCGCAAGCACAACCTGTGGTTGGTAGAGGACAACTGCGATGCCCTTGGCTCGGAATACTTCATCGACGGCGAATGGAAGAAGACGGGTACCATCGGCGACCTCGGTACTTCCTCCTTCTATCCTCCCCACCACATGACCATGGGCGAGGGCGGTGCTGTCTATACCAACAATCCCGAGCTTCACAAATATGTGATGAGTTTTCGTGACTGGGGACGTGACTGCTGGTGTGTGGGTGGAGTGGACAACACCTGTGGATGCCGCTTCACCAAGCAGTTCGGTCAGCTGCCCGTAGGCTACGACCACAAATATGTGTACAGCCACATGGGCTACAACCTCAAGGCTACCGACCTTCAGGCAGCCATCGGTTGCGCCCAGTTGGAGAAACTCGATGACATCGTGGCTCGTCGCCGTGAGAACTTCGACTATCTCCACAAGGGATTGGAAGGCGTGAAGGGACTCCTTCTGCCAGAGCCGCAGAAGAACAGCAAGCCCAGCTGGTTTGGTTTCTTCATCACAGTACTCCCGAATGCAGGCTACACCCGTACCGAACTCACCAAGTATTTGGAAGACCACAAGGTGCAGACCCGCAACCTCTTCGCCGGCAACCTCTTGAAGCATCCTGCCTTCGACCAGTATGTGTTGGACAAGGACTATCGTGTGGTAGGCGATTCCCTCCCTGTCACCGACAGCATCATGAACGACTGCTTCTGGATTGGCGTTTATCCCGGCATGTCGCAGGAGCGTCTCCAGTACATGATTGATACCATCAAGGCATTTGTCGCTACCAAGTAAGCGGCAATACCCGATAAAAACATTCACAATAGGATAGAATGATGTCTTTGGATATTTTCAACAATTTCTATAGGGGAAAGCGAGTGCTCGTCACAGGCCATACAGGCTTCAAGGGCAGCTGGCTTTCCATCTGGCTCCATGAACTCGGGGCAGAGGTGGTAGGTGTGGGCTTAGACCCTTACTCCGACAAGGACAACTTCGTGTTGTCGGGTATCGGAAAGAAGATAAAAGCCGACATCCGTGCCGACATTCGCGATGCTGGGAAAATGAAGCAAATCTTCGCTGAGTATCAGCCCGAGATAGTCTTCCACCTTGCCGCGCAGCCATTGGTCCGCCTGAGCTACGACATTCCCGTGGATACCTACGAGACCAACGTGATGGGCACCATCCATGTGATGGAAGCCATCCGTGCCACGGAGAGCGTGAAGGTGGGCGTGATGATTACCACCGACAAGTGCTACGAGAACAAGGAGCAGATTTGGGGCTACCGTGAGGACGAGCCGATGGGCGGTTACGACCCATACTCTTCTTCCAAGGGCGCAGCCGAGATAGCCATCAACTCATGGCGCAGGAGTTTCTTCAATCCTGCCGACTATGGTAAGAAGCACCATGTAAGCCTTGCCAGCGTGAGAGCCGGCAATGTGATAGGCGGTGGCGACTGGGCATTGGACCGCATCATCCCCGACTGCATCCGTGCCATCGAGGCAGACAAGACCATCGAGATTCGTTCGCCCAAGGCCATCCGTCCTTGGCAGCACGTCTTGGAGCCGTTGGGCGGTTATATGCTTTTGGCAAGCAAGATGTGGGAAGAACCCACTAAGTATTGTGAAGGCTGGAACTTCGGACCCCGTACCGAGTCCATTGCCAATGTGTGGGATGTTGCTTCCAAACTCATCGCCAACTATGGCAATGGCGAGTTGAAGGACGTTTCCGACCCGAACGCCCTGCACGAGGCCAAGCTCCTGATGCTCGACATCAACAAGGCCCACTTCAAGCTCGGCTGGCAACCACGCATGAACATTGACCAGTGCATGGCGATGGTGGCAGAGTGGTACAAATGTTATCAGGACGAGGATGTGTACAGTCTTTGCGTGGAACAAATCAAT
>CAVGLH010000234.1:0-3343 GCA_963630065.1 Bacteroides fragilis | reverse complement strand
GGCGGTTTAGTAATAATAAGTTGGTACATTTCTCATGGGCGAAGCTACAATTCCTTGCTTGAGTGGTACGGCGAGGGCGCCGTACCTCCTATGATTGCCTTTTGGGGCAAGTATGGGTAACTGTAGGAGGTACAGCGCCCTCGCTGTACCACTCAGGCAAGTGGGAGTTGCCAAATCAGAAACTTGAATATGTCTCATCAACAACTTGTACCAAGTTATTTTTTATCGTCACTTAAAGGTAAAAAGCTCGCATTTAATGTATTGAGTCATGGAACGTGAGGCGTCTCGCAACGCATGCCGACGCAAAGAACAGTGCATCGGGAGAAACCGGGAGTTTCAAACGGAGAAACCGGGAGTTTCAAACGGAGAAACCGGGAGTTTCAAACGGAGAAACTGTACGCAACAAAGTCAGATACGTGCCGTAACCATGATAGCCAGATGTGCAATTATAGTGGATAGCGAAGACACCACAAAAACGAAATATCGGCAGAAAAACTGCGCAAAGGGTGACAGATAGCCCAAAAAGGTGACAGATAACGAATACTATTTTTCATCTGTCACCAACAGAAAATTATTGATGCACAGCTACTTAAGTGGCATTTGGTGACAGATGGCAGATTTTTTAGAAAAAAAAATATTCTAAGCAACAGAGAGAAAAATCAGTTTGGCGGAATGCTTCAAGGAGACCACCCGTGCCGACCAACAAGTTACCGTAGAGAGGGGCGAAGATTTTTTTAGAGCTGTCAGGATCAAAAAAACGGGAAAACATTTGGCGGTTACAAGAAAAAGCCGTAACTTTGCACCCCGAAATATCAACAGGCTATAATGGGCATGCCCTCGAAGGGGGACACGAATGATGCCAAGGCCGGCATCCCCATCACGTCTATTTTAATAACCATTTAATAAATAAAAAAGAAAATGAAAAAAGGTATTCATCCAGAGAACTACCGCCCCGTAGTGTTCAAGGATATGTCCAACGGCGACATGTTCCTCAGCAAGTCTACATGCAAGACAAATGACACAGTAGAGTTTGAGGGCGAGACTTACCCAGTGGTAAAGATCGAAATCTCCAGCACTTCTCACCCATTCTACACAGGAAAGAGCAAGCTCGTGGACACAGCTGGTCGCGTAGACCGCTTCATGAACCGCTACGGCAAGCTGAAGAAGTAATATACCTTTTTCCATCTAATGGATACGATAAGGATATATTATTATATTGTCGACAAACAAAAAGAGTGCGTCCGAACGTAGTTGCATATACGTTCGGATGCACTCTTTTTTTTCGAAAGCGACAAAAAAGAAAACAACAAATCAATTTTCAGAAAACAGATGAAAAAAGTATTAGCGACAATGATTACGGCGATGGCATGCATAGCAGCCGTCACCTCGTGCAGCGACAACAATGCCGACACGCCATCAACACCTCAGCCCCAGGAAGAGGCCAAGAAAGACACGGCCGACTACACCGTGATATTCTGGGGCAACGCAGGCGGAAACGATCATCTCACTTCAAAAGACATGTATGTGCTGGCAAAAAACTTCCAGGACGGAAAAATCGACAACAAGAAGGTGAACATCGCCGGTATGCTCAAGACCACCACTGCCGAGTTGGAACCACGCCAGAATGGAGAGGAAATCGACTGGTCGAAAGACAGCACCATTTATTTCTGCTCCGACACCATCAGCAAAAATCCGATAAGCGCCCAGCTTAGCGAACAGGCCAAAGACCTCCTCGGCAAAGAACAAGACAAGTACACAAAAGAAGACTTCACCAACACAGGCGCACTTAGAGATACCTACGACGCAGCCTTCGCCACCCTCAACAGCAAGAAGTACAGCGTGAGCTACCAAATGTCCAACATGGACAGCCTGGCCAACTTCATCCAGCGCAGTGCCAAGAAATTCCCCGCCCGCCACTATGTGCTCATGCTCTTCGGCCACGGCCGCGGATTCTCCCCCACCCAAGACATCCCTTACACCAAGGTGTGCCTGCCCGACGAATATGACAATACCTACATTACGGCCGACGGGCTGGTGAACGCAGTGAAGAAATCGGGCGTGGAGACCGAGACCCTGTTCACGCAGTGCTGCCTGATGGGCACGCTGGAGAACATGACGGCCTACAGCGAAGTGTTCCACTATGGCATTCTCTCGGCCGAGATAACCGGAGGCGGCTACTTCCCCGAATATCTCGTGAAGCTCACCGAGGCCGGCGACAACGAGCAGAAGATGAAAGAGAAGTCGAAGGAGCTGGTGGACTATTACGTCAATGTCAGCAGTAAAGATGCAAGTTTTTACACATCCCATGGTTTCTACGACCTCAGCCAGATGCCCCAGCTCCTAGCCACCGTGAAGGAAGCCGCGCAATGGTATGCGGAGAACTATGCCGACAAAAACCTGCAGTATGGCATCGAGAACGCCGCGAGAGGGGCCACAGTGTGCTACGACACCGAGTACATGGATAGTGTTTTTTCAGCGAATCGCCAAACGTTGCGTGAGATTGCCCTAGAAAGACACGACATTTCCGATGTAACCCCCGAAGATTTGAAGGATGCTGTAAGCTACCTGGAATACCTCACGGGCAAGAAGGTGTCTACCACCATGTACCAAATCGGTTTCTGCTTCTCCGACTTGCTGAAAAGCACCATGGAGAGCAAGGAAGAAGATAACATCCCTGCTGAAAAGACAGCACAGATAAAGGCCATCTACGAGAAGTATATGAAGGCTCTGAAGGCAATGGCATACATTGGCACCACCCTAACACCTGCCAACGCATCGGCCGACTATCCCTACATCTACGCATCGCCCACCATCAACATCCTCGCCCTCAACGAGGCTTATTACACTCCGCTGGGAGGCGGCGACAAAGCAGAGGAATATCTCGAAGCCCTATACCAGGCCATCGACGACAAAAACGAGGGCAAGATGCTAGAGTTGTTTGCCAAGCTCTTCGAGGGCAATATCTTCGCCACCATCCAGCCCGACGTGAACATCACAAAGGCCAACTACCAGGCTTCCGCCTTCGACAAGCAAGTGGGCTGGAGCAAGTTCCTGGAGCAGATTCAGTTCAATCCCTCCCTCATCCTCAACCCCGTGCGCAGGGAAGCCTACGAGGAATAGGCTGCGGGAAGCCTTTTTTCGAATATACGAATTACCCCCTGTCGGCCCTACGCCGGCAGGGGGTAAAGTTTATTCTGCCTATACGGTTGGGATTTTCAAGGCGCACTTAGGGAATCTCGCTTGAATGGTAAATCTCGCTTGAGTGGTAAATCTCGCTTGAGTGGTAAATCTCGCTTGAGTGGTACAGCGAGGGCGCTGTACCTCCTACAGTTACCCATACTTG
>CAVGLH010000233.1:0-3359 GCA_963630065.1 Bacteroides fragilis | reverse complement strand
ACGAGGCTGAGAACCTTAAGAAGGCCATCGAAGAGGCTGGTGCTAAGGTAGAGCTCAAGTAATTAGAGTAATACGTTTTTTAACATAATGGTTAGGATTCCCCCAGTAGGTGAGTCCTAACCTTTTTGTGTCTTTTATTATATCGTTATAACCATTTAATAACTTCTAATGGCTACAAAAATTGTTGATAACAGAGTAAATTTTGCCAGCGTTCACAATCCGTACCCTTATCCGGATTTCCTCGATGTGCAGCTTAAGTCTTTCAAGGACTTCTTACAGTTGGATACTCCGCCTGAGGAACGCAAGAATGACGGTTTGTATAAGGTGTTCTCCGAGAACTTCCCTATCACCGATACACGTAACAATTTCGTTCTTGAGTTCTTGGATTACTATATCGACCCGCCTCGCTACACCATTGATGAGTGCTTGGAGCGTGGTCTTACTTATAGCGTACCTCTGAAGGCTAAGATGAAGCTGTATTGTACCGACCCCGATCACGAGGACTTCGGTACTTTCATCCAGGATGTGTTCTTGGGTACTATCCCTTATATGACTGATAATGGTACGTTCATCATCAATGGTGCCGAGCGCGTTGTGGTTTCGCAGTTGCACCGTTCTCCTGGTGTGTTCTTCGGTCAGGGTGTGCACGCCAATGGTACTGTGCTTTACTCCGCCCGTATCATTCCTTTCAAGGGTAGCTGGATTGAGTTTGCCACTGACATCAACAATGTGATGTATGCCTACATCGACCGTAAGAAGAAGTTGCCTGTTACGACTTTGCTCCGTGCCATCGGTTATGAGCAGGATAAGGATATTCTCCAGATTTTCGACCTCGCAGAAGAGGTGAAGGTGAGCAAGAAGAACATGAAGGCTGCTATAGGCAAGAAGCTTGCTGCCCGTGTATTGAAGAGCTGGAACGAGGACTTTGTAGACGAGGATACTGGTGAAGTTGTATCTATCGAGCGTAACGAGGTAATCATGGAGCGTGAGACCGAGCTTACCGAGGACAACATCGAGGATATCGTGGAAAGTGGAGCTTCCACTGTGCTCTTGCACAAGGACGAGGAGGCTGCCAACAAGTATACCATCATCTTCAACACTTTGGCCAAGGACCCCAGCAACTCCGAAAAGGAGGCTGTTACCTATATTTATCGTCAGTTGCGTAATGCCGACCCTGCCGATGACGCCAGTGCAAGGGAGGTGTTCCAGAACCTCTTCTTCTCCGACAAGCGTTATGACTTGGGCGAGGTGGGTCGCTACCGCATCAACAAGAAGTTGGGTCTCGACACAGATATGGATGTACGCGTGTTGACCAAGGACGACATCATCGAGATTATCAAGTACTTGATTCAGCTCATCAATTCCAGCGCTACCGTCGACGATATCGACCACTTGTCAAACCGTCGTGTGCGCACAGTGGGTGAGCAGTTGGCCAACCAGTTCTCTATCGGTCTTGCTCGTATGAGCCGCACCATCCGTGAGCGTATGAATGTTCGCGACAACGAGGTGTTCACACCGACCGACTTGATCAACGCCAAGACTATCTCCAGCGTTATCAACTCATTCTTCGGTACCAACCCATTGTCACAGTTCATGGACCAGACCAACCCACTGGCCGAGGTGACCCACAAGCGTCGTCTCTCTGCCCTTGGTCCTGGCGGTTTGTCTCGTGAGCGTGCCGGTTTCGAGGTTCGTGACGTACACTATACCCACTATGGTCGTCTGTGTCCTATCGAGAGTCCTGAAGGTCCTAACATCGGACTTATCTCTTCTCTCTGTATGTATGCCAAGATCAACGACCTCGGTTTCATCGTAACTCCTTACCGTAAGGTTACTGACAGCAAGGTGGACATGGCCAACGAGGATGTGGTTTACCTGACAGCCGAGGATGAGGAAGAGAAGATCATCGGTCAGGGTAATGCGCCTCTGGAGGAGGATGGTACGTTCATCCGCGATGTCGTGAAGTGCCGCCAGGATGCTGATTATCCTGTGGTTTCACCCGACCAGGTGGATTATGTAGACGTTTCTCCACAACAGATTGCTTCTGTTTCCGCCGGTTTGATTCCTTTCTTGGAGCATGACGATGGTCACCGTGCGTTGATGGGATGTAACATGATGCGCCAGGCTGTGCCATTGCTTCATAATGATGCGCCTATCGTAGGTACTGGTTTGGAGAAGCAAGTGTGCGAGGATTCCCGCACCATGATCACTGCCGAGGGCGAGGGTGTCATCGAGTATGTCGATGCCACAACCATCCGTATCCTCTACGACCGCACCGACGATGAGGAGTTCGTAAGCTTCGAGCCTGCCTTGAAGGAGTATCGCATTCCTAAGTTCCGTCGTACCAACCAGAATATGACCATCGACCTTCGTCCTATCTGCGACAAGGGTCAGCGTGTGAAGAAGGGCGATATCTTGACTGAGGGTTATGCCACCGAGAAGGGTGAGTTGGCCTTGGGTCGCAACTTGCTCGTGGCTTACATCCCTTGGAAGGGTTACAACTACGAGGATGCCGTCGTTATCTCAGAGCGTATGGTTCGCGAGGATGTGCTGACTTCAGTTCATGTGGATGAGTACTCTCTCGATGTTCGCGAGACCAAGCGTGGTGTGGAGGAGTTTACCTCTGATATTCCTAACGTGAGCGAGGAGGCTACTAAGGACCTCGACGATAATGGTATCGTTCGCGTGGGTGCCCGCATCGTTCCTGGCGACATCATGATCGGTAAAATTTCACCTAAGGGTGAGAGCGATCCTTCTCCTGAGGAGAAATTGCTCCGTGCCATCTTTGGCGACAAGGCCGGCGATGTGAAGGATTCTTCTTTGAAAGCCAACCCGTCGTTGAGCGGTGTTGTCATCGACAAGAAGCTCTTCTCTCGTGCCATCAAGACCCGTGAGTCGAAGAAGCAGGATAAGATTATCCTTGCCAAGATAGACGAGGAGTACGAGGCTAAGGGCAACGACCTGAAGGATATCCTTGTCGACAAGTTGCTTACGCTCACCGAGGGCAAGACATCTCAGGGCGTGAAGGACTACTCTGGCGTAGAGGTTGTCACCAAGGGCAGCAAGTTCACAGCCACCGACTTGAAGAATATGGAATACGACGGTGTGCAGTCAAACAACTGGACCGAGGATGCGCATGCAAACGGCTTGATCCAGATGTTGATTATGAACTATATCCGCAAGTACAAGCAGCTGGATGCCGAGTTGAAGCGTCGCAAGTTTGCCATCACCATCGGTGACGAGCTTCCTTCGGGCATTCTTCAGATGGCCAAGGTTTACATCGCCAAGAAGCGTAAGATTCAGGTGGGTGACAAGCTCGCCGGTCGCCACGGTAACAAGGGTATCGTTTCCAAGGTGGT
>CAVGLH010000232.1:0-3383 GCA_963630065.1 Bacteroides fragilis | reverse complement strand
ATCAACATACCTCTCTACATGCTGTTTGCATTGGAAGAGGAACTAAGAGTAGAAATGAAATAAAAACACAAAGAGCCCCCGGATGCGAGCAGTGCACCGGGGGCTTAAACGAACCTAAAAAACTAACCTTATTATACAAAGAAAAACACAATTAAACCTAGTACTAACAAATGTGTTACGTATGTATGTCTGTCTATTTATCTTGGCAAATTGAAAGCCTTGGTCATCTTGACCATCTCCTCCTGGCTCATGCCGTCGGGCTCGAAGCCCATCGACTTGGAGTCGATGTAGATCTTGGCGCTCTTGGAGAGCACATCTATCTGGTCGAAGGCATCCATCACGTCGAGGCCCTTGGCAAAGACACCATGCTTCTCCCACATCACCACGTCGTAGTCTTCCAGCTCCTTCAGGGTTTCCTCTGCAAGCTTCAAGCTACCGGGCAACTGGTAGGGCACGATGCCAAGCCCCAATGGGCAGAAGGCCTTGGTTTCAGGAATCATGCTCCAGAGCAAGTTGCTCAGCACGTCCTTGCCCATGAACTTCTTGTTGTGGCTCATGGCGATGAGCTCGATGGGGTGAGTGTGTACGGTGGCGTTATAGTTGCTGCCCTTCTCTATGAGGCGGGCATGGACGCTCAGATGGCTGGGAAGCTCGGAGGTGGGCATCACGGGATTGTCAGCGATAATCACGTAGCTGGCGCAGTCATCGAGGATGCGGATGATGGAGCCGTTCTCCATAGGCCAGCGAGCCAAGTCGCGCATGCGCTTGCCCGTACCCTTACAGAAGAAATAGCAACCCTTCAATGCCGGGAGTGCAGTTCCGATTTGCTTCACTTCACTGATGGCAGGCAATGCCTTGATTTCATCATCCACCAAGTCGGTGATGTTCACGGTGATGTTGCCACCATTACGTTCTGCCCAGCCATTCTGCCAGAGATAACCGGCTACTTCTGCTATCTTGTCGACCTCCTTCTGCAAGGCAGGACGACCTTCTAAAATACTACTCATTTTTATAATTTTTGTTTAGCTTGTTTATAAATTCGCTGCAAAGATAATGAATTCCCCACATCCCCACCCTTTTGTTTTGATATTTTGGCTACGACATTTGGCAACATGGACAAAAACTCATTTTTAATTCAAATTTGTTGGCATATTCGTTTTTTCATTGTATCTTTGCAAAGTATATTTAAATAACATCGGATATGACAGAGAACAATATCAGAAGACTGCCAGCAGGCATACAATCGTTTAAGAAAATCAGAGAGGAGAAATACCTCTATGTAGATAAGAGCGACATCGTGTGGCAATTGGCGAACAACGGCTACACATATAATTACCTAAGTCGTCCCCGCCGATTCGGCAAGTCATTGCTTGTCGATACGCTACAGGCATACTTCGAAGGAAAGAAGGAACTCTTTGAGGGACTGAAGATCATGCAACTGGAGAAAGACTGGAAGCCATATCCTGTTGTACGACTCGACATGAGTATGGCGGACGGCACGCCCGAAGGTATCAGAGCTTACTTCGACGAGGTTTTCACTGAATACGAAGACAAATATGGCATTACCCCGAGATCCCTGACCGCTCTGTCAAACCGATTCAGGAACATCATCGTCAAGGCCTATCAGCAGACGGGGTTGCAAGTAGCCGTGCTTATCGACGAGTATGATGCTCCATTGCAACACTCTTGGAAAACTCCAGAGCATCAAGCTTGCACAGAAGTGTATCGCACGGTGTTTGCCGTGCTCAAGAATGCCGATGAATATGAGAAGTTTGTTTTAATAACCGGCATCACCAAGTTTACCCAAATTTCCCTGTTCTCGGTACTCAACAATCTGACGAACATCAGTTTCTTGCCAGAATACACGACTCTCTGCGGCATCACAGAGGAAGAAATCGGTGAGAATTTCAAACCTGAGCTAGAGAAAATGGCGGCACGCAACAAATGGTCTTCCCAAGAAACCCACGACAGATTAAAGGCATATTACGATGGTTACCACTTCGCCGAAGACAATATGGTGGACATCTATAACCCTTACAGTCTGGTCAATGCCTTACAGAAGTCGAAGATAAGTAATTTCTGGGCTTCATCAGGTGCCACCTCGCTCATCCCGAAGTTTGTATCCAATGCCGAATTACGCTTAGGTGACTTTGAGAATTGCCGTATCTTGCGCAACACCTTGGAACAATCCGATGTTACTGGTGGCGGTGCCTCTTTGTTCCTGTACCAATCAGGTTATCTCACCATCAAGGACAGCGACGAGTTCGGCTACGTACTGGGCTTCCCTAACGAGGAAGTGAAACAAGCTCTCTACGAGATGGTGCTCCCAGCCTTGACCATGAGAGAGGAAAGCGACATCCAGTCCTTACAAGCCAACCTGTATATGCAATTAGGCACAGGTCAACTAGAGGATGCCATGAAATCGCTGAAGGCTTTGATAGCCGACGTACCATACAGCAACAAGAAACTTGCCTCGATGGATATGGAGGAGCGCTATCGCCTCATCATAAGCACCATCCTCAATGCCATCGGTATGAGAGTAGATGTGGAGCACATGCTTGCCACTGGCAGAATCGATATTCTCGCCTCTACTTCCCGATACATCTATGTGATAGAGTTGAAGCTGAAGAACAATGGCGGAAAAGATGCTGCCATCAAGCAAATCATCGCCAACCAATACCTGGAACCTTTCAAGGCTGACAAGCGAGAGGTCATCGGACTTGGCATAGAACTGGAAGACGATGGCAAAGGATTGCTGGATTGGGCTAAAACATAACCTCTTGTATCATATGGCTACGACATTTGGCAACGTGGACAAAAACACATGTTTACGTACAAAATATAGGATGTAATCTCACATAAAAGATGTACCTTTGCCGCAGATTAGTAAAATAACAACAAAACAATCCAAACGAAACAATGAGAAAAAGACTCTTACTGATTTTGCTGGCATTCGTAGCTCTCACTGGAGCAAATGCCGTGGAGAGAACCAAACTCAACTTCAACGGCGGTTGGCTGCTCAAGGTGGGCGACTTCCAGGGAGCTGAGTCGGCCAACTTCAACGACAAGGGATGGAAGCAGGTAACCCTGCCCCGAGCCTTCAACGAGAAGGAAGCCTTCAAGGTTTCCATCGAGAACCTCTCCGACACCATCATGTGGTACCGCAAGCACTTCAACATCTCTGAAGTGGGCGACCGCAAGTATTTCATCGAGTTTGAGGGCGTACGCTTCGGGGCCGACATCTGGCTCAACGGACAGAAGGTGGGATTCACCGAGAACGGCGTGATGGCGAGCGGCTTCGACCTTACACCTTATATTATTAAGGGGAAGAACGTCATCGCCGTGAGAGTGGACAATTCCTGGAATTATCACGAGCGCGCCAC
>CAVGLH010000231.1:0-3408 GCA_963630065.1 Bacteroides fragilis | reverse complement strand
GGGCAGTCTTCTGTCGCTCATTTCTTCCATCATAGTCGCTGCGTTTTTGCTATTATTTTGCAAACTTACAAAAAAATATCAACAACGCAAACACTTTTAGTAAAAAAGTTGAGAAAACTAGCATTTCGCATTGCCATTCCAAACTTTATGCGTACCTTTGCCCCCGAAGTAACATCGAACAAGAACCATTTAAACGACAGGACAATGAAGAGAACAATCATCACATATCTTTTCGCCATCCTCGGCATCAGCACCCTCTGGGCAAACGACGGCGTGTTCTACGCCAGAGGCAACTTCCTCGTACCCTTGCAGGAGACCGACATCTCCGTGGCTAAGGAAGTACTCACCATCACCATCGGCAAAGACAGCATGGCGAGGGTGGACGTATATTATGAGTTTGTGAACAACGGCGCCCCGAAGACCGTGACCATGGCTTTCGAGGCTGACCCACCCTACAACGTGGGGCTGCCCCTCAGCCACGAAGGCATCCATCCCTTCATCAAGGACTTCACCGTGGTGATGAACAGCCAACGGCTACAGAACAAGAATGCCGTGATAGCTTCTCTACGCCACAACGGAAAGACCACCTTCGACTTCACACCCCTCGACCTGACGAAATGGAAGGGATATGGAGAAGCGCCCGACTCACTGGTGCCCTACGAAAATTCGCTCTACAACGCAGAGCTGGACAGTGTCGTGGACCATGCCTACGCCTACTACTTTGAGGCACCTTTCAAGCAGGGGCGCAACATCGTGCACCATACCTATAGCTATACGATGAGCGACAGTCACAGATACCGCTATGAAATCCCCTACTGGCTGACACCCGCCACCCGATGGGCGAACCACCAGGTGGATGACTTCACGCTGAAGATAACTGCCGACGTCCACGACGAGTTCTGCCTCTACGACTCCCTGTTCGTCTCTTCCCCCTTCACAAAGACTTCGCAGCAGGGCTATCTCTACAACCTCACGGACTCGGTGGGCGAGTCGATGATTGTGGCTGACGTATGTCCGGGCGACACCGTGATTTGGCACGGCAAGAACTTCCGCCCCACCGACGGCATGTATATCACACCACCCGACTGGGACAAAAGCAACCTGTACTACATTCACCGCGACTCCGAGAAGGTGGTGATTGACAAGCAAGGCAATGTGGGTCGTTACCTCGCCGATTGCGGCGACAGCTATCTTGTGATGGTACAAGACTATGGGTTGGTAAAGAAAAGCGAGGGTCACATCGAGGAATACAGCGCACGGAAGGGCAACGGCATCACCATGGTATCCGATATGGTGGATAACCGTGTAAATGTAAGAATGCGCCCCAACGAGAAGAGCAAGAAGATAGGCACCATCTCCGCCACCCGTCCCGGAGAGCTCCCCAAGGTTTTCAAATGTCTGGGCTTCGTGCAAGACCCCACAGAAGAATGGGGAGGCTACTGGTGGAAGATCAAATTCGGCAACAGAGTGGGATATGTGGCGCAGCAGTTCATGCTTTGGGATTCCATCGACACCTATTGATAGAACATAAAAAGATAATTAACAACCATAATTACGAAAAATGAACAAAGCAAATATCAGATACGCATTCCGCATCCTCCTGTTTACATTCGCCTTCTCCCTCCTCTTTGCATGCACCGACCATAATGCCGAAGCGGGTACAGACGAAACAACAGGTAAAGAAATGATGCAAGACGGAGAATGGGAGGGAACTGGCGAAGGACGAAACGGAACAATCATTGTCCGCATAATCGTAAAAGACCATAAAATTGTTTCAGGCAAGGTGGTAAGCCAGTCGGAATCGTCATTTGCCCAAGAAGCCATCAACACAATTATTGCGAAGATAAACGGACGTGACAACGAACTGAAAATAGAGACCGACGGCGTGACGGGTGCCACACTCACATCGACAGGTGTCATCGCAGCCATCAACATGGCCATCTTTACAGCCAAAGGAAAAGACACTGCCAAAGTCAAGAAGTATGAGGACACAACATGCGATGTAGTCATCATCGGAGCCGGAGGTGCCGGCCTTGCAGCCGCCGTGGAAGCTGCAGACAACGGAGCGAAGGTCATCATACTCGAAAAACAGGGCATCATTGGAGGCAACACCAACTACTCCATCGGTGGCATCAATGCCTCTGAAACCTCCATACAACGAGGACTAGGCATCAATGACAGCAACCAGCTTTTCTACGACGACACCATGAAAGGCGGACACGAACTGAATTTTCCCAATCTTGTGAAAAGCCTCGTGGAACATTCAGCAAGTACCGTCGACTGGCTTGTTTCCTTAGGTGCCGATCTTTCCGACGTAGGTCTGATGGGAGGCAGCAGCGTCAAGCGCACTCACCGCCCCAAGGGAGGAACAGCCATCGGGGCACATCTGATGAAAGTACTGAAGGAAGCCTCCGGCAAACGCAGCATTGACATCCGTACCAACAACAACGTGACAGGACTGATTGCCGAAAACGGAAAGGTGGTGGGTGTGACCGTAGAACAAAAGGACGGGACATCCTACACCGTCAAAGCCAAGGCTACCATCATAGCAACAGGAGGGTTCGGTGCCAACATCGATATGGTGACCTTCTACCAGCCCAAGCTGAAAGGCTTCAGCACCATCAACCACAAAGGAGCCACAGGCGATGCTTTCCCCTGGGTAACAAAACTGGGTGGCGACCTCATACAGATGGAGCAAATACAGATACATCCCACAGCAGAAGCCACCAATCACATTCTCATCACCGAGGCTGTGCGAGGCAATGGGGCCATCCTCGTCAATCAGCAAGGTGCTCGCTTTATAAACGAAATGGAAACACGTGACGTGGTATCAGCAGCCATCCTTTCCCAAGAAGGGGCAAAGGCATATCTCATCTTCGACCAGGGAGTGAGAAAGTCGTTGGCTTCCATAGAGACTTATGCCAACCAGGGATTGCTCAAAACGGGTAACTCCGTTGAGGAACTGGCCCGTTCCATCGAATGTTCCTCATCTGCCTTGCAGACTACCCTCAACAAGTACAATGAGTATCAAAGCACAGGCAACGACAAAGACTACGGTCGCTCCGCCACGCAGATGACAGCTTCCATCACCACCGCTCCTTTCTATGCCGTGGCTGTAACCCCCGCCATCCATCACACGATGGGCGGACTGCATGTCGATGCAGACATGCACGTTCTCAAGGCCGACGGCTCTACCATCCAAGGCCTTTACGCTGCTGGCGAGGTGACGGGTGGAATACACGGCGGAAACAGGCTGGGAGGAAATGGTGTGGCAGACATCATGGTAAACGGAAAAATAGCGGGCAAAAATGCCTCGCTACAAAAGTGATACAATAAATATTTATATAAAAAACATTATGAAGAGAACTATCATCGCATATCTTTTTGCCATCATGGCCATTTGCTCGG
>CAVGLH010000230.1:0-3422 GCA_963630065.1 Bacteroides fragilis | reverse complement strand
ACGGTGGAAGACTATAACAGGGCGTATGCTCTCAGACATCAGTTCAGTTCCGACTCCGTGTTCCATTGGGCACGACAGACGGCGTGGTGCGACTCCTCTCATGTGTTGCACTATCAGATTTCTACTGCCCAGGGCAAGAAATACATCTCCTATGATGCCGACAAGGGGGAGTTGAAGAGCTATGACTCACAGGAGGCGATGGAGAAGGCGTTGGGTCTCAAGCCCCGTCCCGCACAGAAGCCCCAGTTCGGCAGACCCCACGAGCGTCACTGGATGGAGGTGGACGAGGAGCATGAGGCTTACCCCGTGGCATCTCCCGACGGCAAGTGGGAGGCTTACATCGAGGGATACAACGTGGTATTGCACGAGGCAGGCAAACCCTATACTGAGGGAAAGCGCATCCTGACCCAGGACGGCACCATCGGCTGCTACTACAGCAACCGCATCCAGTGGAGTCCTGACGGCAAGCATCTCTTCGTGTATCGCCGCATCCCCGTGGAGAAACGCTATGCCTACTATGTGGAGTCATCACCTTCCGACCAGCTCCAGCCCATCCTCCACAAGCAGGAATATGCCAAGCCCGGTGACCAACTGCCCCAACGCTTGCCCGCCATCATCGACGTGGAGACAGGCAAGAAGGTGGAGCCCGACATGCACCAGTTGGAGAACCAGTATGAGTTGGAATGGATGCAGTGGACTCCCGACAGCAAAGAGGTGACGATGGAGTACAACAAGCGTGGACACCAGCTCTACCAGCTGTTGGCGATGAACGCCGAGACAGGTGCCTTGCGCACCGTGGTGGAGGAGAAGTCCAGCAAGTTCGTGAACTACGGCAGAATCTGGCGACAGTTCATCAACGACGGCAAGCAACTGCTCTGGACGAGCGAGCGCGACAACTGGAACCACATCTATCTCTACGATGTGCAGAAGGGCAAGGTCATCCGCCAGGTCACCAAAGGCTCTTGGTTTATGAGAGAGGTACAGCGTGTGGACGAGGAGAAGGGCATCATCTATTTCTCAGCCTGTGGTGTGAACAAGAACGAAGATCCCTATCTGATACATTATTATAAAATAGGTATGGACGGCAAGAACATGGTGGCGCTCACTCCCGAGGAGGGCAACCACAACGCCCAGTACACCTATGACTACCGCTATCTCGTGGATACCTATTCCAAGGTGAACCAGGCTCCCGTCACCGTGTTGCGTGACGCAGAGACCGGCAAACTCGTGAAGACCCTTGAGACTGCCGACATCTCCACGTTGAAGAAGCACGGATGGGTAGAACCCGAGGTGTTCGTGGCGAAGGGCAGGGACGGAAAGACCGACATGTGGGGTATCATCCAGCGACCCACCAACTTCGACCCGCAGAAGAAATATCCCGTCATCGAATATATCTATTCCGGCCCCGGCGATGCCTATACGCCCAAGGACTTCAAGCCCTACAACTGGACTGCCACGACCCTTGCCGAACTCGGCTTCATCGTGGTGCAGCTCGATGCCATGGGCACTTCCTACCGAGGCAAGCAGTTTGAGGAAATCTGCTACAAGAACCTGAAGGATGCCGGCTTCCCCGACCGCGAACTGTGGATTAAGGCTGCGGCAAAGAAATATCCCTATATGGATGCCGACAATGTGGGCATCTTCGGATGTTCGGCTGGCGGACAGGAGAGTACTACCGCTGTGCTCCTGCATGGCGACTTCTACAAGGCAGCCTACAGTGCCTGCGGATGCCACGACAACCGCATGGACAAGATATGGTGGAACGAGCAGTGGATGGGATGGCCCGTTGATTCCAGCTATGTGGCGTGCAGCAACGTGGAGAATGCCCCTAAGTTGGAGCGCCCCTTGATGCTCGTTGTGGGCGAGATCGACGACAACGTGGACCCCTCCAGCACTTTCCAGGTAGTGAATGCCCTGGAGAAAGCCAACAAGGACTTCGAACTGGTAGTGATTCCCGGTGCCCATCACACCATGGGCGAAGACTTCGGCGACCACAAGCGTTACGACTTCTTCGTAAAGAACCTCCTCGGCGTGAAACCTCCCAAGTGGAGCGACGTGAAGAGCGAATAATCATTTAGAAATCATAAAAAAGAAAGAAAATGAAAAGACTGAAAACTACCATATTGGCGATGGCGGCAATTATGCCAGCCTTGGCGCAGGATCCTTCCGAGGCTCCTGCCACCCGTCCCACCAACCCGATGGCGGCAGCGCAGAAGCTCATCTTCGTGCCCGACTCCTTGAAGCCCTTCGACTTCAATGACGACAATGCACGCTGGTGCTGGCGACATAGTGCGCAGACGCAGAACATCGTCTACTTTTGGGAAAAGCCCTTCGGCGATGACACCCAGAATCCTCCTTCGCTCGAAGGCAAGCCGATGAAGTTTGACTTGGGCAACCTGCAGACGCAGGTGGAGCGTTTCTATCGTTTCTTCCGCGACACCCTGAAGTTCTCCCTGCCGGGCAGTTTGTGCGACAAGTACAAGATGATGGTGATGGTGAACTATTCTTTGGAGGGAACGGCATACGGCGGTACATACGATGATTTCATCGGTGCTCTCTGGGTAACCCCCAACCGCATCCAGGACAAGAAACTCAACTGTCTTGCCCATGAGTTGGGACACAGTTTCCAGCTCCAGATTATGGCAGACCGTGCCGGAGAGGCATGGGGCGGCAGCGGTTTCTTCGAGATGACCTCGCAGTGGATGCTCTGGAGAGTGAATCCCGACTGGCTCACCGACGAGAACTACCATTTCGAGGCGTTCAAGAAACTCACCCACAAGGGCTACCTGCATCTCGACAACATCTACCACTCACCCTACGTCATCGAGTGGTGGGCTGAGAAGCACGGTTTGGAAAGCATCGCCCAGCTCTATCGCGAGGGCAAGGAAGGCGAGGATCCCGTCATCACCTACAAGCATAAGTATGGACTGAGCCAGAAGCAGTTCAATGACGAGATCTTCGACTGCTATCGCCATCTCGTCAACTTCGACCTGCCTTACGCCCGAAAGGAGACCCGCCAGTATGCCTGCACCTGGGAAACCCCGATGGTGAAGCAGTCAAACGGTTATCTTCGTCCCGACACCGCCAACATCCCCGAGAACTATGGCTTCAACGCCATCCGCCTCGACGTACCCAAGGCAGGCAAGAAGGTGACGGTAGACTTCAAGGCTCTCGCAGAGAACAGTAGCAAGGACAAGATGGCTCGCACCATCGGCTATCGCTACGGACTGGTGGGAGTCACCGCCGACACCGACGAGTGCATCTACAGCACCGTGGGCGAGGCTGCGAAGGGAAAGGTCATGCTCCAGACACCGAAGGACAAACAGCTCAAGGCACTCTATCTCGTGGTGATGGGAGCACCGTCCAACCATTCGCTCGACCCCTCGTCGCGCAAGTTCCCCTATGAAGTGAAAATCAAGTAA
>CAVGLH010000229.1:0-3425 GCA_963630065.1 Bacteroides fragilis | reverse complement strand
AAAAGAAAAACAAGTTTTCCTTTTGTATTCTGCTCACTTAATCGTACCTTTGCACGCGAAAGTCCCTTGGAAAACGTGCGCGGCGCGGTAAAAAGTCCCTTGGAAAACGTGTGCGGCATGAGGGATGAATGGTGGTAAATAGTTAAAGGACAGGATGTTCGAGCGTAAAATGGAGTGAATCATGGCAAAGAAACAAGGAACACTGCTCGTGGCAGACGACAATCGGAACATCCTGACCACCGTGAGGATGCTCACCGAACCGCTGTTCGACCGCATCGTCACCGTGGCTAACCCCAACACCATTCCGGCCAAGCTGAGGGAGGAACACCCCGACGTGGCACTGCTCGACATGAATTTCTCCAGCGGCATCAACTCGGGCAACGAGGGACTATACTGGCTTCGGGAAATCAAGCGGCTCAGCCCGAAAACCGAGGTGGTGCTCTTCACCGCCTATGCCGACATCCAGCTGGCCGTGACGGGCATCAAGGAGGGAGCGGCAGACTTCATCGTGAAACCTTTCGACAATGAGAAGATGACGCAGACGCTGCTGGAGGCCAGGGACAAGAGTCGGGGGGCGGTGGGCAACGCCGGAAGGAAAGACGGAGCCACGTCACCAGGCGGAATGTACTGGGGAGAGAGCGAAGCGATGGTCGCCCTGCGCCACACGGTGGAGAAGGTGGCAGACACGGACGCGAACATCCTCATCACGGGCGAGAACGGCACGGGCAAGGAGGTGCTGGCCAACGAGATACACCGCTTGTCGGCGCGCAGCGGAAAGAAGATGCTGCCCGTGGATATGGGAGCCATCACCGAGACCCTCTTCGAGAGCGAGCTGTTCGGCTACGTGAAAGGCGCGTTCACCGACGCCAAGGCCGACAAGCCCGGTAAGTTTGAACTGGCCAATGGTAGCACCCTCTTCCTCGACGAGATAGGAAACCTGTCCTACGGTCTGCAAGCCAAGCTCCTCACCGCCCTGCAGCGCAGGAGCATCGTGAGGGTGGGAGGGTCAGCGCAGATTCCCGTGGATGTGCGCCTCGTCTGCGCCACCAACCGCAACCTGCAACAGATGGTGGACGACGGCGAGTTCCGCGAGGACCTGCTCTACCGCATCAACACCATCCACCTCGAACTGCCAGCCCTGCGGCAGAGGAAGGCGGACATCGTGCCCCTGGCCAACCGCTTCCTGCGACAGTACGGCGACCTCTACAACAAGGCAGGCATACGCCTCTCGGACGCGGCTGCGGAGAAGCTCACCGCCCTGCCTTGGTACGGCAACATCCGCGAATTGCAGCACGCCGTGGAGAAGGCCGTCATCCTCTCCGACGGCGGCATCCTCTCCGCCGAGGACATCGATGGTGGCAACCAGACCCGGAGGGAGAAACCCTTGGAGGAGGTGCAGACGCTCGACGAGATGGAGCGCCGCATGATAGAGAAGACCGTCAAGGACTGCGAGGGCAACCTCTCCGTGGTGGCGGCAAGGCTCGGCATCTCCCGGCAGACACTCTACAACAAGCTCAAGCGGTATGGACTATAGCATCGTCGTCATCATCGCACTGGCCGTGGTGGCGGCTGCGGCCTACCTTCGCCTCTACCGCCTCTACCGCCGCAACATCAAGAAGGTGCAGTTCCTCTTCGATGCTGTGGACAATGTGGACTTCTCCTTCAACTTCCCCACCGACGGCGTGTCGAAAGACGACCGCGCCATCAACCACGCCCTCAACCGCATCCGCCGTTTCCTGCAACACACGAGGGAGGAGCAGATGGAGCGCGAGAAGTATTACGAGCAGATACTGGATGCCGTGGACACGGGTATCATGGTGGTGGATGGCCGCGACAACGTGCTCCAGCACAACCGCGCCGCCCTCCGCCTGCTCGGCACCGATGTGCTGACCCACCTGAACCAGGTGCGCAGTACACTCAAGGACGACCGCCTCTCGAAACACGAGACGCAGGCGATGCTCAAGGGAAAACGCGTGCGCATCATCGCCCTCAGCGACGTGAGCAACGAGCTGAACAACCAGGAGGTGGACTCCTGGATCAAACTCATCCGCGTGCTGACCCACGAGATTATGAACACCGTCACACCCGTCACCTCACTCAGTGAGACGCTGCTGAAAACACTGGATTCGGACGCAGCGGAAGACCCGTCTGCAGGGCAGGAGAGACTGAAACAAGGACTGACCACCATCCACAAGACCAGTACGGAGCTGCTCTCCTTCGTCAACAACTACCGCCGCTTCACCCACGTGCCCCAGCCTCAGCCCGCCCTCTTCTACGTGAAGCCGTTTCTCGAACGGATGGCCCTGCTCTGCAGGCACGAGGTGGAGATCAGTGTGGAACCCAAAGACCTGTTGGCCTATGCCGACGAGAGCCTCCTCGCTCATGTCGTCACCAACCTGTTGAAGAATGCCACGGAGGCGATACAGGAGAAGGAGGCGTTCATCCGCGTCGCGGCCTACGCCAACGAACAGGAGTCCGTCATCATCGATGTGACCGACAACGCCGGACTCATCCCCGACGATGTTGCCGCCCACATCTTCATCCCCTTCTTCACCACGAAGCCGGAGGGGAGCGGCATTGGCCTCTCCCTCTCCCGGCAGATCATGCGCGTGAGCGGCGGCAGCCTCTCCCTGCACCAAGACAAGGAAAAAGGCCTCACCACCTTCCGCATCCTCATTCCGTAACCACGCTGCCATCGAAGAGACGGATGGTGCGGTTGGCTATCTTGGCATCATGCTCGTTGTGCGTCACCATGACGATGGTAGTGCCCTCGTGGTTCAGTTCGGTGAGTAGGCGCATCACCTCCGCACCATTCTTGGAGTCGAGGTTGCCCGTAGGCTCATCGGCAAGGATGAGCTTCGGACCGAACACCACAGCACGAGCAATGGCGACACGCTGTTGCTGACCGCCCGAGAGCTGGTGGGGGAAGTGCTTGGCACGGTGACTGATGGCCATGCGCTTCATGATGGCCTGCACCTTCTCCTTGCGCTCCGCCTTCGGGATGTTGAGATAGGTAAGAGGCAACTCGACGTTCTCCTCCACATTCAGTTCGTCGATGAGGTTGAAGCTCTGGAACACGAAGCCTATCTCGCCCTTGCGCACGTCGGTGCGCTCCTTCTCCTTCAGGTTTTCCACCTCATGGTCGCCCAAGAGATATTTGCCCGACGTGGGGTTGTCGAGGAGACCGAGGATGTTGAGCAGGGTAGATTTGCCACAACCCGAAGGACCCATGATGGCAACGAACTCGCCGTCTTCTACTGTGAATGACACGTTATTAAGTGCAATCGTCTCCACCTCTTCCGTGCGGAATGACTTGCAAAGGTTTTCTACTTTGATCATATTTATTAATGTTGAATGGTTGAGTGTTGAGTTATTCATCCTTGAGATATTTCACCGGGTTTCCGTTCGCCACCTTGTAGCAGTTG
>CAVGLH010000228.1:1677-3428 GCA_963630065.1 Bacteroides fragilis | reverse complement strand
ATCGTGGCGGTACTGGTGGTGAGCATCGGTGCCTCGCTGCTGGTGAAGCAGAAGAGGCAAGCTGCATAAAAATCCTACAACTCCACGCTGTCGATCCTCAGTTTGAGCAAGCCGGCAGGCACTCTTGCCTGCACCTCGTCGCCTGCCTTCTTGCCCAGCAATGCCTGGGCGATGGGCGACTTGATGGAAATCTTGCCGCTGTGGAGGTCGGCTTCGTGGGGGCTGACGATGGTATAGGTCATGCTGAACTTGTTGCCGAGGTTGGTAATCTTCACCTTGCTGAGCAGTCCCACGGTGTCGCTCTGCAGCCTCGACTTGTCGATGACGCGGGCGTGCTCCAGCACCCTCTGCTTGAATCGGATGCGGCCCAAGAGCTTGCCCTGCTCTCGTTTGGCGGCATGGTACTCGAAGTTCTCACTGAGGTCGCCCTTGTCGCGCGCCTCGGCGATGGCGTCGCGCACGGCGGGCAGTTCCACGTTCATCATGTGCTGTAGTTCGGCCACGAGTTCGTCGTAGCCTTCCTGTGACATATATTCCATTGTTTTCTTTGTTTTTTCATTAATGTTCGGCAAAGGTAAGCATTTATCCTGAGATTGCAAAAGAAACGCCAAGAAATATTTGCTTGTTTCGGATTAAATCACTACCTTTGCCAACCGACAAATCATTCAGGTTTTGCCAGAATATACACGATGAAGAAATCCTTTACATACGCCTTCCACGCCTCCCTCCCCATCATGGCGGGATATGGGTTCCTGGGGCTCACCTACGGCATCTACATGCACGAGATTGGGTTCAGCTTCCTCTACCCCATGCTACTCGCCATCACCGTGTACGCCGGGAGCGCAGAGTTCCTGGTGGGCAATATGCTATTAGGCAGTTTCCATCCGCTGCAAACCTTCCTGATGGTGCTGATGGTGAACGCCCGACACCTGTTCTACGGACTGTCGATGCTGGAGAGATACAAGGGGTTGGGATGGAAGAAGTTCTTCCTCATCTTCGGGATGTCTGACGAGACCTTCGCACTCACCAGCGCGGCAGAGGTGCCCGAGGGAGTGGACCGGGGGTGGTACCTGCTGTGGATTACCTGGCTCGACGAGACCTACTGGGTGATAGGCGCCACGGTGGGCGGACTCATCGGACCGCTGCTCACCTTCGACCTCCGCGGACTCGACTTCGTACTGACGGCGATGTTCACCGCCATCTTCGCCGACAACTGGCTGCGCGAGAAGAGCCACGTCAGTTCTGTCTCTGGACTGGCGCTCACCACCCTCTGCCTCATCATCTTCGGCTCCGAGAGCTTCATCATCCCCAGTATGGCGGTGATGCTCGTGTTCCTCACGATGATAAGGGGCAAGCTGGAGACGAGAGAACCCGACACCCACAACCATCAACCCGCAACAAGAAAATGAGCATATCCCAACAAGTCATCATGGTGGCGGCAGGCGTGGCGGCAACGATGCTCACCCGCTTCCTCCCCTTCCTGGTCTTCCGTCCCGGCAAGCCCACGCCCCGTTACATCCTCTACCTGGGCAAGGTGCTGCCGCCCTCCGTCTTCGCCCTATTGGTGGTGTATTGCCTGAGGAACATTTCCTTCGCAGGGACAGCCGGCAGCCCTCTTCCGTTACCAGCCGACACCATTGCCCAAATATCAGGTGTCATCATCACCATCGCCGTCCACGCATGGCGCAGAAACATGATGTGGTCGATAGCCGCAGGAACGGCCGGATACATGATTTTGCTCAGAATATTGG
>CAVGLH010000228.1:0-1667 GCA_963630065.1 Bacteroides fragilis | reverse complement strand
CAAGTTGGAAAAAACTTATGAAGATATACAGAAAGTAGAGGTGCAATTAAAGGTGGTCAAGCCGGCTGCAGCACTCAACAAGGAGGTTCAGCTCTCCGTGATAGTGCCTGGCACAACGCTCTTCGTGGAAAAAGTCTGCGACACATTCGAGGAAAGTGTTGACCAGACAGTGGACGCAATGAAGGTGCAATTGACCAAATTCAAGGAAAAAATAAGAAATCACTAAAAAAAATGTCCAAAAATTTTGGAGATTCAAAAAAAGTCATTACCTTTGCAGCCGTTTTACGACAATAGCCTTTTTAGCCGTTATGCGGCTGCAAGGATTTGCCTCTTTAGCTCAGTTGGCCAGAGCACGTGATTTGTAATCTCGGGGTCGTTGGTTCGAATCCGACAAGAGGCTCAAGTAAGACAAGGGTGGTTACCAGAGTGGCCAAATGGGGCAGACTGTAAATCTGCTGGTTATACCTTCGGTGGTTCGAATCCATCACCACCCACTCTTTGACAAGCGGAAATAGCTCAGTTGATAGAGCACTAGCCTTCCAAGCTGGGGGTCGCGGGTTTGAGCCCCGTTTTCCGCTCTAAAAAAGTAATGCTGTAATAGCTCAGTGGTAGAGCACTTCCTTGGTAAGGAAGAGGTCCTGAGTTCAACTCTCAGTTACAGCTCTATCGTTCTGATGATTTTTTTGGGATGGTAGAGGAACAGATTATTCATTTATATAAATAAAAAGAAAAGCTATGGCTAAAGAAGAATTCGTGCGTACCAAACCGCATGTTAACATTGGTACAATTGGTCATGTTGACCATGGTAAGACTACTCTGACCGCTGCTATCTCTAAGGTATTGAACGAGAAGCTCGGTACATCTGAGGAAGTTAAGTCATTCGATCAGATTGATAATGCTCCTGAAGAGAAAGAGCGTGGTATCACTATCAACTCTGCTCACATCGAGTATGAGACAATCAAGCGCCACTATGCACACGTTGACTGTCCGGGTCACGCTGACTATGTGAAGAACATGGTTACTGGTGCTGCTCAGATGGATGGTGCTATCTTGGTAGTTGCTGCTACTGATGGTCCTATGCCACAGACACGTGAGCACGTTCTTCTTGCTCGTCAGGTAAACGTACCTCGCTTGGTTGTTTTCTTGAATAAGTGTGATATGGTTGATGACGAGGAGATGCTTGAGCTCGTTGAGATGGAGGTTCATGAAATCCTTGAGCAGTACGGTTACGAGGAGGATACTCCAATTGTTCGCGGTTCTGCACTCGGTGCCTTGAATGGCGTTGAGAAGTGGGTTAAGTCTGTTGAGACTTTGATGGACACTGTTGACGAGTGGATTGAGGAGCCTGAGCGCGAGATTGACAAGCCTTTCTTGATGCCTGTTGAGGATGTATTCTCTATCACAGGTCGTGGTACTGTTGCTACTGGTCGTATCGAGACTGGTGTTTGCAAGGTAGGTGACGAAGTTCAGTTGCTCGGTCTCGGTGAGGACAAGAAGTCTACTATTACTGGTGTTGAGATGTTCCGCAAGATTCTTGCTGAGGGTAAGGCTGGTGACAACGTAGGTTTGCTTCTCCGTGGTATCGATAAGGCAGAGGTTAAGCGTGGTATGGTAGTTGTGCACCCAGGTGCTATCACTCCTCACGATCACTTCAAGGCTTCTATCTA
>CAVGLH010000227.1:0-3443 GCA_963630065.1 Bacteroides fragilis | reverse complement strand
GGATTGCATATAATCCAACACGCTCTCGTAGAACGCCCTTCCTTCGGGATATTGCGAAGCTTTTTCCAAGTCGCTCATGCAGACGAGCAGCTTTCCCTTGCCTACCTTCCACTCCATCACCAATCCGAGCCTGTGGTTGCGCTCGATGTTGTCGATGACTTGCACGATAGGCTTATAAGCCTTGGCGAAGTTGTCGAGCACCAAGGGATGCGACTCCTTGATGACGGGAAACCACTGCCAGTTGGTGTGTATCTCCGTGGGGAAGCCGCGGAAGAGGGGATGGTCGGGATTGGTGAGGATGCCCAAGGTGCCGGGGGAGACTGTCTTCTTGTTGTTCTCGCAGATGGTCTTGAACATACGGTAGTTCCAGTAGTCGGTCTGGAAGAGTCCGTCCACGGTATAGGGAAGACTGTCGGGCATCCAGAGCACCTTGGCACCTTTATCCAACTGTTTGGCTATCTCTGCGGTCATCTGCCTGGCAATGACGACACCTTTCTTATTCATGGTAGCCTTGGGATAGACCCACAGCTCGTATGAGTTGTGGGCATCGGTGTCTTCTATCTGAAGGGTAACATCCAACTTTGCCGGCTTATCCACGTTGAGAGTCTCTGCCAAATCGCCAATGTCCATCAACCCTTCGTCATTCTTCGTAATGTTCATCACTCCCTCGCTCTCCCCAATCTTCCATCTCAGTTTCTTGTCTTTAAGGGAAGAACTGCCGTAGTTGGCAATCTGAATCTTTGCTTTCAACGTGTCGCCCGACTCATAGCAGAACCTGTCCACAACGAGAAGCGGCACTACTGGCGAGCACCACTGCCTCCATTCCTCGGGCGTGGTGATTCCCTTGCTCTCCATAAAGGCATCGAGGATGCCCACGAAGGCACTGCCCTGGCCGGGATAGTCCTGGATGTCGAGAAGCTGGAAACCCGCCATGTTCCTGGTGCGGAGGTCCATTTCAATGTCTGCCTTATAGAGTTTCACGCTCCACAGACCAGAAGCCTTGTGGAAATCTTCCGCCTGCGAGAGCATTCCTGCTGCTGAGAGACGCTTGCGGAACACCTCGAAATTGCAGGGGCGAAGCACACCCGTGTACTTCTTCATCTCACCAAAGTCGGGGTAGGTCTGAAACTGTCCCGTCTCGTGGGAAATGATGGGAATGCCTGCCTTGCCGTCCTTCTGCCAAGACTGTGGATTTGCCCAAGGGTCGCAAGCTTCATCGAAGTTCATTGTGGTATTGGGACGGAAATGATTGATCATTCCGCCATCATAGGCATCGGCAAAGGAGAACGAGCCGCGGGTATGGGTATTGTATTTGCCCCATCCCTCGCCACCAATGCGGCAAGTGGTGAAGTAGTCCATTCCTTCCTTCACCCCTTGGTAGCCGAGATAGTAGTTGCTGCCGAAGGTATAGTATTTGTCGGGGGCTATCTTGCGGAAGTCATTCACAAACTCCTTCATCTTGTCAATGTCGCCCCAAAGTTCGTTGCCCAGTGCCATCATGCGGAAAGAGGGATGATGCCCGTACTCCTTCAAGATGTTCATGCCCTCCTGGTGGAGGAACGTCATGAGCGTGGAGTCGTTCTTGTCGAAGGAGCCCCAGAAAGGAAGCTCGGGCTGGAGGTAGATGCCAAGACTGTCGGCAGCCACAAAGGCAGCTTCCGGCGGACACCAGGAATGGAAACGCACATGATTGATGCCGTACTCCCTGCAAGTGCCGAGATACTTCATCCATCCCTCCACGGTCATATCCACATGTCCGGTCAATGGCCATACGGCAGCATCGTGCTTGCCACGAAGGAAAATCTTGTGGCCATTGGCAAAGAAATGCCCGCCCTCGATATGGAAGTCCTTGAAGCAATCCAAGACATTTGAATTGGCTTTCCCTTCGGCCGCCGAACTTTGTTTCTTCACTCTTCGTTCTTCACTCTTCACTTCCAAGCGTATCTCGCCTATGATTCCATTCCAGTTGGTCTGCGTGTCCTCTGTATAGGCGTGGCTGGAGGCATAGATTTGCTCGGGCACGCCCTTACTGTTATCCACTATGATTTCCAGAAGGTGCTTGCCGGACTTCAATTTCTTCGGCAGGAGGTATCTCTGGGGAGTGCTGATATAGTTGCAAGAATCGATGAGCTGTCCGTCGAGATACACCCACGAGGGGCTGGTGCGCTCCAGGAAGAGCATCAGTTGCTTCTTCTTCCACTCCTTCGGAATGTCGATGGTGCGTGAATAGCGGGCAGCACCCTTGTAGGCACTGTTGCGGGTTAGGTGGGTAGTTTCGGTAAGGTCGGTAGGCGACTCTCCCAGGCGATTGGTGTCGATGGTGCCGGGCAAGGTGGCGTGCTTCACCGCCTTGTCATTGCCCAATGTTACGTTCCATTCGCCGGCAAGCGAAATGCTTTGTGCCTGAATGCCTTGGCTCATCAGTCCCAGGCAGAGGATGAGGATAGATTTCTTCATGATTAGGATTTAATTTTATTGCTTGGGTGCAAATATACTCATTTTATTTAAAAAAAGGTGGCTTGGAACCCATTTATTTGAAATAAAAGGTTCCAAACCGCCTTGTCCGGCCATGGCAGAAGTGCCTGCCCGCCTGTTCTCCCCTAACTCTTCCGGTATGCGGAGGGCGTAAGCCCGGTGTTCTTCTTGAACACGCGGTTGAAGTGCTGGGAGTACTGGAATCCGAGGTCGTAGGAAATCTCGGCGATGCTTTTCTCCGTGCCGAGGAGCATCGACTTGGCGAGGTCGATGATTTTGTTCTGGATGTATTCCTGCGGACTGATGCTCGTGGATTTCTTGATGAGGTCGCCGAAGTAGTTGGGCGAGAGGCAGATTTTGTCGGCGAAGTATTTCACGGTGGGCAGACCTGCCATATGGGGGTTGCCGCCTGTGAAGTAGTCGTCGAGCAGCGACTCGAAGCGTGTCAGCACGTCCTTGTTCTGCACCTCGCGTGTCTCGAACTGGCGTGAGTAGAAGCGCAGGCAGTAGTTGAGAAGCAGCTCGATGTTCATGGAGATGAGCCGTTTCGAAAACTGGTCTGCGGGACGTTTCAGCTCTATATTTATTTTCTCCAGGCAGTCGCAGAAGATTCGCTTCTCTTCGTCGCTCAGGTGTAGCGCCTCGTTGGAGCTGTAGGAGAAATAAGTATAGTTGCGCATCTCGCGGGCCAGGGGCGTACCCTTGATGAGGTCGGGATGGAACACCAGGCCCTTCGCCTGCGGCACCATGCCGGGGTTCATCACCACATGGCTCACCTGCCCCGGTGCAAAGCTCGTCACCGTTCCCTCCTGGTAGTCGTACTTCTGGCGGCCGTAGCGCACGATGTTGCAGCCCAGGTTCTCCTTGAGGAAGAGGGCGTACACGCCATAGTTGACGGAGAACTCGGACGGGAACTTGGTTCCGTCCTTCAAATCCACCACCGCCACGAGCGGATGCTGTTTTTCGAA
>CAVGLH010000226.1:0-3444 GCA_963630065.1 Bacteroides fragilis | reverse complement strand
CTCTCTGCGAGAGCTTGGGAAGTTAAGGGACAACAGTCTTATTGCTGAGTATTCGACTCCAAGAGAGAAAGACTAATGTCCCTTAAGTGACGATAAAAAAATAACTTGGTACAGCGAGGGCGCTGTACACATCTCGCTTGAATGGTACAGCGAGGGCGCTGTACACATCTCGCTTGAATGGTACAGCGAGGGCGCTGTACACATCTCGCTTGAATGGTACAGCGAGGGCGCTGTACACATCTCGCTTGAATGGTACAGCGAGGGCGCTGTACACATCTCGCTTGAATGGTACAGCGAGGGCGCTGTACCTCCTACAGTTACCAACACTTGCCAGCAAAGGCAATGATAGGAGGTACGGCGCCCCCGCCGTACCACTCAGACAAGAAATTGTATGAGAAATGTACCAACTTATTTTTTTGTTATTACTAACTTCCCTTAACTCCCCTTGACTATAGCTCAATGGAAGGGTCTCTGCCCGATGTCTTGTTGAGGCCGGTGAGCAGAGCCTGTGCCTCGGCCTCGTAGCCCAGATGGCAGTCGGCCTCGGCCTCTATCAGATACATCTCGGCGGAGCGGAAGAGATTGATCTCGCCGATGCCGGGGGTAATCTTGGCTTGTTGCTGGCGGTGTAGGCTTCGCCCTTGGGGTCGAGGAACATGTCGCGACGGATGTCGGTGGAGGGGATTTGGGCGTATAGCTCCTTGCTGATGCCGGCTGCCCGGCTCTTGCCCGACTTCTGGTAGAGCTGGATGGCCGTGTCAAGGTCGCTGTATATCTGCTTGTGGCAGTTGGCGAGCGAGGACAGGGGCTTCTCGCCCGTCGATTCGTCGAGTCGGAGCACCACTCCCGTGCTTGTTCCGTTGTCGCTGTCTTGCCATCGCTTGGCATAGAACTGCACGAGCATCATGTAGCAATAGGCGCGATAGGTGAGGGCTTGCGCCTTGAGAAACTGCTTGTCGGCCGTTTCGCCCTTCGCCCACGTAGGAGTTGTAGTAGGCGGTGTTCTTGTTGGAGCGCAGGTTGAGGTCGCCTTTCAGGGTGAAGGTGAAGTCGCGCAGGAAGCTCTCGATGTCGGAGGCGTTGATGTCGGTGGTGTTGCCGTCGAAGGGTACGCCGTCGATGATGTAGAGTGGGGTGCCGTTGCCTCCGTTCACTGTTCCGATTCCCCGTATGAGCACGGAGGGGGAGGAGCCTGGCTGTCCGAAGGTGCTGTTCACCTGCACGTCCGTCATCACGCCGCACAGAATGAGGGTGCTGGCCAAAAGGTAGCTCTTGTATGCTGCTGCTTTTGTAATTATCATTTGCTCTAAGTTTTGTTTCTTATACAGTTGTTTCGGCTACAAAGTTACGAAAAATATTAAAACAGGCGAATTTCTTTCTAATTGTAGCTGTGGAAGGCTGTTTCTTTAACTTTTATCCTGTGCTTTTCTGTAAAAAAAAACGTTGCGATAATGGCGCGGTTTCAAAATACAATGCGCCCCTTAGGCTTAAATAAATATAAAATAAGGAAGAAACATCATCGCCATTCGCATAAAAACCTTATCTTTGCAATGTGTAAGTAATGATGAATATGTTGCAGATGATGAGGCTTTTCTTCCTGTTTGTTACGACATTCGCCCTTTTCCCTTGCGTGGGCAAGGCGCAGCAGCTTGAAGACGGGGACTTCCCCAACTTCAGGAGATGCTTCTATGTACTTACCCAAAACCGCATCACCTACAACCGCTACAACGACAGCATCTTCCTCATCAAGGAGCACGACCAGTGGGTGAACTTCTTCCGCCACCGTGCCCTCAAGAACCATCAGATTTATGACTCCAACAAGGAGGTTCTGCGCACCATAGAGGATTATTTCAGCCGGGACAATCGGCACATCTCCGTGGAGGCATACAAGGAATTCTACGACTGTGTGTCGGCCTATTTTAATAGCTACAGCAGCGACCCCTTCCTCACATTGAAGTTCTGCAAGATGTTGGACAAGTATGCCAAAGACGCTCCCGACAGCTTGAACTTTACCAATGTGACGAACGCATGGGAGGCAGTCGCTTACTCCGCCATCTACAACCTCGGCAATGACACCACGGCACTGGAGAAATCATACCAATGCTTCATGCGAACGCTGAACGAGCGCAACAAGGCTTATCCCAATTATCTGAAGGGACTGGTCTATTCGCTGTCTAACTTGTGCAAGTCTACCTGGGTAGTGAATGATCTGCAGAGCATCGAGGAGAACCGCGCCGTCTATCGGCGGATGCTGGCTCTGATGGACAGTGCGGATGTGTCGAAGGTGATTTCCAAACAGGATTATGCCGCGTTGAAGAGCACGATGACCAATTACGACGAGTCCTTCATCCGCAATGTCTATATGGCGGACACCACGTCGATGGACAAGCAGGTTGCCGATTCGCTGATGAGGCGCATCGTGAGGCGGAACCTTGCCAACAAGAACCTGACCCTGTCTAACTTCCAGCGCACCTTGCTGATGCAGAACATGCTGGGAGAACTCACCACCGAGGAGGCTGGGATGCAACTGTGGGAAAGATACCAAAAAGAGCGAAAGGCTCTGGCGGGGAAAAAGTTGCAGGACAGTCAGCTGAGTGCATTCCTGTATCCTTGTTTCACCTTGCTGTTCTTCAATGACAGGTCTACCAAAAGTTTCTCGCAGAAGCGCAAGTTCGTGAAGCGTCTCTGCCGCGACATCGAGCTGGCTTACCAGAACCGTGCCGACGGACAGTCAAGAATCAGCTATGTGAGAATCCTGCACCAGCTCACCACCTATCCCCGTCTCATCAAGTATCTCACGGAGAAGGAGCGCATCCGTTTTCTCAGTGCGCTCAACGTGGCTACGCAGGTCACCACCTATGCCCACTCCGTACACGTCTCGATGATAGCCCAGGAACTGATGAAGGGCATCCTGAAGTATCAGCCGAAACTGCTGGCAGGCACTTTGGGACACAAGTCGGCAGAGAGCGTGCGCTCGCATCGGAAGGAGTATCTCAATTTCATCCATGATGCGGCGATGTACCACGACCTGGGCAAGAACTCCATCGTCACCGTGGTGTATAACGACTACCGTCCCTTGACCGATGCGGAATTCAACATCATCAAGCGCCATCCCCGGTTGGGCACGGACTACTTGAAGCTGGGCCCCAGCCTGGAGAAGTTCCACGACACCACGCTGGGCCACCACAAGTGGTACAACGGCAAGGGCGGCTATCCCGACGACTTCGACAACACCCGGTCGCCCATGCGCATCCTGATAGACATCGTAACCCTGAGCGACTGTATGCAGGCTGCAACGGAACGGCTGGGAAGAAACTATAGGGGTGAGAAGACCTTCGACACCGTAATGACGGAATTCCGCAAGGATGCCGGCGTGAGGTACAACCCCGACCTCGTGGCATTCATCGACGCCCATCCCGATGTGGCGGAGAAACTGGCGGAGCT
>CAVGLH010000225.1:0-3447 GCA_963630065.1 Bacteroides fragilis | reverse complement strand
CCAGTGTGTTGTGTCCGCGGTAGTCGTTGCGCATCTGCTTCTGCTCCAGCAGGTACAGTTTGTCATAACCCATGTTTGCCTCGTCGGAAAGCAGGGTAGGGATGTCGCTATGGCGGAAGTCGGCGGGCATGTTGTTGCTTGATGCGTTCCAGTTGTAGATGAAGTTGCGGGTGCGGTATTCCCTGCTCCTGTATTCCCCGTAGGCACCCACCTGCAGGTCGGGCTCGAAGGAGCCCAGCCTGAAGTGGTGCTTGTCGTTGACGGAAAGAGAGAGAATGTGCTCGTCGAGCTGTGTCCACTCGCGCGATATGTCGTTGCCGTTGCTCAGGGCGTAGGTGCCCGGTTCGAGAGCATCGTTGATGAGGTATCTACGACGGTCAGGCAAATGGCGGTTGGCATACGCATACCCGATGCTCCAGTCAAGGGCGTCGCTGGTGAAGGTGTGCTTGCCGGTAAGCTGACCGTTATATGTGGTGCGGCTGCGGTAGTAGTATTCCGCGCTCCGCTCCTTGTCCGATTGTGCGCTCACACCGTCGCGCCAGGTGTAGCGGCTGGTGGCGAGCTGGTTGAGGATGTTCTTCAACTGGTACTTGTGGTTGCCGTCCTTGGAGAGGAAGGTGAGGTTGAGCATGGCGCCGAGCCTCACGTTGTTGTTGTACTGGTCGTCGGTGGACTGGCGCAGGTAGTTGGGCCGGTCGTTCACCGCGTCGTAGATGCCGTAGAGGTTGTTCTCCATGCCGGTGTAGGTGCGGTACTCGTTGGTGTAGTTGAGGGCGGCGAGCATTCCGAGCGTCCTTCCGCCCAGGTCCCAGCGGCGGCTGAGGCTGGCGGCGAGTTTCAGGTCGCCCAGTGGTTTCTTCTGCCTCACAGTCCAGTCGTTGTTGAGATGGTTGCCCAGGAGCGACGTGGCATAGTCGCCCACCTTATTTCCGTTGGCGTCGAGCTGCGGGGCGAGCGATGCACCGATGCCGCCTTGTAGGCTCCTCATGCCGTTGTCGAATCCAAGAAAATCGGTGGCGGAACCCTTGGAGTAAGAGAAATCCTTGAAGCATGTGCTGGTGTTCCAGTTGCCACCGACGGAAAGAGAGAGAGCGTTTTCTGTAGGTATTTCCTTTGTGTTGACGCAGATGAATCCGCCCGAGTAGTCGGCGGGATATTCTGCCGAGGGACTCTTCACGATGGTGAGGTTGTCTATCTGCGAACTGGGTATGATGTCGAAGGAGAACGCCCTGGAGTCTGCTTCCGAACTGGGCACCGCCCCTCCGTTCACCCATACGTTGTTGTATCGCTGCGACAGTCCGCGCACCATGACGAACTTGTCGTCCACGAGGCTCACGCCCGGCACCCGGCGTATCACCTCTCCTGCGTTGGTGTCCTGCGTGCGGCTTATCTCCTGTGCCGAAACATTGCTCACGATGACGGGGCTGCTCTTGGCGACCTCTATCATGGCCGCGTCCGTATTGCGCCTTTCCACTGCGGTCACGGTCACCTCCTTCAGTTGCTGTTCATCCGGCTGCAACGCGATGTCCATGTTTGCATCCTTCGCCTGAACCCCGTCAATTCTTTTGGGCTTGTAGCCCATATAGTTGATATATAAGGTATATGCCTTTCCTTCCTTCAGTCCGTCGAGGCGGTAGCAGCCGTTGATGTCGGTGACGGCCTTGATGCCGTCCTTTCTGCTGCCGTTGCCTTCCACGGCGGTGATTACAGCCCCGATGAGTGTCTCCTTCGAGGTGTTGTCTGTCACCGTTCCCTTTATCTCTTGCGCCCACGCCGGCATTGTCGCCATCAAGAGCAGCCCTAAGGCTATGATTCCCCTTTTCGTTTCCATATTCTGAATACCTTTATGATTTCGGTTGCAAAGGTACGGCGACTTTGTTACAGGGGCGTTGCCGTGGGGTTGAAAGACGGTGACGAAGCTGTGACGATGGCGTTACGGTGGATATTTGTATGTGGTTGGCTTTATTTTTGATGTTTTCCTTTGGTAGTTTCAGGGAAAAAGAGTAACTTTGTGGCGGAAGTTAAAAATGCAATGGGGCGTTGTTCATGCTCCGGCAATAATTGAATAACATAAAAATTAATAATGAGAAAACATTTTATTCCGCAAAACGAGATTAGGAACCGTCATCCCCGGGGAATGGCATCCTATACAGATGGAGATTATTCAAATTTCGCTGTCCTGTTGATGAATGCGATAAAGAAAGAGGGCGTGCAGGATTTGGAGGGCAATGAGCTGAAGGAGATTGTCCTGAACCTCACGATGTACTACGAGGACGTGATGGCTGATGCCGGCATTTGGCGGGGATTCACAGACAAGGTACACGAAATGTATGGCAGCTATCTGCCTTTTTACGACTTGGACGAGAAGGAGTATATGCGTGACGAACCCAATCTTGACGACTTGCGGTTCATCATCTGGAACACATTGATTATGAACCGTTTCCCGCAAGGTAGGATTACCAATCCCGAAACCCCAGCCGTCATGAAGATGGCAAAGGCGGCTTATGAACTGATGGATGCGTGGTTTGAGAAAATCCCCGTGAACGAGGAACTGAAGGCTTTCTTTGCTGAGGCTAAATTCATGGACGACTTCTATGCGCAGCGCGATGTGCTCAAATGGATATCCTACGATTGCTATCTCACCTGTATTCCGAATAATGAAGACGAAATAAAAGATTTGGCGGATAATTATTCCATGTTCTTGAATGGCAATCACAATATGGCATCCTATGCTGCGGAAAGCGTCTTGCCTTATGTCACAAAGATGGGGCCGTTGGCTCTATATGCTCCGGAGTGGCTGGGTGCCATCCTGCGTGCCAATGGCCTGGAGAAGAAGGCACTTGAGGCAGAGAAACAAGAGCAGAAACCCTTTGACATTTACAAGATTCTGAAAGCGGATGCAGGGAAGGGAATAGAATTTGAGGATACCAAAGGAGAGAATTTCTATGTGACTGACGAGGGCTTGAGGAATCCGTTAGTCGAATTTTATAAAAGCAAGACCGCAATGGGTTCCTTTGTGAAGTATCGGGACTCTTGGTGTTTGAATGCAACCATCAACTGGAGCCAAGGAGGAGAGGAACTCTTTGAATTTACTAAGTCTGGGGTTGAGCGCCACAGACAACAATTCGACTTCGATTATGACAAGCTCATGTCTGTCTCCGGTGGCAGTCCTTTCTTCTACTTCGATAACTATCAGAAGATGAAGGATTATCTCTCAAAGGAAGGTGGAATGTCGATGGAAATGTTGACTGGATTTGAGAAGCCGGGCGAGAATGAACGGATTATAGCTGTAGTGTCAAGCAGGGATAATGTTGCGTTCCAGTATGGTGACGGGGTGGAGTGTTGTCTGAAGGATGATCGCAACCCCTATTATGATGAGAAGATTGCCAAGAGAGAGTCTCTCACCTTTGCCTTGAAATTGCCGGGCAGTGCCTTGAAGTATGCCAT
>CAVGLH010000224.1:0-3454 GCA_963630065.1 Bacteroides fragilis | reverse complement strand
AGTTGGTAGAGCAAAGGACTGAAAATCCTTGTGTCCCCGGTTCGATTCCTGGTGGTACCACTCCTCCTTTCATTAGGGCGGTTCTTGACTTCGGTCGGAGCCGCCTTTCTTTTTTTCACAAAGACAAAAGATTTAGGACAAACTCATAAAAACTTAAAAACTCATGAAAAAAATTCTCGTTTCGCTATTGGCTCTGCTGGGCACAGTTACCATGCAGGCAGCCAACGACTACAGCAAGTACTACCAGAACTTGCCAGTACAGATGCAGCAGCCCACCCTGCCCGCCATCCCCGACAACCAGGTGAGCCTACTGGAATGCGGCGGCAACGGCGACGGCCAGGCCATGAACACCCAGGCCTTCAGCAAAGCCATCAGCAAACTGAGCAAGATGGGCGGCGGCCATCTCAATGTGCCCGCCGGCATCTACCTCACCGGCCTCATCTCTCTGAAGGACAACATCGACCTGCACCTGGAGAAGAATGCCATCATCGTATTCTCGGAAGACAAGAACGACCATATCAAGACCGACGAGAAGACCGGGGAAAAAGAAATCAGAGCCACCCCAGCCATCAATGCCAGCAAGCGGAAGAACATCGCCATCACGGGCGATGGCACCATCGACGGCAACGGAGAATGGTGGCGCCCAGTGAAACGCACGAAGGTGAGCGACGTGGAATGGAACAACTTCAAGCAGATGGGCGGAACACTCAACGAGAAGGGCGACATCTGGTATCCGCTCAACCTGAAGTACGAACCCAACGTGGTGGACAACATCGACGACCAGGAGCGTGTGCGCAACCACATGATACGCTTCACCGACTGCGAAAACGTATTGGTGCAAGGCATCACCTTATTAAACAGTCCCCGCTTCCACCTCATCCCCACCCGATGTAAGAACGTAGTCATCGACGGTATCACCGTGAAATGTCCCTGGAACGCACAGAACGGTGATGCCATCGACATCTCCAGCTGCAAGGACGTGCTCATCGTCAACAACATCGTAGACGCCGGCGACGACGGCATCTGCATGAAGGGCGGAGCTGGAGAGGCTGGCGTGAAAGCCGGCCCCTGCGAGAACATCAACATACAGGACAACACAGTATACCATGCCCACGGCGGTTTTGTAATCGGCAGTGAGT
Source organism: Bacteroides fragilis (assembly GCA_963630065.1). Lineage (GTDB taxonomy): Bacteria > Bacteroidota > Bacteroidia > Bacteroidales > Bacteroidaceae > Prevotella > Prevotella fragilis_A. Next base: position 2,315 of record CAVGLH010000224.1, on the reverse strand, counting down.
TTTCGGGTGGCATGAAGAACATCGTGGTGCGCAACAACACCTTCCAGGGCACAGACGCAGGACTGCGCTTCAAGAGTGCCGTGAAGAGAGGCGGCAAGAGCGAGAACATCTTCATCGACCATATCTATATGACCGACATCACGGGAGATGCCATCACCTTCGAGACCACCTACTTCGACAACCATGTGGGAGCCAAGCAGCAGAAAACTCCCGTGAAGCAAGAATTCCTGCCCGACTTCCAGGACATCCACATGAGCGACATCTATGTGAGAGGCTGCAAGAACGGCATCGTGGCCCATGGTGCGGAAGGCATGGTACACGACATCACCCTTAAGAAAGCCTACATCTTCTATACGAAGAAGGCACAGGACATCGACGAAGCCTGCAAGATCAAGCTCGACGACGTCCACTTCGCTACTTTTGCAAAGTAAGCACCTGGCCGCACACCGTGAAATGAATATCCATACCCTCATAAGGCATACCATAAACCTTATGAGGGTCTTTCTGATAATGCGGTCTGGGGTCTTGCGCCAACACTTCGCACAGCACTCCTATCTTGCCCTCAGACAGTCCCTGCGACAAGAGATGCCGGCGCACCTCGTCAGAGATTTCCACCTCCAACCGGGCCCACTTCCTTTCGTCTACAAACCCGCTCCGGGCCCCGGGATGACAATCGGCATACGCCACATACGGCTTGATGTCGTAGATAGGCGTACCGTCCATGAGGTCGGCTCCCTTCACATGAATCACAGGCCCCCGGCCCGTCTCCCACTCGATACAGGAGAGGCGAACGGACGACAATCCGATATTATTAGGCCGGAAGGGGCTGCGCGTGGCAAATACGCCCACCTTCTCATTGCCGCCCAGCACGGGAGGGCGAACCACCGGACTATTGGCCTTGTGCTTGTTGGCCGAAAATTCCCATATCAGCCAAAGATAGTCGAAGCCATCCATACCCCGCAAGGCATCAGCATTGCGATACTCGGGTTCGAAAACAATCTGCCCCTCCAGTTCAGATACAAGACCAGCTTGCTTGGGAATGCCAAACTTGCTGCTGAAAGGCGAGCAAAATCTTGCTATTGGTTTAATCTCCATTTTCTTCATTCATTACCTTGATTCTATAATATAATACGAAAAAAATGGGTATTTATTTTGTCGAATGCCAAAAAAAATATACCTTTGCATTAAAATATAAGAAAGAAAGATGAAAATACAAAATCCCAAATACGAAATCTGGCTACAACAGCCTGGTGAGCTTGGCATCTACCAGCAGATAGAACGAGCCGGACGAGTATGCTACAAAAGCGAAAACAACACGACGGAAGACTCTGCCAAGCCTTTCGTAAAGCGCATGGTTCAGAGCGAGCACTTCGCCATGCTCGAACACGGTACAGTCTATCTCTCCTGCAACCACGGCGAGCTGCCCCTCTATATCCACAACAAGTTCTCCCGTCTCAACACCATAGACGGCAAGGACTATATCACCACCAACCTGCGAGTGCTAGTCGAAAACATGGCACTGGACGACCTGAGGTATCTCAGCGGCTACGAGGAGGGCAAACACGAGCTGCGCATCACCGTGCATTTCACCACCCAGATAGCCATCACCCGAGAATACAACCGCCACCGCGCCAACTCCATGGCGGAGCAGAGCACCCGCTACTGCAACTATTCGAAAAACAAATTTGACAGCGAGATAGCCATCAACCTCCCCACTTGGGTGAAGGAAAAAGCCGGCATCGCCGACGACGAAGAGCCAATGGGCTATCCGTTTGACAACATGTGCCAAGATGTAGCTTACGGGGAAACCGACGATTGGACGGTTCTGGACACCTGGCTTTTCGCCAACCAAGCCGCTGAGTTTTGCTACATGAAGCTCATTGCGGCAGGTTGCAAGCCTCAGGAGGCCCGCACTATCCTTCCCCTCGACTGCAACACCGAGTTGGTACACACCGCCTTCGTGAGCGACTGGGAACATTTCTTTGACCTCCGTGCCATCGGCACCACCGGAGCTCCCCACCCCGATGCCAAGGTTCTCGCCATCCCCTTGATGGAAGAATTCAAGCAAAAGGGCTATCTGAAGTAGTTTTTCCACCCCATCGCTATCACAAAACCCCCTTTTTTCCACTTTTTTCAAAAAAAATATGAAAAAAATTTGGTGGAACCAGAAAAAAGCATTACCTTTGCACTCGCTTAACAAAACAAGCAAGGTCATCAAAGTTATTCATAGGAGAGATGGCAGAGTGGTCGAATGCACCGGTCTTGAAAACCGGCGTACTGAGAGGTACCGGGGGTTCGAATCCCTCTCTCTCCGC
>CAVGLH010000223.1:0-3470 GCA_963630065.1 Bacteroides fragilis | reverse complement strand
GCCATCCCCTGGATTTATCACCAGATTCCCGCCGAGGAAGACCTCTATGCCATCGTCAAGGAATGCCATGCCCACATCACCGTGCGCAACATAGCCTCCGTCATCGACATGAGCCATCCACTCAAATGGAGAAGAGACCGCCACTATGGAGCCAACAAGGCGGCGACCGACGGCATAACCATAGAGGAAAGCCAAGACTTCCCGGCCTTTTGGCAAATTCTGGAAGACAACCTGATGCTCACCTACCAAGCCAAGCCCGTACATTCCCTAGAGGAAATCCAGCTTCTCAAGTCGAGATTTCCCAAACAGATACGACTCTACGTCGCCAAACAAAAAGAAGATGTATTGGGTGGCACCTTGCTGTATATAACACCGCAAGTGGTACACGCCCAATACATCTCCGCCACTCCCCAAGGGAAACATAACCATGCCATCGATGCCATCTTCCGAAAACTGCTAAAAGAAGAATACAGAGACTGCCAATTCTTCGACTTCGGTACTTCCAACGAAGACGGTGGCAAGGTGCTCAACACCTCGCTCATCTATCAGAAGGAAGGCTTCGGCGGAAGAGGAGTTGTTTATGACACCTATGAATGGGAACTATAACATATAGCCTTTACTTGACTGAGTGGTACGACTTGTTTCTTGCTTGAGTGGTACGGCGGGGGCGCCGTACCTCCTAGTGAATACCTTTTCTGTCAAAAAATTGGTAACTGTAGGAGGTACAGCGCCCTCGCTGTACCAAACAAAAAGCATGGCGCCCTCGCTGTACCATGCGTTGTTGATATTAAATAAGCACCACGGTGACTCCCCTCGCCGCCTGTGCTCCCATCACAAGGGCTTGCTCGATATCGGCAGTCTTGCTGGGACCGGAGATGAATGTGCCAAAATTGTATTTCGGTTCCATCTCGATACGGGCGTAAGCCTCGTGCATATTGTTGACCACATTCTTCTTTTCCAGAAATATCACGAGATATTCCGAAATGAAGAGGATGGCCTTCTCCTTCATAGTCTGCGGAATCCAGATGCAAGCATTCTCCGCCACACCCACTTCTCCCCGAACGATGCCCACATCGGTACCGTTCAGGTCGTTGGCCTCGGCCACTGTGTCGGGGTTCTTCTGGGCGATGGTAATCCCGGGCAAGTTGGAGGCAAAGGTCTTGGCTTCGGGGTAAGCCTTCTTTACCAACTCGTCAAGGCTCTCACCTTCTTCAGCCATAATCACCTGACCACCAGCCATCTTCGTAGCCTCCACAAACTGCTGCAAGGTATTCTCATACTGGATGCCCTTCACCTCAGTCTCGGGCTTATCATATTGAACATGCGTATTCTTACGCAACTTGTTCAGAAAATCTTCTTTCTTCATTTAACCTTTCCTTCCTTCCATAATTGGTGAAACGATTTCTTGGCAAACTCAGGCATGGCGTGCCCAAAGGCCCAGGCATTGAGGCCGCCCATGCCTACCATGCAATCAGGCACCAAGTTGGCGAGCGGTGCAAACTTCAAGGCGGCGGTATAGAGCGCCGGACGGTCGAAGAGATACTTCATGCCGCACGACATCGCCTTCTTCACAGGGTCTGCCTTGCCCAATTTCTCCAAACTCTGTCGCCATACATAGATTTGCGAGCCTGGCCCTACCTTGCTGGGGCATACATTGTCGCAAGACAAACAGAGCGTGCAAGCCGAAACATTGTCAGAATACTTTTGGGGATTCTTCAACATACCGAGGTTCACGCCGATGGGACCTGGTATAAAGTAGGTATAGCTATATCCGCCCGAACGGCGATACACCGGGCAAGTGTTCATGCAAGCACCGCAGCGCATACACTTCAACGTCTGCCAGTGGTCCTTGTCGGCCAAGATGTCGCTCCTGCCATTGTCCACCAACACCACGTGCATCTCGGCACCCGGACGAGCCTGACGGAAATGAGAGGTAAAGGTAGTGGTGGGCTGACCCGTACCGCAACGGCAAAGCAAGCGTTGGAACACGGCCAACGACTTGTAGTCGGGCACCAGTTTCTCGATACCCATCGCCACGATGTGGAGCTTGGGCATGGAAGTACTCATGTCGGCATTTCCCTCGTTGGTACATACCACGCAGTCGCCCGTGGCAGCCACGCCGAAGTTGCAGCCCGTCATGCCAGCTCCAGCCTCCATAAACTGGTTGCGCAGATGATAGCGGGCGCAGCGAGTCAAGTATGTCGGGTCGTAGTTGCCTATCTCTTTGGAGATACCTTTCTCCTCAAACATCCTTCCCACCTCCTCGCGCTTCAGATGCACGGCGGGCATCACGATATGGCTGGGCTTTTGGTGGAGTAGCTGGATGATGCGCTCGCCTAAGTCAGTCTCCACCACGTCGATGCCATGCTGTTCCAGATAGGGATTCATCTCACACTCCTCGGTGAGCATCGACTTCGACTTCACCATCTTCTTCACGTTATGGCTCTGCAAGATGTCGAGCACTATCTCGTTGAATTCCTGTGCATCCTTCGCCCAGTGCACTTTCACGCCGCGGCTCTCCAAATTCTTGGAAAACATATCGAGGTAGTCGGCTAGATGGGTGATGGTGTGTTTCTTGATTTGCGAGGCATGCTCGCGTAGTTCTTCCCACTCAGGCACTTGCTGCGCCATCAGGTCTCTCTTCTGGCGCACCGACCAGAATGTATTGTCGTGCCACGTGGTCTTCTCTACATCCTTGTTGAAGACAGCGGCTCTCTTGGAATGTTCTGTACTCATAGTCCTGCAGCTAATATTTGAACAACATGGATAAACTTGATTGGCAACTTCTCCTTCTTGGTGATGCCCGCCATGTGCATCAGGCAGGAGGAGTCAGGCCCCGTCACGTATTCGGCACCCGTGGCCATGTGGCGGCGAATCTTGTCCTCGCCCATGCGGGTGGAGACTGCCGGTTCCTCAATGGAGAACATACCGCCGAAACCGCAGCACTCATCCTTGCGTTCCGGTTCGTGTATGGTGATTCCTTCCACCTTATTCAATAAGTCTATAATCTTGTTGAAGGGTTTGATGTGGCGCTCCGAAGGCGACGACAAGCCCAGCTCGCGCACACCGTGGCAACTGTTGTGGACACTCACCACATGGGGGAACTTGCCCGGCACATGGTCTACCTTCAACACGTCATGGAGGAACTCCACAATGTCCATAATCTTACCTGAGGAAACACACTCGTGCTTACCCTCCAGAATCTTAGGGTAATACACCTTGACATAAGCGGCGCATGAGGCCGATGGAGCCACGATGTAATCGTAGTCCTTGAAGAGCTGGTCGAAACTCTCGATCACCTTTTCCGACTTATCCTGAAAACCTGCGTTTGCCATCGGCTGGCCACAGCAAGTCTGCTTTTCGGGATATCCTACATCCAAGCCATAATGCTTGAGCAACTTGTATGTGGCCACGCCAGCCTCCGGGTAGAGGGCGTCCACATAGCAAGGGACGAATAATCCGACTTTCAT
>CAVGLH010000222.1:0-3532 GCA_963630065.1 Bacteroides fragilis | reverse complement strand
TCCACCGCTGTGCCCACATCCGGCATCTATATCATCCGTGTGGACAACAAGACACTGAAGTTCGCGGTGAAGTAGGAGGTACGGCGCCCTCGCCGTACCCTCAAGCAAGGGGAAACCCTCGCTGTACCCTCAAGCAAGGATTTCTCAAAAGAGCAATTCTTCTGATGTGAATGGTGCGGCGAGGGCGCCGCACCTCCTACCTTCTAAAAAAAACGGGGTCCCATGCTTTTGCAGGGGACCCCGTTTTTTTATATATAGAGTTGTTTTTATACGAGATACTGAGAGGAAATACTCTCGTTGTCTTCGACACGGCGAATAGTCTCGGCAAACATATCAGCGATGGAGATTTGCTTCACCTTGGCGCAGCGCTTGGTGTAGGGGATGGAGTCTGTGAATACGATTTCCTCCAGTGCCGACTCCTGTACGCGCTCTGATGCAGGACCGCTCATCACGCAGTGGGAGGCGCAGGCACGTACGGTCTTGGCACCGGCCTGCTTCATGATGTCGGCAGCCTTGGTGATGGTACCGGCAGTATCCACCATATCGTCGATGATCACTACATTCTTGTCCTTCACGTCACCGATAATCTGCATGCTGGCCACCACGTTGGCACGGGCGCGAGTCTTGTTGCAGAGTACGAGTGGACAACCGAAGTACTTGGCATAAGTGTTGGCACGCTTCGAGCCACCAACATCTGGAGAGGCAATCACCAAATCCTTGAGTCTGAGACTCTGAAGGTAGGGGAGGATAACACCTGATGCATAGAGATGGTCTACGGGAACGTCGAAGAAGCCCTGAATCTGGTCGGCATGGAGGTCCATGGTGATGAGGCGGTCGATGCCGGCCACGCTGAGCAAGTCGGCCACGAGCTTGGCGCCGATGCTGACACGCGGTTTGTCCTTGCGGTCCTGGCGCGCCCATCCGAAGTAAGGAACAACTGCGATGATGTGGCGGGCAGAGGCACGCTTGGCAGCATCAATCATCAGGAGCAGCTCCATCAAGTTGTCCGAGTTGGGGAAGGTACTCTGAACGAGGAATACGTCGCGTCCACGGATGGACTCCTCGAATGAAACGCCAAACTCACCGTCTGAGAACTTAGTTACGACTAAATTTCCCAGGGGGCAACCAAGGCTAGCGCAGATTTTCTCTGCAAGGTATCTCGTGTTAGTGCCGGAGAATACCAAAAAAGAGTTTTTGTCACTCATTTCTTTTAGTGTTTATGTGTATTAATATTGTTGTTATTCTTGCGTTTGTTGTCAACTGACGGCTTTTCTGAGACGTTCGAAATGCTGGATGATTTCCTTGAAATCCTTTTCGTTGTGGATGTCGAACCGGTTCCAAAGGTCGCCGCAAATCACGACTCCGCCGAATCCCAGGTCTTTTGCTATCTTGATATTTTCCAGTCCCATGCCGCCCAGAGCATACACTTTCTTGTCGATGAGCCCCTCCTTGGCTGCGGCTTCGAGCTGTTGCAGCGTGAATGTTGATTTCTCGTTCTTGAACTCGATGCAGTCGAATATGTTTTTGAGGAACACATAGTTTGACTTCTTTTTCATCTCCTTGAGCGTGGCGATGTCGGTACAGGTGCGGCTGAACTTCCCCTTGTAGCCGTCAGGGACGGGTGCCAATGGGTCGTCTATGTGGATAGCTGCCAGGTTGTATTCCTGCTTCAGGTAATAATGGCCGTGAACGGTCACCCTGCGCATGCTGTCTTCCGGAAGGAGAGAGAGCAGGCGTTCGGCATAAATGGGCGACGAGCCGGGCTTGAAAAGGTGCAAGTTGTCCATGCCCTCGTCGAACAACGAGGCTAGTATTTTGTCTTCTTCCACAAAGAATGTGGACTTGGTCATAATAGCTAATTTCATCGTCAGAATGCATTTTATGATGCAAAAGTATTAAAAAAATAGCAAACTAGCAATTATATTGGATATAAAAAGTTATCTTTGCACCATAAAATTAATATTTATCAAGATATGAAAGTAAATTTAGAGAATTTTAATGAGATTCATCGCCCAATTTACGTGTTGGAAGAGTCACGCTTGCGTCGGAATCTTGCACTCGTGAGGAGTGTGGGCGAGCGTGCCGGGATGGAGGTGATCCTGGCCTTCAAGGCCTACGCCTTGTGGAAGACGTTCCCCATTTTCAGGGAGTATATCTCCTCGACAACTGCCAGCTCGCTGGGCGAGGCAAGATTGGCTTTCGAGGAGTTTGGCAGCAAGGCTCATACGTTTTCCCCTGCCTATACCGACTACGAGATAGACGAGATTGCCGGTTGCTCCAGCCATCTTACGTTCAATTCCCTAAGCCAGTATGATAGGTTTCACAAGCGGGTGAAAGAGGTGAATCCAGATTTGCAGATAGGTCTGAGAGTGAATCCGGAATATTCAGAGATTTCCACCTTATTATATAATCCTTGCGCCCCAGGTTCCAGGTTTGGGGTTACGGCCGACAAATTGCCGCCGCAATTGCCTTCCGATGTAGACGGATTTCATTGCCATTGTCACTGCGAGAGTGGGGCGGATGTATTTGAGCGCACCTTGAGACATATTGAAGAAAAATTTGCCAAGTGGTTTCCTCAAATCAAGTGGATTAATTTTGGCGGCGGCCATTTGATGACTCGCAAGGATTATGATGTCGTACACCTTATTAATATAATAAAGGGATTTCATCAGCGCCATCCCCACCTTCAGGTTGTCATGGAGCCTGGCAGTGCCTTCGGTTGGCAAACCGGACCATTGGTGGCGCAGGTGGTGGACGTGGTGGAGGACAAGGGCATCAAGACAGCCATCATCAATGCCAGTTTCACCTGCCACATGCCCGACTGCCTCGAAATGCCCTATATGCCCGCCGTGAGAAATGCCGAAACATTAGAGAGTGACGATCCGATGCAGGCTCCAGCCGGAGACCATGTCTACCGATTGGGCGGTAATAGCTGCTTGAGCGGAGACTTTATGGGTTATTGGAAGTTCGACCATGAGCTGGAGGTTGGGGAGAATGTCATTTTCGAGGATATGCTCCATTATACCACTGTAAAGACGAATATGTTCAACGGAATTTCCCATCCGGCAATAGGAATTGTGCATTTGGATGGAGAATTGGAGATATTGCGGGAGTTCGGATACGAGGATTATCGCAATCGGATGGATTGACGGAAACTTGCGTAAAATTGGATTTTCGGCCGTATTTTACCCCTATAAGCTGGGAAAAATGCACTTTTTGCCCCCAAAAAGGGTAAAATGTGCATTTTTTTGAAAAAAAACTGAGAAAAAGTTTGGTGTTTCAGAAAAAAGCAGTACCTTTGCACTCGCATTCAGAGGAATGCTCCTTTTAAGGATAAAAATTGCGGAAATAGCTCAGTTGGTAGAGCACGACCTTGCCAAGGTCGGGGTCGCGGGTTCGAGTCCCGTTTTCCGCTCAGACATTCTGAAACAACAGCAAGTTCTATCTTGAAACAGGTTTTTGGCTAAGTGCTGAAAATGGAGAGATGGCGGAATTGGTAGACGCGCTACTTTGAGGGGGTAGTGACAATTGT
>CAVGLH010000221.1:0-3576 GCA_963630065.1 Bacteroides fragilis | reverse complement strand
CAAGGAATTGTAGCTTCGCCCAGGAGATTATTTTTTTATTATTACATAGTTAATAACTCTTGCCGGTTTCAGGGAACTATACATTATCAATTCAAAATTGGAATTATCATGTCGCAAGATACAACCGGGCTTACCGAGGCCCAAGAGCAGCTCAGGGCACTCGTGCCCGAGCTCAACAAGAAATTCAGCGATGCGCCTGCCGAGGAAGTTGTCGGTTATTTCCTTCAGGCATTCAAAGGGCGCATCGCTCTTTCCTCTTCCCTCAGCTTCGAGGACCAGACGCTCACCGACATCATCGTGAAGAAGGACAAGACGGCCCGCATCTTCACCCTCGACACGGGGCGCCTCTTTCCCGAGACCTACCAGCTCATCGACAAGACCAACATGACGTATGGCATCAATCTGGAGGTATTCTTCCCCGACTATGAGGCGGTGCAGAAGATGGTGAAGGAAGAAGGCATCAACCTCTTCTACAACTCGATAGAGAGCCGCCACCGCTGTTGCCAAGTGCGCAAGCTGGAACCGCTGAAGCGTGCCATGAAGGGATTGGACGTATGGATTTGCGGACTGAGAAAGCAGCAGAGCGTCACCCGCAAGGACATGCAGGTGGTGGAATGGGACGGCATCCACAATCTCATCAAGGTGAATCCGCTCATCGCTTGGAGCGAGGAGGATGTGGAAGCATACGTAAAGAAGCACCACGTACCCTACAACAAGTTGCAGGACAAGGGCTACCCGAGCATCGGCTGCCAGCCTTGCACAAGGGCCATCCAACCGGGCGAGGACATCCGTGCCGGCAGATGGTGGTGGGAGTCGCCCGAGCACAGGGAGTGCGGACTGCACCAGAGAACGTAAGAGAAGAGTAAGTGACTATAGGAGGTACGGCGCCCCCGCCGTACCACTCAGGCAAGGAATTGTAGCTTCGCCCCCTGAGAAATGTACCAACTTATTTTTTTATTATTACTAAGTGAAGAGTGAAGAATCCGTATGAAGAATTTGATTATCAGTTTACTGGAGGCGGCGGCATTCCTGCTGCTGGGACTGGGAGTAAGCCTGCTTTCCTGAAAAAGCATTTGTCTTAACTCCTTAACTTCTTAACTCCATAACTCCTTTACCCCCCTCCCGCAATATGAACTACAGAATAGCAAAAGACAAGATAGCAGGACAGGTGATGTTCCTGCTGACCATCGCCTCCATTTTCCTGGTGATAGCCATGGCCGTGGGCTTGTTCATCAAGTCGGAGCCGATACTGAGCCAGTACAACCTGTGGCAGTTGCTTACGGAGAGCAACTGGCGCCCCAGCGACGGCAAGTTCGGATTCCTGCCCTTCCTCGCCGGCACCTTCTGGTGTACCGTGATTGCCATTGCCATCGCCCTGCCCATCTCGCTGCTGATGGCCATCTACCTCACGGAGTATGCCCATCGCTGCATCCGCAAGTATGTCTATCCGCTGCTCGACATCCTGGCCGGTCTCCCCTCCGTCATCTATGGCGTGTGGGGCACGCTGCTCATCGTGCCATGGCTGTCGAAGTGCGTGGCTCCCCTCTTCGAAGAGTCATCCTCTGGGTATACTGTGCTGGCGGGCGGCATCGTGCTGAGCGTAATGATCATTCCGCTGTTGGTGAGCCTCTTCATGGAGATATTCGACAATGTATCGAAGGAACTCCGCGAAGCCTCGCTCTCGCTGGGAGCTACGGGATGGCAAACGGTGAAGCATGTGGTGCTGAGGAAGGCAAGGCCGGGAATGATAGCCGCCGTGGTGCTGGCCTTGAGCCGCACGCTGGGCGAGACGATAGCCGTGCTGATGGTATGCGGCAACCTGGCCATCGTGCCGGGAAGTCTGCTCGACGCTTGCTATCCGATACCGGCGCTCATCGCCAACAACTATGGCGAGATGCTCTCCGTGCCGATGTACGAGAGTGCCTTGATGTTTGCAGCCTTCCTGCTCTTCTTCGTCGTGGTGGTGCTCAACCTCGGTTCGAGAATCGCACTTTTAAAGGTAAAAGAGTAAAAAAGTAAAATGGTAAAAAAAGGGCTTATGAAATACTTGGAAGAAAAAATCATGAAGGGATTGATGCTTGCCTCGATAGCCATCGTGGCCTTCTTTGTGGTGAGCGTCATCTGGACCATCTTCAGGCGCGGACTGCCCGTGTTGTCCTGGGAGATGGTGAGCCAGCTGCCCAGCGGCGGCTTCTACCTCGGCGGCAAGGGAGGATTCCTCAATGCCATCGTGGGAAGCCTCTACATCGTGGGCGGCTCCACCCTACTGGGCCTACTCGTGGCCCTGCCCGTGGTGTTCTACATGAACGTGTATCTGAAGCCCACCTCCAGGTTTGGCTACGTAGCCCGTCTCGCCTACGACACCCTCTTCGGCATCCCCAGCATCGTGTACGGTTCCTTCGCCTTCACGGTGATGGTGTGGCTGGGCATCCGGGCATCGCTCGGAGGCGGCATCCTCGTCACCACCCTACTTATAGTTCCGATATTGATACGTTCGATGGACGAGGTGGCGAAGACCATTCCGCAAGAGATTCTGGAGTCATCCTATAGCCTCGGAGCCACGAGGATAGAGACTCTCGGCGTGGTGCTGCGCCAGATAGCCCCCGCCATCGCCACTGCCACACTGCTCAGCATCGGCAGGGCGATAGGCGACTGTGCAGGCGTGATGTTCACCGCCGGCTTCTCCGACCACATCCCCCACGGCCTCAACCAGCAGGCAGCCACTCTGCCCCTAAGTGTATTCTTCCAGCTGAGTGCCCCACAGGAGGACGTGCAGAACCGAGCCTATGCAGCCGCCGTAGTGCTCACCATCATCGTACTGGCGCTGAGTTTCGGCGGTCGCTACGTGATGGCCCGCTTTTCAAAAAACAAGGTATAAGGAAAGCATTTGTCCTAACTCCTTTAACTCCTCTAACTCCTTTAACTCCTCCAAAATATGCCACATTATATTATAGCAGACAACCAAGAGTTGACCCGCGTGGGTTTGAAGTCCATCATCAGCCAGAAGGCATCCGGCGACATCAGCGTGGCCGACGACAAGTCCGAGCTCATCCTTCAGCTGAAGGAACACCCTGAGAGCATCATCTTTCTGGACTACACCCTCTTCGACTTCAACGACGCCAGCAACTTGATGATAGCCGCCGACCGATTCTCGAAGTCGCAATGGATTCTCATCTCCGATGACCTCACCCCCGACTTCATCGCCCAAATCTACTATGGTAGCCGCAATATCAGCATCCTCTTCAAGGACTCGCCCGTAAGCGACATCAACGGCGCCATCCGGTCAGCCGGTGAGGGCGACAGGTTTATCTCCCAGCGCGCCGCCGAGATACTGCTCAACCAGCGGCAAAAGGACGAGAAGGAGACCAACCTGACGCAGACCGAAGTGGAGATACTGAAGGCAATAGCACAGGGCAAGACCACGAAGGAGATAGCCAACGAGCGCTTCTCGTCAGTGCACACCATCAACACGCACAGAAAAAACATCTTCAGAAAGTTGGAGGTCAATTCCGCCCACGAGGCCGTGAAATATGCTTTCCGATCGGGATTGGTAGACACCAGCGAGTTTTACATCTA
>CAVGLH010000220.1:0-3586 GCA_963630065.1 Bacteroides fragilis | reverse complement strand
ACAGCGACATCGTGCGCGAGTCGGTGAAGACCACCAAGCTCCACAAGCTCGTGGTGATATACCGTGGCACAGAGATGGCGGAATGCAAGGAAGCGGAAGAAAGCTAATTGTTTCCATCCATCATATCAGATGACGCATCTCATTTGATGCGTCACCTGACATGACAGGCTGACACACTATTTCACGTTTACAACAACCACATTCTTGGCTGCGTCCACGCTCGAACCGCCCACGAGCACCTGATACTTACCGGGCACCACGCGCATGGTGTTGGTCTGCGCGTCCCATCCCTCGAAACTCTTGCGGGGCAGGTCGATGGTCACCTTCTGACTCTCCCCAGCCTTCAAGCTCACACGCTGGAAAGCCTTCAGGCTCTTCACAGGGCCATCCACATCGCCGATACGCTTCACATAAACCTGGGCCACCTCGGTTCCCTCACGTGTTCCTTTATTAGACAGAGAGAAAGATAGCTGATAAGAAGCATTTTGATTCTTCACTCTTCCCCCTTCACTCTTCACTTTCCTTATCCCCGGCTTGCCATACTCGAAGGTGGTGTAGCTAAGTCCATGGCCGAAGGGGAAGAGAGGCTCGCCCTTGAAATAGCGATAGGTGCGGTTCTGCATTGTATAGTCGAGGAAGTCGGGCAGGTCGTTCACACTCTTGTAGAAGGTGACGGGCAACTTGCCCATTAGGTTCACCTCGCCAAAGAGCACCTTTGCCACGGCCTCGCCGCCCTTCTCGCCCGGATACCAGGCCTGGAGGATAGCCTCGGCATTCTGTGTCTCTGGCACCATGGCGATGGCAGAGCCCGAACAGTTGACGAACACCACTCGCTTGCCAGCCTTATGGAGCATCTCGATTATCTTGCGCTGAGCCTGCGGCAACTCGATGTCGGTACGGTCGCCGCCCTTGAAACCAGGCTCCGAAACCTTCATCTCCTCACCTTCCAGACTGGGAGAGATTCCTCCGGCGAACACCACCACGTCGGCATCGCCCACTTCCTTCAGAATCTGTTCCTCGGTAGGTGTGTAATTCTTCACGATGTCAAACTGCATCACGGCCAAATCGGTCCGTTGGAAATAGTCCACCTGTATCTTCACCGGCTTTCCCTTCTTCACCTGAATGGGCTTGTTGAGCGTCTGCACACGAGCACGCCCCTTCCAGACATCCGCCACGGTATCGCCGTCCACTATCAAGCGGAATCCATCGTCGCACCCCATCCGTATGTTCAAAGTATCGTCGGCCTCTGGTGTAAAAGTTCCCTCATAGCGGGCTGAAAAGTCCGTGAGGTTCACACCGGGCGCAAACACCGTGTTGCCACCGTTGCTCAGGTTGATGCGACTGGTCATCACGGCCGTGGCCACAGGCTCTCCCTTCATGTCGGGATTGTTCCAATAGGTGGCCGTCATGCCCCTGCCATCGGCGGAAGAGAAGAGGTTGAAGCGACTCTCTGATACCTCGTTCCTTGTCAGTGTGCAAGCCGGAATGTATTTCACGTCGGCCTTCATATAGTTGCGGATGCCCTGGAGGATGGTGGTAGTGGAGGTAGGATAGCCCGCATAGTTGCCCCACTGCATGATGGAGTCGTTGGCGTTGGGGCCCATCACCACTATCTTCTGACTACGGTCGAGGGGCAGCAGATGGTTCTTGTTCTGGAGGAGAACGATGCCCTCCTCCGCCATTTTCAGAGCCAAGTCCTTATGCTCCTTGCTGGCCACCACCGATGCCGGTATCTGGGTCCACGCCACCTGGTCGTCGCTGTCGAAATCGCCCAGTCGGAAACGGGCCACGAGCAATCGCCTCAGGCTCTCGTTCACCTTTTCTTCAGAAATCAGCCCCGTCTTCACAGCCTCCGGCAGCGACCGGTACACGCTGCCACACTCCACGTCGGTCCCTGCACCGATGGCCTGGGCTGTTGCCTCTGCCGTGGTCTTCGCCGTTTCGTGGCACCCCTTGGTATAGAAGTCGCGGATGGCTCCGCAGTCGGACGTAATCAGTCCCTTGAACCCCCATTCGTCGCGGAGTATCTGTCGCTCGTATCTAGCATTGGAACAGCATGGCGCACCGTCTATCCGCTGGTAGGCGCACATCACCTCGGCCACGTTTCCCTCCTGCACGAGCGACTTGAAGGCGGGGAGATAGGTCTCCCAAAGGTCTCTCTCGGGCAGGTTCTCGATGTTGAAGGAATGCCTGTTCCACTCCGGTCCGCTGTGTACGGCGAAGTGCTTGGCACAGGCAAGGAGTTTGACATATTTGCCGGGCAACGGCTTCCCGTCGAAGGTCTGTCCCTGCAAGCCGTTCACCACGGCAAGACCCATCCGCGTGGTCAGGTAAGGGTCTTCACCGTAAGTCTCCTGTCCGCGCCCCCAGCGAGGGTCGCGGAAGATATTGATATTCGGAGTCCAATAACTGAGGCTCTGGTATCGCTTGATATTACCCGACTTCTTGGCCACTTGCGCCTTGGCGCGCGCCTCGTCGCTCACGGCAGTAAACACCTTGTAGAGCAAGGCATCGTCCCAGGAGGATGCCATACACATTGTGATGGGGAACACTGTGGCAAAACCGTTTCGTCCGATGCCGTGCAAGGCCTCGTTCCACCACTGGAACTGCGGGATGCCCAGACGGGCGATGGCAGGCGAGGTGTCCATCATCAACTTCGTCTTCTCCTCCAGAGTGAGGCGCGACAAGAGGTCGTCGGCCCTGGCCTCGGCAGAGAGGTTGGGGTTCTGATAGGGGAGATTTTGCAAGCTCTGCTGTGCAGATACAGCCGTGCCGTTCAGCAAGAACGCTGAAAACAGGGCAAGGGTTAAGATTTGTTTCTTCATTGTTTTTAAGTTTATTGTTCTTTTCGACGATGCAAATATACGATATTTTGCCGAAAGTCAAGTACTATTTGGCAGCAAAGTTTAAAATATTTATCCTTTCGTGCCATTTTTTCCTATTCCCCCTGCCAAATTTGGCACTCCCGGGGTGCTGGCACGCAAGTTGCAACAACGGATGGTGTAAATGTTTAACAAATAGAAATCCCGACGGAGCCGCAAGGCGAAGAGAGGATGAGTAAAATAAAATTAGGAGGTTTTAATTATGTTGTTAGCTCGTAGAAATAACAGTTCAGATTGGTTGAGTAACTTCTTTGATGACGCATTCTTCAACACAGACTTGATGCATCGCATGAATGCCACAGCACCAGCCATCAATGTGAAGGAGACCGAGAAGGAGTACAAGATGGAGATTGCAGCACCTGGCTTGAAGAAAGAGTGGGTTCGCGTCAACATCGACAACGATGGTTACTTGAACGTGGCCATCGAGAACAAGATGGAGCACAAGGACGAAGACAAGCACGAGCACTATCTGCGCCGCGAATTCTCTTACAGCAACTACCAGCAGAGCTACACCCTGCCGGAGGATGCCGACCGCGAGAAGGTTGCAGCCAAGGTGGAGAACGGTGTGCTTGAGGTAGAGATTCCTAAGCTCGCTCCCAAGGAGGAAGCAAAGGCTACCAAGAACATCGAGGTGAAATAACAAGCTCGAATAGATGACAGAAGGCGAATTCCAACGCACAGTTTGGAGTTCGCCTTTTTTTTAT
>CAVGLH010000219.1:0-3607 GCA_963630065.1 Bacteroides fragilis | reverse complement strand
TTTATGTCTTCTATTGTCATCATGGTTGCAAAATTACAAAATATTTGTGAAACGGCAAGGTTGTTGTTCAATAATTTGCACGATAGGATTCCCTGCGACGGAATTTGCACCTATAAGAACATCGTAGGTGGTCGCTTGGCATCCAGACAACTTCACCTTCAAGGACCATAAAGCTCCCATAATCTTATACTCTTGACGGGTGCAAAAATACGACATTTAAGACAAATCCCCAAATGTTTTTTGTTAAAAAGCAGAAGAATCCCCAAATGTTTTTAGCGAAATACCAGAAGAATCCCCAAATGTTTGGTCTTCGTTAGAACAAAAAATAGTCGAAAAAATAGAGATAAGTTGTCATAAATGATGGTCTTTTTGTGGATTCAACATCCTTTTTCTGCAAAAATACAAAAATAAATCCGACAGAAAGCACGATTCTCAGAAATATTTGTTTTCCAGAGGTCTTGTATTTCCCTTTTTATGGTCTCTTCCGTTAAATGCATAAATGAAGTGCTTGCTGTAGCTATAGGATGTGGCGAAAAAAACGAAGCCTATTGCGTTGGGCATCGAAGCCTGCTTCATTGGTTGTTGAAGTTAACTTCATAGCCGTTTGAAGTCTGTTTACATCTGAAGAACATATTCAAGAGCGGAGAGCTTGTGGAAGATTCAGTTACCGAGAAAAACTCGGCAACTGCCGCTGACGGTAAGAATTGACGATACGATTGAGCGAACGCAAGTTCTATCAGAAACTCACGGACATTTACTCCACAGCTATCGGACACCCGGTTCTTTTACTTCCCTTTGAGCCATATCCTGAAGAAACGGTCGTAGATGATGTAGCTGTTGTTATATTTATAGACAAATTCTCTGTTGAGCAAAGTCTTGAGGGCTAGGCTCACGCTGCTTGCTGCGGGAAGGCCATACTTGCTGATGAACTCTTGCGAGAGGACGGAAGACACGGAGCCTTCTTTAGCTATGGCGGAGAGAAGGGCAGCTTGGTTGTCGGTGAGCGAATCGTAATAACTGATGAAGGCGACCTCTTGCTCATTCACGAGTTCTACAATCACCTCGTTGATTTCTGCGATAGTTATCTCTTGGCGGTTTTGATAGAGGCGGTTCAGAATGTCCTGGATGTACCAAGTTTGGCCGTCCACCTTATTATATAAGTAGGAAAAAGCCTCGTCGTCCATCTCTAAGCCGATTTTTGCAAGCCACTTGTTGGCGAAGGCATGATATTCGCGGATGTCGATAAGTGGCAGGTTTACAATCTGCGAACTCTGGTAGAACGGTCGCTTTGCCGAGAGGAACATATCGGTCATGATGTGCTGTTTGCTTCCTGCAAAGATGAAATATATGTTTGGCAGGAACTGGATGTAGGAACGCAACAGGGCTTCTGCCCGTCCCTCGGGATATTCCGCTATTTGCTGAAACTCATCGATGGCGATGTAGATTCGCTTGCCAGATAGCTTCAGATATTCGAAAATATGCTTCAGCGATTCCTCCCGCTGGCTCGGGGATACCGTTATCGAAAAGGTTGGGATACCGGTCATCTCGTCAAACGACATGGTAGGCTTGTAGTTGGCAAAGAAAGTCATGACCTTGCGCATGGCAGACTGCGAGAAAGTATCAACTTTTCCGATCACAGTCTTTCCTAGAAGTTGGATGAACTGGCTGAGGTTCCTTGTGGCGTTGATGTCGAGATAGAAGCATTCTGTCTCGGATTCTTTCTGCTGTATCTGTTCGAAGACGTGATGGATGAGCCCTGTCTTTCCGATGCGTCGAGGGGAAATCAGGACGATGTTGCGCTCGTTAAGCAAAGCTCTAGTGACAAGCTCTGTCTCATGCTTGCGGTCGCAGAAGTAGTCTGCGCCCTTGTAGCCGTATATTACGAAGGGGTTATTCAGCTGTTCCATAATGCTTTATCTCAATTCCATATTTTGTGTTACATATTTTATGGAATGCAAAGATAAGTCTTTTATTTGAAATATCAAAAGAAAAAAGTTTAAAATATGAGGGAAATAAGGGGGAGAGCAGTGTTTGATTATTCCGTCTCGCATTCGAGCCTCACTACACCCACGCCCCCACGGCATAGAGGGGGATATTCTCCACCCAGTCCTCCTTCTTGTAGTCGTTCATCGAAATGCGGTAGGCTTTCTTCGGCTGGTTGTCGCTTACGAACTGGCGCAGGCTCTTGGCCTTGACGTTCGTCTCCGCCTTCACCTCTAGCGGCACGATGGCGTCCTCTTCGTCCTGTATCAGGAAGTCTATCTCTTGCGTGCTGTTAGGCTTGGAATAGTAATAAGGATCGTGCTTCTGTATAATCTCCTGCAATACATACTGTTCGGTCAAAGCTCCCTTGAACTCCGTGAATATCTCATTCTCCTCTATCACTGTGGCTGCCTTCAAGCCCGCCATGGCTCCCAACAGACCCACGTCGAGGACGAAGATTTTGAATGCGGCCCTGTCTGCATAACTGGCCAGTGGAAGCCTCGGCGCCTTCACGTTGCTCACCAAGTAGATGAGTCCGGCATCCCTCAGCCATTGCAAGGCAATCTCGTATTCCCTGGCCCTGGCTCCCTCTCTCACCACGCCATAGACGAACTTCCTGTTCTCCTTGCTCAGTTGGGCGGGGACGGACTTCCATACGTCGGAGATGCGCGGCACGATGTCGGCTGGCGCATGCTTCGACATGTCGCGGCGGTAACTGTCCAAGATGTCCCTTTGTATTCCCCTCACTTCCTGCCAGTCGCGGCTCTCGCAGAAGCTCGACACGGCCTCGGGCATTCCGCCCACATAATAGTAGTATCGCAATAGCTCCTGAAACTTCGGGGCGAACAGATTGACCATGTTCCAGTCGCCCGACAGTAAGAGTTGGGCAAGGCCGTTTTCCTGCATCGCCATCACAAACTCGATGAAGTTCATCGGATACAACGTCATGAACTGCACCTTTCCTACGGGGAAGGATTCGCCCTGGTGCAATTCGATGCCCAGCAACGAACCGGCTGCCACGACGTGGAGTTCCGGTGCATTCTCGCAGAAGTACTTGAGCGAGGTGATTGCATGGGGAACGGCTTGTATCTCGTCGAGGAAAATAAGCGTATCCCCCTCGGTACACGTCACGCCCGTCGCTGCTCCGATGGCAGTGACGATACGTTTGATGTCGAAGTCTTGCTCGAAGAGATGCTGTAGGATTTTCTGCTCCTCGAAGTTCACATAAGCCAGTTTCTTATAATGCAATCGTGCAAACTCTTTCACGAGCCAAGTCTTTCCCACCTGTCTCGCCCCTTCCAAAACCAATGGCTTTCTCCGCCCGCTTTCCTTCCATTTTATGAGTTGTTTTATCTGCAGTCTTTCCATTTTCTGTCTAAATCGCTCTGTTTTATGATGTTAAGTTTTCGTCTCCCACATTTCATGAGGGAATAATGGCGCAAAGATACACATTTTATGAGGGAATAACAGCCTTTTCCCACACATTTTATGAGGGAACAGGACGTTATTAACGTTTTTTGCACGAATGGCACTTTTTGTATCTATGTACAGCCACCAAGAGGGTGATGGTTGAGAAAATGCGGAAGGTGCTTTATGAACACTATGTGGCGAGGGCGGGCGAGGA
>CAVGLH010000218.1:0-3621 GCA_963630065.1 Bacteroides fragilis | reverse complement strand
CACTGCTCAACACACTCTCGCGCGCCTTCATCCAACCGCGGTTACCACGGATGGTATTGATCTCACCATTGTGGGCCAACAGACGGAAAGGCTGGGCCAGGCTCCATGTAGGGAACGTATTGGTGGAGAAGCGGGAGTGAACGAGACCCAAGCCGCTCGTGAAGTAATTATTGGTCAAGTCGGGGTAGTACTGGCGCAGTTGGAGACTGCTGAGCATACCCTTATAGACGATGTTCGAATTGGAAAGCGAACAAATGTAGAAGTCAGGATCGGTGACACGTTTCTCGATACGCTTGCGGATAAGATAGAGTGTGCGCTCGAAGACAGGCACCTTGTCATCGGTGACACCGGTAATAAATACCTGTTTGATGGCAGGCTCATTGGAGAGGGCTGCCTCACCGAGACAGTCTGGGTTGGTAGGCACATTACGCAGGTGCATCAACTGGAGTCCCTCACGCTCGATTTCCTCGATCATGATGGAGAGGATGTCCTGCTGTTTCTTCTCGTCCTTAGGCAAGAAGATGAGACCCGTGCCGTATTTTCCCTTCTCTGGCACAGGGATACCCTGAAGAAGAATAAACTCATGGGGAATCTGGAGCATGATGCCGGCGCCGTCACCCGTCTTGTTGTCGGCACCCTCAGCACCACGGTGGCGCATGTTCTCAAGTACCTTCAAGGCGTTGTCGACAAGCTCATGACTCTTGTTGCCGTGGATGTTAACCACCATACCTACGCCACACGCATCGTGCTCATAGGCTGAACTGTACAATCCTTTTTCCATTTCTTGTTCGTTTTATATCGGTTATTTACTTTTGTTGCTAATAGGGGGAGTTAAAGAAGTTAAGGAGTTATCGCTCCCTTCGGTCGCTGAGGAGTTAAGACAACAGCTTTTATTGCTTGAGTTTTTTAGAAAATCAAGACTATCTTTACATTTCTATCAACAAGACTATTGTCTTAACTCCTTTAACTCCTTAACTCCTTTAACTCCCAAAAAATCACTTATACGCCTTCTCATGCACACCTGCCACGGCACGACCGCTGGGGTCGTTCTGGTTCTTGAAGGAGGCATCCCATGCCAATGCCTCGGCTGTGGAGCAAGCCACGCTCGGTACACTGGGTACACTCTTGGCGGCGCTGTCGCTGGGGAAGTGCTCGGCGAAGATGGAGCGATAGTAGTATTCCTCTTTGTTCTGTGGGGGGTTGATGGGGAAACGCTCTGCTGCATGAGCCATCTGCTCGTCGCTCACAGCGGAGGCAGTGATCTGCTTCAGGGTGTCAATCCATGAGTAGCCTACACCATCGGAGAACTGTTCCTTCTGTCTCCATGCCACCTCCTCGGGGAGCAGGTCGGCGAATGCTTCGCGCACCACCTTCTTCTCCATGGTCTTGCCGGGGCACATCTTCAGGCGTGGGTCCATGCCCATCGCCACGTCGAGGAACTCCTTGTCGAGGAAGGGCACACGGCCCTCGATGCCCCAGGCTGCCAAACTCTTGTTGGCACGGAGGCAGTCGTACATATAGAGCTTGCCGAGCTTGCGCACCGTCTCCTCGTGGAACTCCTTGGCACCCGGTGCCTTGTGGAAGTAGAGGTAACCGCCAAACACCTCATCGGCTCCCTCGCCGGAGAGCACCATCTTGATACCCATACTGCGGATGACGCGTGCCAAGAGATACATCGGGGTGGAGGCACGAACGGTGGTCACGTCGTAGGTCTCGATGAAGTAGATGACATCGCGGATAGCATCCAGACCTTCCTGAATGGTATAGTTGATCTCGTGGTGAACTGTACCGATATGGTCGGCTACGAGCTTAGCCTTTGCCAAGTCGGGCGCACCCTTCAAACCAACGGCGAAGGAGTGCAAGCGTGGCCAGTAAGCCTTGGTCTGCTCACCATTCTCAATACGATAAGTGCTGTATTTCTGTGCGATGGCGGAGATGACGGAAGAGTCGAGACCACCGCTGAGAAGCACGCCGTAAGGCACATCGCTCATCAACTGGCGCTTCACGGAAGCCTCCAAGGCATCGTGAATCTCGTCCACAGCAGTTTTGCTACCAGACTCCGCAGCCTCGGCCTTGTCCTTTGCCTCAGCGTCAGCGAGCTGGTCGGCAGCAGCTTTCTGGTCGTCAATCTCATATTGCTGTTGCATGGTGGCATACTCGAACCAATCGCGAGTATAGTAACGCTTCATGCCTGGCGTCTTGCTATAATAATAATGTCCGGGGAGGAATGGCTCGTAGTGGTCGCACTGACCTTCGAGTGCCTTCAGCTCAGAGGCAACAAACACCTTGCCATCCTTGTCGAAGCCAATATAAAGAGGTATTACGCCGATAGGGTCGCGAGCGATAAGGAATTCGTCACGCTCTGCGTCGTAGAGGGCGAAAGCAAAGATACCGTTGAGCTGCTCCAGCATCTTGACAATGCGAGCGTGTACGGCATCCTCGTCCTTATAAATCAAAGAGGAGAAATCGGTATCCTCACGCATCTCACGATAAAGGGAAAGAACCACCTCGCAGTCGGAGCCAGTCTGATACTGATATTTCCCGGCGAAGCGAGCACGGATATTTTGGTGGTTGTAGATTTCACCATTCACGGCAAGCACTTGTTTCTTGTCGGGTGAAAACAAGGGTTGGCGACCGCTCTCCGGGTCAACGATACTCAATCGCTCGTGCGCCAAGATAGCAGAACCGCCGCAATAGATGCCGCTCCAATCTGGACCACGGTGACGGATTTTCTGACTCATACGCAGGGCTTGCTGTCGCAATTCGGGAGTTTGCTCCTGAATATTAAAGATAGAAACTATTCCACACATAATATCTCAATTCTTTTATATCGGTTATTTACTACACTTCTATCAACAAAAATAACATTTTGATATGTTTTGGGTGCAAAATTACTACTTTTTGCTAAGATAAAGAAAGGAATGTGAACATTTTGCTCTCGCATAGAAGTGCTAGTAATAGTTTCGTTTTATTCAAAAACTATTACTTACGGTTCGTAAGTTTTAAACGGCGTTTTTAATCGGTTTGTAACGACAATACAAAAAGGAAGAACATAAGGGGAAACGATAAGGGTAGATTGTTCGGTGGGACTCCGCACCCACTTCACGCTCATCCAAGTATAATGTAAAATGCACACAAAATGCACACTCAAAAATTTTGATTTCCCATTTATTTACAATACTTTTGCAGCACTAACTATCAAAAATTACAATTATGAAAAAGTTATCTTTAATTATTATCTCCGTATTTTGCTGCATTTTTTATTCTTGCAATACAGACTGCCCAGAAGTTACCTTGTCACAGAGCATTCAAGACACGCCTTCCGACACAGGTTTAATAAAAAATTTAGAATTTTACAACAAGACTCTAAAGAAAGAAAACGCTACAACAAGAGGAAATTGGGGAGGAAGATTATGGGCTCGCCTTGTATAAGGATTCTGAGATAAAAGAAATTGCCCAAACAACAATGATAAAAGATATCGCTCTTCGAGGATGGCATCTAAACAGTGTCTAGTACAAAGAAAAAACTTGTACCCGTTAGACCATACTTATGCCGAGCATACAACAAAAAAGCCTCAGAAATCTTTCGAAATCTGAGGCTCTCTTTGAAAGGAGGCGGCT
>CAVGLH010000217.1:0-3628 GCA_963630065.1 Bacteroides fragilis | reverse complement strand
AACGACCCCGAGATTACAAATCACGTGCTCTGGCCAACTGAGCTAAAGAGGCGGGGTGGACAAGCGATTCATATCGCACCGCTACAACCAAGTACCCTTGCTATGTTCCCATCCTGGGGGATTCCGAGGGAGCTGGTCGTATGAGACTTGTCCGTCTATGTGCTTCTTTCAAAGCGGATGCAAAGGTACGATTTTTTCCTCGCATCTCCAAATGTTTCTCTCATGAAAAGGAAAAATTTAACAATCTTTCAATATTGGCAATGGCGAAAAAACAACTCCGTGTGGTAGAGTCATGCTAAAGGATAATGTTAAAATAGTTGAAACTGAAATAGATAAATAAGAAAAAGCTTGTTTTCTGCTCAAAATTTTGCTATATTTGCAGTGGTGAATGACACATGACACTTATGACACATGTTTTCTAAAATATTCCTTACGCGCGCGGGCAGGAAAACATAATATTGATATGATAACTCTATATGTATGTATTATTATTTATAGAAATGAGTGTCATATCTGTCATCTGTCATACAAGGACACTCTTCGAAAGTGACATAGTTGGCCATCGTAACCAACATAGATAGAAATTTATCTCAGTCACTTGGCCCCTCTAACCAAGTTACTTATTTCCTTGCCTTTTTCTGATTAACTTCTATGAGTCTGTCGAACTCATAGTCTGCCTTGATTTTGTCAAGGATTCGTCTTACCACCATGTGCATGATACCCCCCTTGCTGTAGTTGGCGGAGCACATAAAGTTGGCGCGGCCGTCACGGATGAGCTGTTGCGCTATCAGCTCCTTGCCGTGGTTGTTGTATACGGCGATGGCGTGTCCGCCGTGCTCCTTCACCATCTTCATGCAAGGCACGTCGGTCTCTCCGTCGCCGAAGTAAATCATACGGGGAAAGGGGATGGGACGCTTGTTGTCGGGGATGTATTGGTTTACCTTGATGTTGTCGCTAACCTGCTTGATACCCTTGTTGATTTTGAAGACAAACTGTGTCTTTGTGGTGTAGTCGACGGCGACGGCAGGCCAGTAGGCACTGCCATTCTTGTCGTAAAGGAAAGAGCAGGCATAGATGTTCTCGAATTCGTGGGCGATGGGAGTGCCCTCTATCATCTCTTTCAGCCCCGACGAGTTGATATAGTGCTTGACGTTCAGCCCGATGCTGTCGCCATACTCGTTGATGAGCGAGAACCATTGTTTCACTCCGCGGAAGAGTTCCACGTTCTTTCCGAAGTTTTGGAACGACTCACGGGTCAGGGAAATGTTGTTCTTTTTGGCCTCGTCGAGCATGAGATACATATAGGTAAGGATTCCGTTGGCATCCTTGCCCTCGGCCAGCTTGCGGTTCTTGTCCCAAAATTCCTCCTTGGTCTTGCCTGTAGCCTGGATGAAGCCAAACTCCTGCATGTTGCCCGGCGAGAGTGTCCCGTCGAAGTCGTAAATCATTGCCACTGTCGGTCTTTTCTTTGTCATACGCTTCTACCTTTTTACCATAGATTTTTGTGGAAACCCACAGATTTCTGCTGTAAAATTACATATTTTCCACCAAAATCCACTAAAAAAGCATAAGATTTTTGTTGATTTAACAGAATGTCGGCACTTTTCCGTATTTTTGCGCCATATTTAAAAAGTACCCTATAAATGATTTGGATGACAAGATTCGCCTACTAAGAATAGATGCCTCCTAAGGGCAAGCTGTTTGGACTATTGCAGAATAGTTGCCCGCAACAAAAATAAAACGTAAGTAATGGTTAAAAAATAAGTTGGTACATTTCTCAAGGGCGAAGCTACAATTCCTTGCCTGAGTGGTACGGCGAGGGATTTCCTGGCTTGAGTGGTACGGCGGGGGCGCCGTACCTCCTATGATTGCCTTTTCTGGCAAGTATGGGTAACTGTAGGAGGTACAGCGCCCTCGCTGTACCATTCAAGCGAGATGTGTACAGCGCCCTCGCTGTACCAAGTTATTTTTTTTATCGACACTAAACAAGTAATAAAAGTATGAGAATAAAAGTATTATTGACTGCCCTCACGCTGGTGTTGTCGTGCCACGTGATGTCCTATGCCCAGACAACGGCTGCGTCGGGCTTTGGGAAACTTGACAAGTGGGCGGCCGACTGCATCGGCAGGAACAAGATGTCGCTGGGCTATCCCGGCAACAACGACATCAAGCTGCAAGAGTTCTATAAATGGTATACCGGCAACCATCTGGAAGAGATGATCATCAACAATGCCGGCGACCCGTTTTCCGAGGGCGACCACACGCTTTCGTCGCTCGACTTCGAGCGCGAGGTAATCGAATACTTCGGTCCGAAATACGGTTTCGACAAGAGCAACCTGTGGGGACTGGTCACCATGAGCGGTACTGACGGCAACAACCATGGCATCTACTTCGGCGTGAACTACCTAAGGAAGAAGACAGGCAAGATGCCCATAGTGTATGTATCCGACGAGGCCCACTACAGCAACTATCGCCTCTGCGACCTGCAGCATCTTGACGTAAGGCTCGTGAAGAGCGATGAGATGGGGCGTATGATTCCAGATTCATTGGAGAAAGCGCTCGACACGGCACGCCCCTGCCTTATAATTTACGCTATGGGGTCTACGCTCCAGGGAGCCATCGACGACCAGAAGGCACTGAACGAGGTGCTTGCAAGGCATGGCGGCATGGCAGTATATCGCCATGTGGACGCAGCTCTTTTTGGTGGCTCATACAAACAGTCGGCGACCAAGGCTGGACCCGGCAGGCCGCCCAAATCATGGAGAACACCCAGTATCTGAAGTCGCGTTTGGAAAGCATACATTGGCCATGCTGGCAAAACCAATACAGCAACACCGTGCTCTTCAAGCGTCCTTCTGGCAAGATTGTGGCCAAATACAACCTGGCTTGCGGCGAGGCTTTCGGCCAGAAGGTGTCGCACATCGTGGTGATGCAACATGTAACAAAGAAGGCTATCGATATGTTCCATGCGCTTGGCGTAATGACCGCAACCATTGATTTGGGTGTTGCAGGAAAGGTTGCCTTATGGTAACTCACATTGAATAGCCGCCACCCACATCCATCGTTTGCCCACCTTGGCAAACATTCCTTAACCATTGCGAAGGAGCCACGCCGCTAGTTTTCAGCGACATGGCTCCTTCGCATTTCTTTTCCTCCCACTTTCCTCCCCGATTGACCCACCTGCGAATGGCGGTACCTTTGCAACGCCAACAAAGGAAGCCAAACGCACTGTCGAATGAATATATACCTCAATAGCCAATGAGGCTATACCTCATCTGATAACGAGACTATACCTCATCGACTAATGAAGCTGGCTTCATACGGCATCGAAGCCGCCTTCATCGTCCAACGAAGCCGCCTTCATCCAAAAACGCACGTACGTGCATCGGGCATTACACCTACGTGCATTTTCCTCGCCTCCTTCTCGTACCATATTATTGACTAACATAAAATCGATACAAGACAATATGAATACGACATCAGTAAGAATCAAATTCCGTGAGTCAACAGTTGACGGGAAAGAAGGAACGCTCTACTATCAAGTGATTCACAACCGCATGGTTCGCCAAATCACAACGGACTATCATCTTTGTTCATGTGAATGGCAGGAAGACGAAGGGAATATCGT
>CAVGLH010000216.1:0-3642 GCA_963630065.1 Bacteroides fragilis | reverse complement strand
AACGAAAGAATATGGCAAGAAACAAGAACGGTATTTTGGGGGCTGTAGAAGGCAAGGTGGGAGATGTGATAGGAAGCAGTTGGAACGGCATCCCTTATTTCCGTGCCCGCCCCAAGAGTTATCACGACGCAAAGACTCCCTCACAAACGAACAATAGGCAGAAGATGACGGTGACGCAGAAGTTTCTCAAGGCTATCACCCCTTATCTGCGCATCGGATTCCGCAACTATGCCGCGGGGCAATCCGCCTACAATGCGGCGGCTTCCTACACTCGTAAAAACGCATTGCTCGTTGCGGAGGACGGTGTGAGCATCGACCCGGCCAAGGTCTTGGTGAGCCGTGGCAACCTTCCTGGCACCAATGATTGCAAAGTAAAGGCTGCGGAAACGAATGCCGTCAACTTCTCTTGGGATGCAGACGCATGGCAGGAAGGCATGGAGAAAGACGATTTCGCCATGCCGATGGTGTATAATCTCAGCAAGATGGAAGCCGTCTATAGCACGCAGAGTTTCCACCGCGCCGACGGACAGGCTTCTCTCGCCATCCCCGGCAAATGGGCCGGCGACTCACTCTCTTGCTTCATCGCCTTTGCCTCTCAAAGCGGCAAGGCGGTAAGCGACTCGGAATATCTGGGAGAAATATTTTTCGCACAATGCCCTTAGTTTCAAATAAAAGTCGTATATTTGCAAAAGAATTGAGAATCAATGTCGATGATTTAGAAATGGCAAAAGACTAACGATTATGGCAGACATGAACGATAGAAGATTACCTGTAGGTATCCAATCTTTCAATGAGATAAGAAAGGGGAATTATTTGTATGTTGACAAGACAGACATAGTTTGGTATCTTGCCAACAAAGGCAAGAAGTATAATTACCTGAGCCGCCCACGTCGCTTTGGCAAGTCAGTACTCGTGGATACCCTCCAAGCCTATTTCGAAGGCAAGAAAGAACTCTTCGAGGGATTGAAGATTATGGACTTGGAGAAGGAATGGATAAAGCTACCTGTCATCAGACTGGACATGAGCCGAGCTGGTGCTACGGCTGAGGAAATCAGTGCCTATCTGAACAAAGTTTTCAAGAAATATGAGAAACTATATCAGATAACAATAGACCCACAAGACACCCTCGCCAACCGTTTCGATAGCATCATAGAGACCGCTTGCGAGCAAACTGGTCTGCAAGTAGCCATTCTTGTCGATGAATACGATTCTCCTTTGCAACACTCTTGGAAAACTCCATACCATGAGGAGTGTACTGCAGTCTACCGCAAGGTGTTTGCCATCTTGAAGGCGGACGATGAGTTTGAGAAGTTCGTCTTCATCACAGGCATCACTAAGTTCACACAGATTTCATTGTTCTCTGTCCTCAACAACCTCACGAACATTAGCTTCGATGCGTCTTATGCTGCCATTTGTGGAATCTCCAAACAGGAACTTACCGACAACTTCATGCCAGAGATAGAAAAGATGGCTGAATTCAACGGATGGACAATAGAAGATACCATCCTACAACTGAAAGCATATTACGACGGCTATCATTTCAGTTGCCGCAACATGATAGACATGTTCAATCCTTTCAGTGTCATCAATGCCTTAGCTAACAGCGAATTAAAAAGCTATTGGGCTGCTTCTGGCGCAACATCGCTCCTGCCTAAGTTCGTAAGCGATCTGGAAATACATCTCGAAGACTTCGAGAATTGTCCTATTGATAGTGACACCATCGAAACATCAGATGTCGTTGACGGCGGAGCGGAACTGTTTCTTTACCAATCGGGCTACCTCACTGTCAAAGGATACGAAGAGGGACTATATATGCTTGGCATCCCTAATTATGAGGTAAGGAAAGCACTCAACAAGATTGTGCTTCCTACATTGACATTAAAGACTAGGGAGCAAGTTTTCACCACACAAAACTTCCTTATGCTCAACATGCAAAAGGGCAACCTGCCGGAGGCAAAGAAGTGTCTGAAAGCCCTCATCGCCGATGTGCCTTACAGCAACAAGAAACTCGCCTCAATGGATATGGAGGAGCGCTATCGCCTCATCATGAGCACCATTTTCAATGCCATCGGCTTCAAGGTCGAGGCAGAGAAAATGATTGCCACTGGCAGAATAGACATGGTGGTATATACCCACCACATCATCTATGTATTGGAGCTGAAACTTTCCAACAACGGCGGCCTTGCATCAGCCGAGAAGCAAATCATAAACAATAAGTATGCCGAGCCCTTCAAGGCCGGCAAGCGCAAAATCATTGCGCTTGCCGTAGAACTTGACGACTTGGGCAAGGGACTTGTTGATTGGAAAGAAGTAGAAGTGTAATTCTGACCCCCTGCGACAATTTTACATCATGTCGCACTTCTCCCCGGTGTTCTTCTCCACTTTCTCGCCATCCTTCAGGATGCGGGCCTTGTAGCCGAACTTCTCGAAACCTTTCTGGAGTTTCTCGGGAGAGGTCTTGTCGGCATTGTATGTCACTGTCACCGTCTGGTTGGGGACGCTGGTCTCGATGCTCTTGATGCCCTTCTCGAAACGGAGGTTCTTCTTGATCTTGTTCTCACAGTTCTCACAGTGCATCTGTGGGGTGGTGGTGAACACTACTGTCTTGATGTCCTTGGCGAAGGTTACCATCGCCATCATCATCATCACGAATACTAACAAATACTTTTTCATCTTCTATCTGTTTTGAAATATTATTATGTCCTTGTGGGCATCGTCAAACTCCTCAAAAATCCTTTGCGCTTGCCGTTTCCTTGGCAGGAGCCGATGCTGCTCCCTCCTTCTTTCCACCGAAAGTCTCATACGAAACATTCTCTGGCTTCCACTTATCCTTCGGTGTGGTCTCGCCCTTAGGATAACCTATCACGATGGTAGAGAACGGGATGAGATGGTCGGGAAGATGGAGCAAGGCGGAGATGGCATCGCATCGCTTCTGGGCGGGATAAGTGCCAGTCCATACGGCACCCAATCCCATGCCATGCGCTTGCAAGAGGATATTCTCGGTTGCGGCAGAGGCATCCTGGCTCCAGAACTCACGCACCAGGTCGGGCTTCTCGTTGGTCATGTCGCCACAAACCACGATGGCCAAAGGGGCATCCTTTGCCATACGGGCGTTTGGTGTGGCCTCGGCTATCTGCTCCAGGGTGGCCTTGTCCTTCACCACCACGAAATGCCACGGTTGGACATTTACTGCAGAAGGTGCCGCCATACCGGCGCGCAAGAGTTTTTCCACTTTCTCATCCTCCACAGGTTTGTCGAGATAGGCACGCACCGACGTGCGAGTCATAATGTTCTGATACACTACATCGGTGGAGTCGTTTTCTTCAGCCGATGACTTTGCGGCACCTGCACTCATCGCCCATCTTACACAAACGATGACGAGTGCTATTGCCAATACGATATTCAATAATGTAGCTGGTTTCATTGTTATAATGTTAAATGTTAAGTGTTAAATGTTGAATTAGTGGTGCAAGCCTCTTTCCATATTTACATATTTCCATATTTACATCTTAAAAAGGCTTCCCACGGGGCAGACGAAGCGGCAATAGGGTCTTGTGACGACGAGCGACAAGAGTACGAAGATTGCCGCCAAAGCGATGACTACCCACGACGCCGACTGGAAGATGAAGGCCGAGAACGGTT
>CAVGLH010000215.1:0-3642 GCA_963630065.1 Bacteroides fragilis | reverse complement strand
GCCTTTTCTGGCAAGTATGGGTAACTGTAGGAGGTACAGCGCCCTCGCTGTACCAAGATGGTGCAGGCATCGCGCGACGAGGTGGACTACTACGTGAACCGTATGGACACCCTTGAGAAGAAAATCCGCAATGAGGCTGGAAGCAGCAGCGACATATCGGGCGAAATGAAGTATGCCGGGCTCTATACCTCCTACGAGCTCTATGACCTGAAGAAGAGCGACCCGCTGCTCGCCGCCACCAAGGAGGCAGCAGACTGGTACACTTCCAATTCAGTCCACAGACAGCAGTGATGCTCTCCGGGGACGTTTCTTATAGATGGGAGGCACGCTTTTGCCGATTAAAACGAAGCTCGCAAGACCCTTTGATTGGGATCTTGCGAGCTTTTGGTTTTATTTTACTTTGAATCAGTTCTCCATAAACTTCTTGGCGGCTCTGAGCTGGTGGCGCATCACGCTGAGGAACTCCTGGCTCTCCTGTAATACGTTGAGATAAACCAGGGAAACCTTGAGCAAGGTGTTGTCGCCCATGTGCTGGATGCGGTCGATGTGCTTCTTGCGAATCACCGAAAGCTCGTCCTTGCAGGCATCGGCCTCGGCGAGAATCTCGCGGTAGTTTTCGTAGCGGCTCGTCTCGATCTGCTCGCAGCTCATCTTCATCAGGTCGTTGATCTTCTGGCGGACAGGGGCAAACTCGTCGATGTACTCCTGGGGCAGAGGGTTGAAGTTGTTGTCCACATGTTCCTTGATGGGGTCGAGGATACGGCGCAGGGTGTAGACGAACTGCTGGTTGCTGTTGGCACCGAGGTGGAACCACGTGTTGCGCTCGATGGCTATCTCCTGCGGACTCTTCTTCAGGCCGAGCATCTCCTGGCGGCGGAACTTCTTCAGCATGTCCTGCTCCTTCTTCAGTGCCTTGTTGGCGTGGCGCAGGTTGCTTGGTTTCTCCTCAGCGAGACCATCCATAATCTGGTTGAACTGACTGAGGGCGAAGTGGCAAACGTAGCTCTGGGTCTTGCCCACGTGGCGGCGAAGCATATCCCAAACCAACTCCGGGTCGCGGGTACGCATCATCAGCATGAACGAATCGCCCTTGTCCTCTACCTTGGCTTTCTTGTTGTACTGTACGTTGCTGCGGATGAGCATGAACACCACGATAATCATGAATGCGCTCTTCACTACGATGCCGCCGTAGAACATGGCCACGCAAACAATGGCGCAGGCTGCGAAGGCCACACCGGCAGTGATGAACCATCCACCGATGACGCTCAATACTCCCGTTACACGGAACACGGCACTCTCACGGCTCCAGGCGCGGTCGGCGAGTGAGGAACCCATAGCCACCATGAAGGTGACATAGGTAGTGGAGAGTGGCAACTTGAGGTTGGTACCGATGGTGATGAGCATGGAGGCCAACACGAGGTTCACTGCTGCGCGCACCACGTCGAAGGCTGCGCTCTCCTCCAGTTCCACGGCGTTCTTGTCGAAACGGGAGTTGATCCAGTTCTTCAGACTCTGGGGCAGGAAGCGGTTGAGCCATGAGTCGCAAGCCTGGCAGTTGCGTACGATGACGCGGGCAGCCTTGGAGGAGCCGAACATCTCGTCGCCCTCGTCCTGGCGGCTCAGGTCTACGGAAGTCTTGATCACGTTCTGTGCCTTCTTGGATGTGGCCATGGCGACTATCATCACGAAGCCGGCGGCGAGAAGATACACTGGGGTGGTAGTGGCACTGTCCATCAAGGATGTCATCAGATAGCTGTCGGCGGCTACACCGTTGCTGTTGGCCATGAAGTCCTCGTATGAAGAAAGACCGGCGAGAGGCACACCGATGAAGTTCACAAGGTCGTTGCCGGCGAAAGCCATGGCCAGGCCGAAGGTGCCGAGGAGTACGGTAAACTTGAAGATGTTGATGCGGCAGAGGTGCATGAACTCCATCACCACGGAGGAAACCACGAAGGTGATTACGAGGAGGAAGCCCACGTTGTCCTGGATGTAGTCGCGGATATTCTGTGGCAGATAAGGACTCTTGCCCAAGCCCTTCATGAAGATGAAGTAGGAGAGGGCAGTGAAGGCGATGCCGCCGAAGATAGCGATGCTGTAGCGTGAGTGCTTCTTATAATTAAAGGTGAAGACCACACGCGATAGCCACATCACGAACACACCGAACACGAAGGCGATGATGACGGAAGAGAAGATACCCATGATCACCTCCAGCGCCTTGTCGCTGTTGAGCAGGTCGCCGTAGTTGAGGCTAGGGTCGCCCGCCATCTTGATGGTGGCGAGGATGAACGCACCTCCCAGCAGCTCGAACACCAGCGAAACGGTGGTGGAGGTAGGCATACCGAGCGTGTTGAACACGTCGAGCACCAGCACGTCGGTCACCATCACGGCGAGGAAGAGCGTCATCATTTCCTCAAACGAGTAGTGGTCGGGGCTGGCGATGCCATGGCGGGCGATGTCCATCATTCCCGACGACATGATGGCACCGAGCACCACGCCCAGGGAGGCGATGATCAGCACGGTGCGGAACTTGGCCACCTTGGCTCCGATGGCCGACTGCAGGAAGTTGACAGCGTCGTTGCTGACTCCCACGAAGAGATCAAACACTGCCAAGCAGAGCAGGAAGATCACGATACATAAATAAATCGTACTCATATTGTTTTATTATTCAGAATTTACACCTAGTTTATGAGACGTAGGCGCAAAGCCTACTTTCTCTTTTCCGGGTGCAAAGGTACGGGTACGATATTACAGGTGATTTAAACAGGTATTACAATATTGTTAAGATATAGCCTTTGGCGCCCCTGAGGGAAACTATGTAGAGTTGACGGTATAAGTGTCTTACTCATGAGACAAAAGTATCATACTTTCGGCCCGTAACCATCATACTTTCGAGTGCTAAGTAACTTGCTTACGAGGGGTGGGTAGGCTCCCCGTACTTACCTACCCACCCATAGAAGGGCCGTTCGAGGGCTGAATTTTGTGACGGGTAAAAAGTAACGAAACTACCAAACTTAACGACGCAAACGCTATGCCCACCAGGCATACGCCCGTCCATCCCATATTGTCCCAAGCCACACCTGCGCTCAGCGTTCCGAGACTGCCTCCGGCAAAGAGGTGGCTCATGAACACCGTGTTACAGCGGTTTGTGGCTTCGGGCACCATGGCGAGACAACCGCTTTGGTTGCTCAGTTGATGGCATTGCGCACCCACGTCTACAAGTATGATGGCTATGATGAGGCCGAAATAAGTTTCCGAAAAGCAAATGGCAAAACCCCATGCGATGAATTGCAGGACGGTGCCGGCGTAGCAGAAACGTTCTATTCCGAAGCGTGGAATGAATTTTCCTATGCCGCTGGCTGCCGTTGCTCCGGCAAGTCCGCAGAGACCGAGCAGTCCTACAGCATCGCTACCGGCATGGAATGGTGAGCCGGACAAGTGGAAAGCCATGCACGACCAGATAGCCATCATGCTTCCGAAGCTCAGTCCGCCCCGCAAGGCATAGATGCGGATAGGCGGATAGCCAAGATAGATGCGTACCACGGACTTCATCAGTTTTCCGTACGAACCTGTGAAACTTGATGGCATCGCAGGCAGGGTGCGCAGTATGACGGCGAGGCTTATTGCCATTATCACGGCGGCAAT
>CAVGLH010000214.1:0-3676 GCA_963630065.1 Bacteroides fragilis | reverse complement strand
TTGCTGCAAAGATACAACA
This sequence comes from Bacteroides fragilis, assembly GCA_963630065.1. Lineage (GTDB taxonomy): Bacteria > Bacteroidota > Bacteroidia > Bacteroidales > Bacteroidaceae > Prevotella > Prevotella fragilis_A. Next base: position 3,657 of record CAVGLH010000214.1, on the reverse strand, counting down.
ATTTATTGAATGAAGCAAGTTTTTGCAGAGGAAAAATCAATCTTTTTGGCGACCGTCGTGAAGTTGTTTGACGACCGCCAAACAATCAATGGATACCCCAGTTCGGGATAAGTTGCCTTTAATAAATCTGAATTTTTATTTATTTCAAGAACGATATGAATAAGCAAATCCCCTTTTCCCAAACAGCTATGGGAGGGGGATTTGTAGTTTATTTTGTCAGCTCGTCTGGGTAAAAAATGAAATAGATAATATAGGCCACTACTAAGCCCACCAGTATCAGTGCCACCAGGAGTGCTGCGAGATAGAGCGCTGTCCAGCAAGCAGTGAGTGCTACATACTTGATGGCTTTCAGCCATTTCATCCCGTATATTCCTCGATAAGTCCATACGAGATAAAATGTCATCAAGGGTGTGGACTGGGGGAACAGAGTGAAAATTGCGTAGAGATAGACGAGCGTCTGGTAGTGTGCGCCAGCCGTGAGCGGCTGTTTCCCAAAATTGCATTTCCTGAAAGCTCTTCTTGCGGCAAGCCCGTATATCGGGAAAATAGCGAAGAGGAGGATGTTCGTCTCGTCTTCCAGTTTTTCTCTGAGCACTCGCCAGATGGAGGCTACCACTTCGTTGTATATTCGCCCGTCGTCCTTGCTGGTGACGGTGATTCCCCATTTGTTGTAAATTTCCTTTTCAGTTCTCCCCTTGGAATCTGGTTGGGTTTGTAGTTTCTTTTTCTCTGGAGCCGTATCGACTTCCCTGTCTGTGATTATCAGCCCCCATTTCTTATAAATCACCTTTTCGGCTTTCCCCTTGGAGTCGGGCTTGGCCTGGATTGCCTCTTTCTGCGGTGTCTTCGGTGGTTGGTATTTATCGTAGATGTGGGTACATAGTGTGACGCACGAGAGGGCGACTAGTAATGTGGTGATTGGCCCGAGGTATATGACTTGGTGACCACGCAGATAGTCTCTTATCATATACCCCGGGCGAGTAATCAGTTCTATGATAGTATGGTAGAATACCTTCGACAAGATGGGGTAGGCCTCGCGGAAGGTCTTGTGCATTTTCTTGTCCCGATAATTCCCTATTGTATGGCTCTGCCCGCACCTGGGGCAAAAGTTGCCGCGATACTCCCTTCCGCAATGCTTGCAGGTGGTAGTGGCGGACGATTCGGCCGGTATCGGATTTCCTCTTTCGAGATAGATCCGATACCGGCGAATCCAACATGCTATTCTTTCCTTTGTCATCAACTAGTTAGGACCTAATAAACATATTCTCCTTCTGCATTCGCTTTGTTGCTGATTGTATAGGAGAAACTGAAAACAACCGGTTTTTTCATTTTTATCTCTTTATGCAGCTCCACTTTATCTTTTGCCATCGTCTCCTTTAATGAGCCACTACTAGGAGCTTGTCCAACGCCAGCCTTCGTACCATCTGCCTTAAGAGCATAGATGCTTGTTGACACCGAAGTTCCAAAAGTATATTTATCCTTTGTAAGCTCCACATTCGGCTTCAATGAGCGTGTGATGGTCAGAGAGGCCTTGGCTGGCAAAGACTTGAAGGTTACTCTCTTGCTCCATTTCCCTGCAATCTCCTCGGTCTTGGTCTGGCCGGATTCGTCTGTATATTCCGCTGTAAAGCCAAATACTGTCAGCTCGTCTTCTGAAGGCGTAAACTCACATTCCATAACTCCCGACACGGGGACTGATGATGTGGTTTCCGAAGGAGTGCTGCTGTCATCGCTCTTGCTGCAACTTGTAAAGCCGGCGAACAATACTGCTACCAAAGTGAGCATCGTGGCTCGCAAACTCATTTTCTTGTAATTCATAATCTGTAATTTAAATTGTTATAATAAAGGTGTATAAATCTCATGTGAAAGAGGAATCCATGAAAATCCCTATTTGAACACCGGGCGTGCGGTAAACCCGTAGCGTCTGCCCGACTCGTCATTGTAGATGGTGTCGCGGCAAAAGCCCATGCAGAAGAATTTGTCCTTCATCTTCGTTCCCACGGTGGAACCGAGGTAGAAGCCGATGGAGTCCTGTTCCTGCTTGTCTGCATTCTTGTAGCCGAACGCAATGAGACGGATGCTCTTCCCGTTGCGCTTGCTCTTTACAATGCAGCTCAGGTGCCCTTTTATTGGGCTTACTGTCCAGGTGGTGTTGTGGACGGTGTCGCTCAGTTCCTCGATTTGCTCCTTGGTAGGCAGTCGCCACTTGCCTCCCCATTTCACGTGGGCCACGTCATCCTTTTCCTGGAGTACCTTGTAAGCCTCGGGATATCCGTCAGCCCACTGGTAGTTGTCCATGGAGTAAGACATCTTGGTCTCGGTCTCTCCCCACGCATAATAATCGGTGGTTAGGGAGTCTTTCTCTCCGCCGATGTTCACCGTAGCCCACATTGTGCCGGATGGCAGACCGAGGTCTACATATTCATGTCCCTCGTGTATAGTGGGGCCTTGCTCATTTTGTTGGGAGCAACCTGCCATGAAGGTGGAGACCGATGCTGCCATCATCAGAGGCAAGAGCATAGCCATGCCGTGTTGGAATAGTTTCTTGCTCATCGTTTTATAGGAGGTAAATTTGAATGTGATAGTTTTTGAGGATATGCAATCCGCCCTTTCGGGGGGCGGATTGCATGGAATAAAAGAATGTTGACTTTACTCAACAACGATATCCGTGCCGCTTGCCGCCTTCTTGAGAGTTAGTTCTGTAGAATAGAATACTTCTTTCTTGAAATGGTCAGCAACATAGTCTTTTTTTATGCTTTCTGTTATGTATTGTTTCATAAGTGGCTGCTCTGATGCCTTGGTGGTCTTGTCCGAAAATACAATATAGCATGTAGGCTTAATGCCTAGATTTAAATTGTAGCTTTCTTTGCTCAACTCGACACCCTCCTTCAATTTGTGCTTGAGGGTATAGGCTACTTTGGCAGGGAATGCGGTGTAAGTTAGAGTTTTGCTCCACTTTTTCTCTTTGATGCTCTCAGACTGGGTCTTCCCGTTTTCGTCGAGATATTCTATGGTGACATCGCCGATAGCCAGTTCGTCTTCTGAGGCTTCTACCTCAAGAGTAAATGTGCACCCTGTCAATTCTTTAGTTGGTGTTTCGGGTGTTGCCGGCGTTTCGGGTGTTGTCGTAGTCTTCGTGTTGTCATCGTCACTCTTGCTGCAGCTGGAAAATCCTGCAAGCAACACTGTCACCAAGGCGAGCATCAAGGCCCGCAAAGTCATTTTCTTGTAGTTCATAATCTGAAATTTTTAAAGTAAATATTAATGTTAATAACGTTCCTGCGCAGGAAACGATTATTTTTGCTTACAAAGGTAGTACTTCCAGCCAAGACGGCAGCAAAATGTGTCTTCCGTTTGTTCACAGGCCATTCCCGATAGTTCATTTCCCTCCCAAATGTTCACTTTCTTGCCCAAATGTTACCAAAAACAAGGAAATGTCCCGAAAATTCGGATAAAATGCGTACTTTTGTGGAAACTTTTAATACTAATAATAAGTAGATGATAAGAAAATGTTTTGGATTGATTCTCTTCGTGTGGTGGACGATAATTGCTTCGGCCGCCAACGCAGTGTTACCCGACAGCATGCTGACGGAAGACAAGGTGTATGAATATACCTTCTCCGACACTCCGCTGGCCGAGCGGATTATGGCCGAGCTG
>CAVGLH010000213.1:1807-3706 GCA_963630065.1 Bacteroides fragilis | reverse complement strand
GGGTTATGCGCCTTGAGCGAGAGGATGTTGAACTTCTCCCATGTGCCGATGTACTCCTTGCCGATGAGGTCCTTGTCGAAGTCCTTGTCGTAGTCGATGCAGTCGTAGGCAGGAATCTTGATCTGGGCGTAAGAACCCGGTACGAAGTCCATATGCTCGCCAGGAGGCAGAGCCACCTTGAACTCCTTGATGAACGAGGACACATTCTTGTTGGAGATGACCTCGCACTCCCATTCCTTGACACCCATCACACTCTCGGGCACCTTGATCTTCAGGTCGCCCTTCACCTTGCACTGGCATCCCAGACGCCAGTGGTCCTTGATCTGCTTACGGGTGAAGTGAGGCTTCTCTGAGTCGAGAATCTCGCCACCGCCCTCAAGCACCTGCACCTTGCACTGTCCGCAGCTAGCCTTACCACCGCAGGCAGAAGGCAGGAAGATGCCGTTCTCGTTGAGCGTAGTCATCAAGCTGCTGCCCTGGGGCACGTTGATGGTCTTGTCGCCATTGATTTCAATGTTCACGTTTCCGCTTGGGCTGAGATATTTCTTAGCCACCAGCAGGATGACAACCAGCAGGAGAATCACCACGAGGAACACTCCGATACTGGCCAATATAAATGATGTATTTACCATATTTCGATTCCTCCTATTTTAGATTTTCAAGCCTGAGAAGCAAAGCATAGCCATTGCCATGAGGCCCACGGTGATGAATGTGATGCCCAGACCCTGCAATGGTTTGGGCACATCGCAATACTGCATCTTCTCGCGGATGGCACCCATGAGGGTGATGGCGAGCGTCCAGCCGATACCAGAGCCAACGGCATAGACGATGCTGTCCCACACGTTGGTGATGGCCTGTGAGTTGGCGGGATCCATGAGGATGCGCTGCTGCATGAAGAGCGAGGCACCCATGATGGCGCAGTTCACGGCGATGAGGGGCAGGAAGATACCCAGGGCCGCATAGAGCGAGGGGGAGTACTTCTCTACCACCATCTCCACCAACTGCACGATACCGGCGATGACGGCGATGAAGAGGATGAAGCTCAGGTAGCTGAGGTCAACGCCCTCCATGAGACAGTCGGGGCCGAGCACCTTGGTCTGCAAGAGATAATCCACAGGCACGGTTACGAGCAACACGAAGGTTACGGCACAACCAAGGCCGAAAGAGGTCTTCACGTTCTTGGACACGGCGAGGAAAGAGCACATACCCAGGAAGTAGGCGAAGATCATGTTATCGACGAAAATCGAACGGAAAAATAAACTGATTGCGTGTTCCATCTTACTTCTCCTCCTTATAAATAAAGGCACGATGTACCCAGATTACACATCCCAGCAGAATCAACGCCATGGCAGGCATTGTCATCATACCGTTGTTAACATATCCGAAGTCGTAGGCGCCCTCTGGAATCAGCTGGAAGCCGAGCAGGGAGCCACGGCCGAGCAACTCGCGCACGGCACCCACGATGACGAGGATGAGGGCGTAGCCCAGTCCGTTGCCGATACCGTCGAGGAACGAAGGCCAAGGCTTGTTCATCATGGCGAACGCCTCAAGACGACCCATCAGGATACAGTTGGTGATGATAAGGCCCACATACACGGAGAGCTGTACGCTCACGTCGTAGGCGAAGGCCTTCAGCACCTGCGCCACGATGGTAACGAGGGCTGCCACCACCACGAGCTGCACGATGATGCGGATGCGCTGTGGGATGGTGTTGCGGATGATGGAAATGATCACGTTGGAGAATGCCGTGATGATGGTCACGGCAAGTCCCATCACAATGGCTGGCTTCAACTGTGAAGTGACAGCCAAGGCACTACAGATACCCAGCACCTGCACCATGATAGGGTTGTCCAGGTTCAGGGGCTTGAAGAGCGCCTCCTTATTTTGTTTACTAAATAA
>CAVGLH010000213.1:0-1679 GCA_963630065.1 Bacteroides fragilis | reverse complement strand
CCTTCCTTCAGCATCTGGTCAACGCCGTTGGATGTGAGTGTGGCACCCGTTACGGCATCCACGTTGTTGGGGTCGTTGGCGGGAGCGTCTTTCTTCACACCCAGTTCGATACCAGCGGCTCCGTCCTTATGGATCTTCTTGCCCTGGAACTTCTCTTGCCACTTCACGTTGTCCTTGATTTCGGCTCCCAGTCCGGCAGTCTCGCCCTCGTGGTTGAAATACACTCCGTAGACGGTATTGTTGTCGGCATTCACGGCGATGAATCCATTGATGCCTCCCCAGAGTCCCATACCCTTCACGGTATAAACGGTCTTCTTCTGGCCGTCGATTTCGCACTCGTAGTACTTCTGGCCGTCTACCTCGCCTTCCTTCTTCACCACCTCCTGGTATTTGGCGGCGGCAGCCTCGTTGTCGAGGTCACGAAGGTTGAGGGCGTTGAGGATCTGCTTCTGCGTGTCGAGTGCCACGTTGGCATCCTGTGTAGGCTTCAGCACCTGTGACACGAAAGCGAGAAGGAACGCCACGATCACCACGATGATGACCGAGTAGATGATAGTATAGCTATTCGTATTTGTCTTCATATTACATTCCTCCTTACATTATTTAATAGCACGTTTAGCGCGGCGGGAGATGTTGCCCTGCACCACACAGTAGTCGATGAGCGGAGCAAACATGTTGCCGAAGAAGATGGCGAGCATCATACCCTCTGGATAACCGGGGTTCATCACACGCACGATGACGGCAATGGCACCGATGAAGAATCCGTAGAAGTACTTGCCCTTCTCTGTGCGGGCCGATGTTACGGGGTCGGTGGCCATGAACACGGCACCGAAGCAGAAACCGCCCAGCACGATGTGCTCATACCAGGCGATTGGGGTCATGCCCAGAGCCTGGAAGATGAGAGCCATCACGATGCCGCCGGCGAACACGCTGCCCATGGTCTTCCAAGAGGCGATGCCCGTCCAGAGCAGAATCACGGCTCCAATGGCGATGGCGATGACGGATGTCTCACCGATACAGCCGGGGATGAAACCGGTGATGGCGTCGCAGAGGCTTGCCGAAGGCATGGAACCCTGTGCCAACTGTCCGAGAGGAGTGGCAGCGGTAAAGCCGTCGGGAAGGGTGTTGCCCAGTCCGAAGATGCTCTCCTTGGCAATCCACACCTTGTCGCCGCTCATGGCGAGAGGATAGGAGAAGAAGAGGAACATACGCGCGCCCACAGCCACATTGAACACGTTCATACCCGTGCCACCGAAGATTTCCTTGCAGAAGATCACGGCGAAGGCACAAGCCAGGGCGAGCATCCACAGCGGTGTGGAGATGGGGATGATGAGCGGGATGATGATACCCGAAACGAGGTAACCCTCCTGGATTTCCTCATGCTTCCACTGTGCCCAGGCAAACTCGATGCCGAGACCCACGATGTAGCTCACGAGCAACTTGGGCAGCACGGCGAGGAATCCGAAGCCGAACACTTCGATGAAGCTGGCTGTCTCCAGGGTGCCAGCAGCCTTGAAGTTCTGGTATCCCACATTATACATACCGAAGAGCAAAGCGGGAATCAGGGCGATCACCACAAAGCTCATGATGCGCTTCGAGTCGATGGCATCGTGGATGTGGGCTCCGCTCTTCGCTGTAGTGTTGGGCACGTACAGGAAGCTCTCGAAGCCGTCGAAGAC
>CAVGLH010000212.1:0-3728 GCA_963630065.1 Bacteroides fragilis | reverse complement strand
GCTTGGGCAACGATGTCTGTCGACAAGCCGTTGTCAAGCATAGCTTGCGCCATCGTTTTCAGCAGGTTGCCTTGTTCTTCTATTTTCTTTTTTTGCTCGTCTAATTCCTTTTTTTGCTCGTCTATTTCCTTCTCTCTAAGCATCAGTTCTGTGTCTCGGTTCTCGATGGCAGAGAAGTATTCGTCTTCTACGTTCATGTCCATGCGCAACTCTGCGTTGACCGTAGCGGCTGTGAGTCGGCGGAGGATGTGCATCAAGTTCTCGTCATCCTCGTATTTTGCCTCGTCAAGGATGATGACTTGACGGTTGCTCTTGTCGCGATAGGTTTGGTCGAAGACGCTCAGCACCTTGTCCAAATGATTGTTGATGCGCCCGTGCAGCAAAGGTATCTGCACGATGATGCTGTCGTGCGTCAAACTTCCGATGAAGGGATCGTCCATGGCACCCTTTACCTCATTTTCGTCATAATCGTAGGCGTTGTGCCTCACGTATATTACAGGCTTGTTCACTTTCCCCACGCGATGTCCCAAGAGGTAGATGGCCACCATAGGGATGGCGTAGCCCTTGTTGTCGCCTTCGTTGGCTACGTTCTCGGGGGTGAGATATTGTGCGCCGAGGTATTGGCGGAAGCGGAGCGTCTCCGTCTCCAGCCACGTCTTCTGAAGCTCTATGAGAATGAGCTTCTCCTTGCCGTCCTTGTCCTTGATTCTGGCGGCAAAGTCTATGCGGAACATGGAGATGGAATCTCGTGTGGTGTTGGTATGTTCATGGCGACGGATTTCCACGCTCAGCACGTCTTTCTTGAGCAATGCTGAGAGGATGGTCTTTGCGATGCGTTCGTCCTCCATGAGGAACTTGAACACGGAGTCGTAAATGGGATTTGCTACGTTGATGATCATACTTCAGTCCTCCTTTTTTATCTGGTTTTCAAACTTTCTGCAAAGTTACGACTTTTTATTGAAAAGCCAAGCTTTTTCGCAAGAAAAGTCAATGAGTTTGCTCTTGCCCATGCGTCTGGCAGCCATCAATACGATATACTCACCGCTGGTGATTTCGGTGATAATCCTTTTAGCTTCTTCCTGTCGGTCGCAGAAATACTCTGGCTTGATGTGTCCTGTGATGATAAACGGATTCTCCATAATTCTTTGCACTAAGTATTTTTGGTTGCAAAGATAATTATTTAAAATGAATTATGCAAATCGCATAATATGTCACGACGTAGCAATATCTGCCTCAAAGGGGCAAAATACTGCCTTCGTTGGGGCAAGAAACAGCCCCTGTCAGACAGTATTCGGCATGAGGCGTGGCAGAATTCCAGGTTGCGTCGCATTAAACCGAAATCGGCTTTTACCCTTCACCCTTCACCTTTTGACCCTAAATGCTTATAAACAAAGGGGTTTGGACGGGTGAAGGGTGGGTGAAGGGTTACCTCTTACCCTTCACCCCTCCAAATGCCCTATTTATGGGCATTCTGAGCTAAAAGGTGAAGGGTGAAGGCTTTTTTACTCTTTTACTCTTCTTCGTTTTCGAGCAGGTCGGTGCCGAGATGGGTGGTCTGCTCTCGTTTCAGTCGGTCGATTACCTCCTTCGGCTTTGTAGCGTATGTAATCATTCGGATGGAATCGTTGTAGCTCACGTACTTCCAGAGCCAGTTGAGCAGCACCATCATCTTGTTCTTTACGCCGAGTATGCTGCGCAGGTGAACCACCAGCCAGAGCACCCAGGCGAAGAAGCCTTGGCTATGGAACTTGCCGATTTCAACCACAGCCTTGTTTCTGCCCACTGTCGCCATCGAACCGAGATTCTTGTAGCGGAACGGCTTGAGGGCGGAGTCGGCTTCCCCTGCCGCTATTTTTTGTATGTTTTTAGCCAGGAGGGCGGCTTGCTGGATGGCAACTTGCGCCAGCTGCGGATGACCGCCAGGGTAGGCGGGATCGGAAGTTTGGAGACACTGGTCGCCGATGGCAAAGAGACCGTCCATGCCCGGTATGCGGTTGAACTCGTCCACCACGATGCGGAAGCCGCGCCCCAGTTTGTCGCCGTCGATGCCCGCGACTGACTGTGCCCTCACGCCCGACACCCAGAGGAAGGTGCGGGTAGGAATCTCCTGACCGTCCTTCATGATGACCTTGTGGTCACGGTAGTCGGTCACCATCTTGCCAAACTGTACATCCACTCCCATGCCCGTCAGGAAGTCGTAAGCCTTTTGGGAGGAATCCTGTGACATGCCGGCAAGCAGACGGTCGGCAGCCTCCAAGAGATAAATGTGCATCATCGAAGAGTCCATGTCGGGATAGTCGTAAGGGATGACGTAGCGTTTCATCTCCGAGAGCGCACCGGCTATCTCCACTCCTGTGGCCCCGCCGCCCACGATGACCACGTTCAGGAGTTCCTGCCGCTCCTCGTCGGTGGCGCAAGTCAGCGCACGTTCGAGGTTGCTCAGCAGGGCATTGCGCAAGCCCATCGCCTCGGAGACGGTCTTCATCGGGATAGCCCACTTCTCGATGTTCTCGTTGCCGTAGAAGTTGGTGGTGGTGCCGGCGGCAAATATCAGGTAGTCGTAGTCTATCTTTCCGATGGAAGTCTGGAGAATCTTCTTGTCGGGGAACACGGCTCTTGCCTCTGCCATGCGGAAGAAGAAATTCTTGCGCTTGCGGAATATCTGCCGGAATGGGAAGGAGATGGAGCTGGGGTCGATACCTGCCGACGCTATCTGGTAGATAAGAGGTGGAAACTGATGGAAGTTGTTCTTGTCGATCAACACCACTTGCAGGTTTGCCTTGCTGAGGTCTTCCGCCAATCGAAGCCCGCCAAGTCCACCGCCCACGATGACAACTCTTTTCAACTGATTTCTCTTGATATTAATGCTCATAACTGCTGATATTGTTTAAAAATTAGCTTTCCGCTGAAATTATATTTCGCGGAATTAAATTTCTGGTATTCGAGCGCAAAGTTACAGCTTTTTTGTATGACTGCAAAGGAAAATGAAAGCAAATCCGCAAGGTGCAAGCGATGCAATCGCTCTCATTTTTCAGTTCGGAAAGGCGATAGAACCGTTTGCCAACTGGAGTTGTCATTCCAGCCCATTTAATGTCCTTTTTTAATCGGCAAGTTTCTCTGATTACTTGTCCAGCCTCTTCTTCACCACCGCCGGGTTGCCTGCCGCGAGGCAATCGTCGGGCACATCCTTGGTCACTACGCTCCCGGCGGCGATGATGCAGCGAGCTCCTATGGTTACTCCGGGACATACGGTGACGTTGCCGCCGAGCCATGTGTCGTCGCCGATGGTTATCGGATGGCCCGTCTCCACGCCCTCCCTGCGCAGTATGTAGTCCTTGGGATGCTGGGGGGTGTAGAAGGAACAGTTGGGGCCGATGAGCACATGGCTGCCTATCCTGATGTAGCCCTCGTCGAGCATCAGGCAGTTGTAGTTGATGGAGGTGTGCTCGCCAACGATGATGCTGCTGCCGTGGTCGCAATGGAAGGGAGGGTTGATCTCGGAGGTGGCGGGGAAGCCGGGGATGAGGTCTTCTATCACCTTGCGATAGTTCTCGTCGTGTACGGTCATCGTCTGCAATTGGGCGCAGAGCGCCCTGGCGTGTTTCCAACTGTTAGTTACTTCCGGCGCAGTGAAGTCGTAGAGCTGCTCGCTGCGCATCTTGTCTAATTCGTTCATGTCTTTGTAACATTTTATAGTGACGATAAAAAAATAACTTGGTACAGCGAGG
>CAVGLH010000211.1:0-3756 GCA_963630065.1 Bacteroides fragilis | reverse complement strand
TGCACACCGCCGTTGGCGTAAGGCAAAGCCGCCGTCACGGTGGTACGTTTAAAATGATTTTGTTCCATATTAGCTAATATATTTTTGTAATCTGGCTGCAAAATTACAAAAAATGTAGGAGAAAAGAAAGAAATTGCGTTCCTTTTTCTCTATACATTATTATAATATATAGAAGAGATATTATTATAAAACATTAAAAGTGGCAAATGGGCGTATTGCCCTTGCCACTTCTATATGTTGGAAGGAGAGAGGTTACATTACATTCAGATAGGCGATTACGGCCAATTCTGCAAGAATGATAGCGAACCCAACTTTCTTCACGGTGTCTGTAATTCTATAAATGCAATCCATAATCCTAATATTTAAAATTTTATACTTGAAACATGCGCGTCTGTTAACAAAACTGACCAGCTGTTTTTATTTTTCTGTTGCAAAGATAGCTTGTTTTTGAATGCGGATGGGGGGATATTTGTTCTTTGGGGGGCCAAAAAAGAATTTATTGCGGAGAAACAATTAGTTTTTACCACCTATTCAACAGAATACACCACTCAATTGGATAAAAGTCCAACATATTCTCTGATTTGTACAACAAAGGAAAAGTATAAGATTTATATAAGCACAAAAGCGGCTCAGGCTTATTTTGTTGCCTGAGCCGCTTTTGTGCTGCTGCGCAATCCTAACTGCAGCACGTTTTGTTTGTCCTCCTTAACGTAAGTCTTTGCCCTCGCTGGGGATGAAAGGTATTACATTACATTCATATAGGCGATTACGGCCAATTCTGCAAGAATAATAACGAATCCTACCTTCTTTACCATTTCGGTTACTCTGTAAACGCAATCCATAATCTTTATCAATTTTGAATTAACAACTTGAACTCTTATAGGGAGCTCGTTCCTTTTTACGTTTGCAAAGGTAGTGGGTTTTTTCAACTAGTTGGGGTAATTTTCAACTAACTGGGGGATAAATTGAGCTTAAATTGAAGGATTTCGCTAAAAAACGCCTCTTATACAACATAACTTACCACCAAGCACAAGTTTTGCAGAGATATTTTTTACACCCAGCAACTACATTGTCCTCCTCTTTTAATTTTAAATATGTCCTCTTTCAGCCCAATCACCCCTATCAAGGGTACGATATCCGATGGCTTCTGCCAGGTGGTCCGTCTTCACACATTCGCTTCCTGCCAAGTCAGCTATAGTCCTTGCCACTTTCAGGATGCGATTGTAGGCACGGGCCGACAAGGAAAGGCGCTCCATGGCCATCCTCAGCAGTTCGATGCCTGCTTCATCAGGTTCAGCGAACTGGTGAATCATTCTCTCCGACATTTGGGCGTTACAATAAATGCCCTTGAGATCCTTGAATCGGGCGGCTTGTATGTTGCGAGCGTTGATGACCCGTTCCCTTATCTTGGAACTGGGTTCGCCAGGGGCGGCTTTGGAGATGTCCTTGAACGGAACGGGGCTTATTTCGCATTGGATGTCGATGCGGTCGAGCAGCGGACCAGAGATTTTATTCATGTAGCGTTGGATTTGGCCAGGCGTGCAGACACAATGGTGCGTAGGGTCGCCATAATAACCGCATGGACAAGGGTTCATGCTGGCTACAAACATGAAGGAACAGGGATAGTCAATCGTATACTTCGCCCTACTGATGTTGATGTGCCTGTCTTCCAGGGGTTGGCGCAATACTTCGAGGGTGGTTTTATTGAACTCGGGCAGCTCATCGCAAAAAAGTACGCCATTGTGGGCGAGGGATATTTCGCCAGGCTGGGGAGTACTGCCGCCGCCTACAAGAGCCACTTGGGAGATAGTGTGGTGGGGGGCACGGAAAGGGCGTTGGGCTATCAGGGAAATTCCCTTGCCCAGTTTGCCGGCAATAGAATGTATCTGCGTGGTCTCCAGACTTTCGTGAAGGGTGAGTGGAGGGAGGATGGAAGGAAGACGCTTGGCCATCATCGACTTTCCTGAGCCGGGAGGGCCTACCATGATGAGGTTGTGTCCGCCAGCAGCTGCCACCTCCAATGCACGCTTCACATTCTCCTGCCCTCTTACATCGGCATAGTCGTAATCGCCTTGTGTCTGGTTTTCGTAAAACTCCTTCCTGGTGTCAACAATAGTTGGCTCCAAGGCGATTTTGTCACTAAGAAATTGCATGACATCAAACAAGTTTTTCACTCCGTATACCTCCAGGTTGTTTACCACAGCGGCTTCTCTGGCATTCGCCTCGGGCACGATGAGCCCCTTGAAGTGTTCCGCCCTGGCCCGGATGGCGATGGGAAGAGCACCTTTTATTGGCTGCAATGTCCCGTCCAGGCTGAGCTCGCCCACCATCATGTATTCCTTGAGGTGGTCTTCGGGAATGTTGCCGTTGGCTCCCATGATGCCGATGGCCAATGGGAGGTCGAAGCTGCTACCCTCTTTTCTGAGATTAGCAGGAGCAAGATTGATGGTGATGTCGGCTATCGGAAATTTATAGCCACTATACTGTAGGGCTGCGGCGATGCGGTCGCGGCTTTCCCTTACGGCTTCGTCGCCCAGTCCCGTAAGATGGTACATCACACCTTTGTTGAGACTCACTTCCACCGTGACGGTAGTTACTTCCAGACCGTTTACTGCTGCGCAATATGTCTTTACTAGCATAGGCTTACGTTTTTATTAGGTTCACAAATGCCCCGATGCTTATTTCAGCAACTTGTCGAGCTTGTTGAAAAGATCTTGCTTATTGAGGCCTCGGGCGATGATTTTACCGTTTTGAAGTATGATGTTGTCGGGAAGTGTCGTCAATCCCAACTTCAATAGAGTCTTGTCTTCCAGCAGGTCGCCAGAGCAGATGACGGGCCAGTTGATGGAGTCGCGTTTCACGTTGTTCTTGCACTCGCTCTTACTGGCATCCAGACAGAAAGCCATCAGCTTGAGCTTGCCTTTCGATGTTTTTTGGCGTTTTTTCAATTCTCGCTGCAAGCTCTGACTGTCGTAATTGTAGGTTGCCCAAGTATAGATCACAGCTACGGATGCACCACTTATCTCTGCGCTGGAAGCCAGTTTGCCATTGATGTCGTAGGCGGTGAAGGCGGGAAGCGTTGAGGATATGCTTACGTCCTTGAGCGCATTGGCCAACAGCTTCATCTTGACAACCTGTCCATTCTTGGGCTGTTGCTTCTCTATAAGAGCAAGGAGGGAGTATGCCTTCTTGTAGTCGGGTTCCGATGTGGTGAAAAAATATCTTCTTACAAGATATACGCTTACCGGCGACTCGGGGTGTTCCTTGATGAAATCCTCGGCGTGTTGCTTCTCCTGCGGGGGTGTGTCTTGCAGTATGCTGTGGCGGAACTTGTTGAGCAATTCGTTGGTCTTGGTGCCTTTTACCTCCATCTCTTTCAGGTGGGAGGCATCGGCCTTGATGTCCACAACCTTTCCCGACTCGGCGAAGATGGCCTGTTCAGAGAAGTTGGGAAAAACAATCATGATGGTATAGGGATCGTTGCAAGCGGTCTCAAAAGTAAACCTTCCACCTAGCACTTTGACGGTGTCAATACCCTCAAAGCCTCCATCGGGACTATATACATAAAACTCGCCTTGATTCATATTGAGAAATTTGCCTTCAAACTTAAAGCGACCACTACCTACTCCACAAGAAGTGAAGATTATTGTTGCGAATAAAAAAAAGATGTAAGCAAATTTTTTCATGTTGAAACCTTTAAGGTGCCGCGAGCGGGACTCGAACCCGCACAGCCATTACTGGCCAAGGGATTTTAAG
>CAVGLH010000210.1:0-3787 GCA_963630065.1 Bacteroides fragilis | reverse complement strand
CGCTTAGAAGCATTTAAATAAATAACGTTATAACAATTTTTATGAACTTTACACTATTTATCACCGTTTTGCTGACGGCTGTGACCTTGGTGGTGGCTGCTTATGTCATCGCGAAGCTCATCGGTCCCCGTTCATACAATCCGGTAAAGGGTGAACCTTTTGAGTGTGGTATCCCGACGCGCGGCAGCTCCTGGTTGCCAAGTCACATCGGCTATTACCTCTTCGCCATCCTTTTCCTGATGTTTGACATCGAGACCGTGCTGCTTTACCCATGGGCAGTCGTAGTTAAGCAGTTTGGACCTATGGCTCTCGTGAGCATCGGGTTCTTCCTGTTGGTATTGGTATTTGGCCTGGCTTACGCTTGGCGGAAAGGAGCATTGGAATGGAAGTAAACAAAAGAGCCTCTATCAAGAGTATTCCTTACGACGAGTTTAAGGACAATGATACCCTCGAGAAGATTGCGCAAGAGCTCAACGAGGGTGGTGCCAATGTGGTGGTCGGTTCGCTCGACGCTGCCATCAACTGGGGACGTAGCAACTCTCTCTGGTCGCTTACCTTCGGTACCTCATGCTGCGGTATCGAGTTCATGGCCGTGGGTTGTGCCCGCTACGACTTCTCCCGTTTCGGTTTCGAGGTGACCCGTAACTCTCCACGTCAGGCTGACTTGATCATGTGTGCCGGTACCATCACCAACAAGATGGCCCCCGTGTTCAAGCGTTTGTATGATGAAATGGCTGAGCCTAAGTATGTGGTGGCCGTGGGTGGATGCACCATCTCCGGCGGTCCGTTCAAGAAGAGCTACAACGTGGTTCGTGGCATCAGCGAGTTGGTTCCTGTGGATGTGTATATCCCCGGATGTCCTCCACGCCCCGAGGCAATCCTTTACGGTATGATGCAGTTGCAGCGTAAGGTGAAGGTGGAGAAATTCTTCGGCGGTGCCAACCACAAGATGACCCAGGAGGAGAAGAACATCTCCATGGCGAAGGGTGGCTTGCACGGCTTGAGCAACGAGAATCTCGCCGATGCCAAGCTTCTCGGACACAAGGAGCCTATCATCGTAACTGAAGTACCTGAGGACTTCGATCCCCAGAAAGGTCTAACTGATTAATATAATAAGGTATAAGAACATGAAACTGAATAACATTGAATTGAGTTTTGACAACTTTGCCGCTGAGATGGCGAAGTTGAAGAACGAGAAGCATTTCGACTACCTTGTTACCATCATCGGTGAGGACTTCGGTGAGGAAGGTCTCGGATGTATCTACATCTTGGAGAACACTCAGAACAACGAGCGTTGCTCCGTGAAGACCATCGCCAAGAAGGTGGACGGTTCTGACGTGATTCCTACAGTCATCAATCTCTGGAAGGGAGCAGACCTGCTGGAGCGCGAGGTATTCGATTTCGTCGGCATCAAGTTCCTGGGACACCCGGACATGCGCCGTCTCTTCCTCCGCACCGACTTCCAGGGCTACCCCCTGCGCAAGGACTTCGACATGAGCCCCGAGGCCAACAAGTTCCCTTGCACCGACGAGCCTGAGGATGACTTCACTGTGGAATATACCCTGAGCGAGGACGGTCACTTGGTAGCCAACCAGAAGCGTCGCTTCGGCGATGACGACTATGTGGTGAACATCGGTCCTAACCACCCTTCTACCCACGGTGTGCTCCGCCTCCAGACTTTGATCGACGGCGAGACCGTGAAGCGCATCTATCCTCACCTCGGCTATATCCACCGCGGTATCGAGAAGATGTGGGAGGGTATGACCTATCCGCAGACCTTGGCTCTGACCGACCGTCTGAACTATCTTTCGGCCATGATGCACCGCCACGCACTGGTAGGTGTCATCGAGGAGGGTATGGGCATCGAACTTTCCGACCGCATCCACTACATCCGTACCATCATGGACGAGTTGCAGCGTCTCAACTCCCACTTGCTCTACCTCGGTTGTACCGCACAGGACTTGGGTGCCCTCACAGCATTCCTCTACTGTATGCGCGACCGTGAGCACATCCTCAACGTGATGGAGGAGACCACTGGTGGCCGTCTGATTCAGAATTACTACCGTATTGGTGGCTGTCAGGCAGACATCGACCCCAACTTCGTGCAGAACGTGAAGACACTCTGCAAGTATCTCCGCCCCATGATTCAGGAGTACCTCGACGTGTTCGGCGACAACGTGATTACCCACAACCGTCTGGAAGGCGTAGGCCCCATGAGTCTGGAGGATTGCATCAACTACGGTGTTACCGGTCCCGCAGGCCGTGCATCAGGTTGGAAGAACGATACCCGCAAGCGTCACCCATACGATATGTATGACAAGGTGGAGTGGAAGGAAATCACCCTGACGGGCTGCGACTCCATGGACCGCTACTACTGCCACATCCAGGAGTTGTACCAGAGCCTCGACATCATCGAGCAGCTCATCGACAACATCCCCGAGGGCGAGTTCTACATGAAGCAGAAGCCTATCATCAAGGTTCCCGAGGGACAGTGGTACTTCTCCGTAGAGGGAGCCAGCGGCGAGTTTGGCGTCTATCTCGACTCCAAGGGCGACAAGAGTCCTTACCGTATGAAGATGCGCCCCATGGGCCTGTCTTTGACCGGTGCGCTCGACAAGATGCTCCGTGGCCAGAAGATTGCCGACCTCATCACCACAGGTGCTGCAATAGATTTCGTAATCCCTGACATTGATAGATAATTATGTTCGATTTTAGTATAGTAACAACATTCATCGACAGTCTTCTTCGCGAGACCTTGGGTCTGGGCGATTTCTTGTCGATTTTGATAGAGTGCGTGCTCGTCGGTGTCTGCATTTTGACTGCTTACGCTTTGATTGCCATCGCGCTCATCTTCATGGAGCGTAAGGTGTGCGCCTACTTCCAGTGCCGTCTTGGCCCGATGCGTGTGGGTCCTTGGGGTATCTTCCAGGTGTTCGCCGACGTGCTCAAGATGTTGATCAAGGAGATCTTCACCGTAGATAGAGCCGACAAGCTGCTCTATTTCATAGCTCCTCTCCTCGTGATTATTGCCTCTGTGGGTACTTTCTCCTTCCTTCCATGGAACAAGGGTGCTCATGTCCTCGACTTCAACGTGGGCGTGTTCCTCATCACAGCCGTTAGTTCCATCGGTGTGATTGGCGTGTTCCTCGCCGGTTGGGCTTCCAACAACAAGTACTCCGTGGTGTCGGCCATGCGTGGTGCCGTGCAGATGATCTCTTACGAGATGTCTCTCGGTCTGTGCTTGATTTCCGCTGTCGTTCTCACTGGCACCATGCAGGTGAGCGGTATCGTGGAGGCACAGACAGGTGCTTGGAACTGGTTGATCATCAAGGGTCATGTGCCAGCCATCCTGGCTTTCCTCGTGTTCCTCGTGGCAGGTAACGCCGAGGCCAACCGTGGTCCTTTCGACTTGGCTGAGGCCGAGAGCGAGTTGACCGCCGGTTACCACACCGAGTATTCAGGTATGGGCTTCGGTTTCTACTACCTCGCAGAGTACCTCAACCTCTTCGTGATTTCTGGTATCGCCTCTACCGTATTCCTCGGTGGTTGGGCACCATTGAACATCGGTATCGAGGGCTTCGACAACTTGATGAACCTCATCCCCGGTTTCATCTGGTTCTTCGCCAAGACCTTCACCGTGGTATGGCTCCTGATGTGGGTACGCTGGACTTTCCCCCGTCTCCGCATCGACCAGATCCTGAAGTTGGAGTGGAAGTACTTGATGCCATTGTCATTGGTCATCCTGATCATGATGACAGTGTGCGTAGCATTCGGTTTCCACGGATAA
>CAVGLH010000209.1:0-3795 GCA_963630065.1 Bacteroides fragilis | reverse complement strand
GTATGAATATACCTTCTCCGACACTCCGCTGGCCGAGCGGATTATGGCCGAGCTGCGCCGACAGGGTAAGCAAGTCTCCTATGAGTTGGACATCACGGAGGGTGACCTCTATTATAATACAGGGCGCTTCATCATGGCCACCCGCTTCTACAAGAGCGCACTCGCCGACAAGGCCGTGAAGCGAGATGCGCAGAAGACCATGAAACTGCTCCACCGCCTGATATCCTGCTACGACGGACTCTATGACGAGCAGCGGAAGGCGGAGACCGTGAAGCTCCTGATGCGCGAGGCCAAACAGGCGGGCGACAAGGGCATGGAGTCGATAGCCTTGTTCTACCTGGGCAAGAGCCTCCACGAGCAGGGTACAAGGGAACGGGGCTACTCTTATATGCTGCAAGCACTGGACATGATGGAGAAATCGAACTACGACCGCAAGTACGACAACCTGCGCGCCGACTGCAACGACCTGCTCATCTGCTACGAGCGCGACCGACGTTACAAGGATGCTCTCCTTGTGCTGGAGAAACTGAGAAAATACTTGGATGCCAAGGAACTGGGCGAGACAGGGATGGAAGGGCTCTACGAGCAGGAACGATGCAAGTGGCTCGCCCATCGTGCCGTAGTTTGCTCCAAGCTAGGGCAGGGAGTGGAGGCGAACGAGGCTTATCGGGAGTTCAAGGACATGGGGCGCATCAACCGCCGCTATGCCTATTTGATAGTGCCCTATCTCTTCGATTTGCACCGCTATGGCGAGATTGTGGAGATGTGTAAGCTGCGCGAATTGGAGATGGAGGCCAAGGCCGACACTATCAACCTCTACATGTCTTCTACGCTGCGCTTCTACGGCATGGCCTACCGGGCATTGGGGCAATACGACAAGGCGGCCAACTGTTTTGAGCGTCTGGCTGTGTTGCGCGACAGTCTGCGCATAAGGGAACAGCGCAGCAGTTCACAGGAACTGTCGCTCATCTATAATGTGAAAGAGAAGGAGGCGCAGATTGCCTACCAACATTGGATGCTCTTGGGTGCCGTGGGCAGCCTGGTGGCGTTGGCCGTCATCGGAGGCGTCTTGGCCTACAACTATCACACCGTAAGAAAGAAGAACATCTCGCTGGTGGCCACGGTGAAGGAAGCGATGAAATACAAGGAGGAACTGGAGAGGCAGAGCCACAGCGCATTGCCCGATAACATCGAGCTGACCAGCGGGGGAGACCCTGACTTGTTGCTCTTCGAGCAAATCAAGGGAAAAATCATTGGCCAGAAGTTCTTCCTCGACAACACCTTCTCCCGCAAGACGCTCATGGATGAGCTCAATATCCCCGCCAACAAGTTTGCCGGCTTGTTCCGCCAATTCACGGGCAAGACTTTCAGCGAGTACATCAATGACCTTCGTATCGAGTATGTGGTCGAACTGTTGCTTTCGGGCAAGTATGCCAGCGTAGAGGAACTGTTGAAAGACTGCACTTTCATCTCTTCCACCTCGCTCTATCGCCTCTTCACGAAGAAGTATGGCATGACTCCGCAGAGGTTCCTCCGCAACGCGAGATTGTGCTGATGTATTTATCTTCAGGTATTCCCCCTGTGACTTATACAGATATAGATAGTCCATGTATATGCGAATAATTGTATGGACTGAGTTTTCTCTACGAAATGTTATATTATATAATGTATTAATTCAAATTCGGAAACCCGAAGATTCCTAATGGTTTTAAAATCGGGTTTTCTAGTAAATAATTGCGTTTTTTCTTGCGACTTATCTAATTCTTTCATACATTTGCAACAGAAATCAGAAACATCAACAATTTAAAAACGCAATTATTATGAAAAAAAATATTTACTGGATGCTCGTCGCAGGCTTCTGTCTGGTGACATCAACAACAATCTTAGCGTCATGCAGTGATAACGATGACTTGGGTGCAGCCACGGAGTCTACCGTCAATCAGGCAGACAAGGCAGCTGCCGAGTTCGCCAAGAACCTCGTGGGCAATCGCCTCGACTTCAGCGAGGTATTGATAGGCAACGAAGGCCTAGGTAAATGGGATATCCTGAAGGATGGCACCTTTACTTTCTATAGAATCTCACCCGACGAGAACGGCGTGCTGAAAGCCGATACCCTCACTGGCACATGGAAACCCTTCTTCAACATTGACAACCCTTGGGACCCTAGCGAAAGCGCAGAAAAAATGAGCGGATTCTTCGCTACATTCAAGGGGGACGACATCAAGAAGTTGAATCTGCC
Source organism: Bacteroides fragilis (assembly GCA_963630065.1). Taxonomy (GTDB): domain Bacteria; phylum Bacteroidota; class Bacteroidia; order Bacteroidales; family Bacteroidaceae; genus Prevotella; species Prevotella fragilis_A. The sequence continues at coordinate 1,556 of CAVGLH010000209.1, read as the reverse complement.
AGAAGGTAGCGGAAACGAAGCAACCCTGACATATTTTGTGGAAAAGACCGAGCAAGACTCCATGTTCGTTGTGTCAAGAGATTGTATAAGTTACATTTACATGAAGAACTGTTACAGCACAACCCCTGCCACACGCAGCTTCTTGGACGCAATCGGTAAGGGCGGCGACTGGTTCAAAGAAAAAGTCATCAAACCAATCGCAATACTATTTGAAAAAGAAAACAAAATAATTGTCAATCTTTTGGGAACCGATGGTGCCCCCGTAGACTATGAACAGTTCAAGCAGTATGCCGACAAAGCCTTCCAGGATTTGCAGGATGCGACAGGCATCAAGCAAACCGATTACTCTCACTGGATAGGAGACATCTATGGAGATTCCAACCCCCGCATTTGCGACATGAACATTCCCGGGTCACACGACACATTCACCTATAACGCCTCCCTCTTGCCCAACACAGCAGTAACAGTGCTCATCAATAATGTCACAAAAGCATATGCCAAATGCCAAACGCTAAACCTTGACGAGCAATGGAAAGTGGGCATTCGCTCCTTTGATGTCCGTTTTAAGAAAGACGGTTACATCTACCATGGTCCGTGCTGCTGCAGAATCAGTGTGCAGGAAGCTCTGGACGGCATCTACGACAAGTTGCAACAGAATCCTGATGAGACCGCCATCGTATTTCTACAGGCAGAAGGCGATAAGAATAAAGAGGTATATGACAAAATCGTTGAAATTATGAGCAAGAACAAAGACAAGGTGGTGGCAACCCCCAAGCCCGACATGAGACTCAACGACTGCAGGGGAAAGATAATCGTATTCCAAGAGTGGGACTTGGACAACAAAGATCCCGAGCACAGAGTGGCCCCCACCATGGAGTCGCTTTACAACAGGTATGGAATCAGCAAGCTCAATTTCTACGACGGCAAAGAAAAGACCACCGCACGCGTTTTCTACCAGAACAAGTGCCAGGCCGAAGAATTGGACCTTCCTACTGAATTTTGGACCGCAAAGAAAAACATGATGACGGAATGCTTCAAGGAGACCGCCGCTACCAAGGGCAAAAGCGAGCCTGTATGGGCCGTGAATCAGGCAAGCGGAAATGTGGGTGGACTGAAAATCAATATGTCATACACCAAAAATGCCAACCACATGAATCCGTTCACCTTCTCTTATGTTGTGAACAACAAAGAAAAGAAAATGAATATCGTGACCATGGATTTCGCTGGAAGCGACGACAAGGAATACGGATTCCACTGCAACGGCAAGAGACTGCCAGAGGCCATCGTGCTGTCCAACAAGTTCCAGTAAAGGAGGAAAAGGAATTCCAGCCGTTTTTATCATTACTCAACAATAAAAAACTAAAAAAAAAGGATTTTTGTTTTGTGTTGTCTGCAATTTGCAGTAACTTTGCAGTCGAAATTCGAATTTAAAAACATTTATGTAATTATGGCAAAAAAAGCTCTTTTGATGATTCTCGACGGATGGGGAATCGGTAAGCATGACAAGGGGGACGTAATCTACAACACTCCAACTCCTTATCTCGACTATTTGACAG